>JAGWBR010000028.1:0-15201 GCA_021295785.1 Gemmatimonadota bacterium
AAACTCAGTGACTGGCGCTAAGTCGTAACAAGGTAGCCGTAGGGGAACCTGCGGCTGGATCACCTCCTTTCTAGGGAGCAACCGTTTGCGGAAGCGCAGCGACGCGGCCTTCGGCCAAATCGTCCAGCGGAAGCAGCGGCTCACCTGCCTCCTGCAAGTTCTTCAGTTCGCGAGTCATATTCACGTCCCGGACGCCCCGATCGGTGGCGGTACGATCCAGACAACCCAGCAATGCTGACACGGCCACGAAGCTCAGCTCAAGATCTGACTCCAACTCTGACGGATCATCCTCCGGGGCCTCCGGCGGTCACGTCAGCGTAGTCTCCTGGGGGCTCCAGATCACGCCGAGCACATAGTCGGCGCCCGCCTCCCTGATCGTGTAGTTCTCCTTCGCGGCGGCCGCCGCGCCGGACGCATACGCAAGCTTCAGCGGCGAAGCGGTCTCGCCGGAACGGGGCAGAGTGGCAGGAATGAGCGGGATTGCATGCGACGGCATTTGGAGGTCAGAGGACGATCTTCGGGCCATCCACGGTGGGTCGGGGCAGGCCCGCGGCCGCGGTCGCCGGTCAGACCCTCACCGCCGTGCCTTCCTGAACCGCCAGCCGTGCAGGATGCTGCCGTAGTGGTTGAATGACCGGCGCGCTTCGGCGTCGTCGAAGGGGTAGTCGGCGCCTATCTGCGTTGCGGCGGCGAGACCGCTGACGAAGCATGTTTCCTGGCTGTTGGCCAGGGTATGGGCGCCGCAGTGCCACGTCCGTTTTCTGCCCTGTATGAAGCGGAAGAGGGGAACGAGGAGCGTGACGTGGCGAACGTCGTGGACAACGTGCTGGAACCACCACCTCCCGATGATCTTCCGTTCGTCGATACGGCTGACCGGGTTGTAGGTTACAAGACAGGGCCTGGCCGACCGTGCGGCCCACGGCTGCTGGTTGTGCATGATATAGGTGATTTCATAGTTGTCCGGCCTGGCGCCGTATTGTTCGATGTGATTGCTGCGCGTCGTAAGCGGCTTCACTTCATTGTCCGGAAGCACCGACGCGTCAGAATGCACGATAGCGTGGTTGTGGAGTTCGCTCTCGTACCGTATCGACGACAGGATGTAGCGCTCCAGTATGGTGGGCCGGTCGAGCAGCATCAGTGTCTGGTTCGCATTGCACGCAAGGATGACCTCGTCGAAGGTCTCCCGCACACCGTTCTCGTCCTCGACCACGGCGTGGGACTTGCTGCGGTGGACCTTGCGTACAGGACGGTTGAGATGGATCCGGTCCCGGAACCCGGCCGTCAGGTTTTCGTAGATGCGTCTCGTTCCCTGGTCCCACGTTTGCATGGGTGTGGCGGACTCGATGTCGAAGAATTCGAGATACCTGGCAAAAAGGGCCGCGGGCATGTCGAACACGTTCGTCGCCATGAGAAAGTTGACGAACATGGGCTTGAGCACCTTGTACCTGAAGTCCGCTGAAAGCCCGGCGAGGTTCAGCAGGGTCCCCATGCTGATGTAGTTGAAGGGATTGAGGGAATTCAGCAGCTTCGACCTGGCGCGGGTCAGGAAGCCGAACCGGTGCAGGCGACGGAGGATTCTCTGGAACTTCGCGATCTCGGGCTGCAGCTGTTCCCTGACGTCGGAGTCGAAGTCGTGGGCATAGACCTCCCCACGATACCGCACGCTGTAGCTGAAACGGGTGTCCACCAGGTCGATGCCGAACTTCTCCATCAGCAGGAGCATGTGCCGGTATACCGACGGAATGCAGGCGGTGACGGAGATGTCGAAGGGGATGGAGCCGCCGCCGCTCTGCGGCATGTCGGCTGTGACCGCGTTTCCGCCAACGATGTCCCGGGCCTCGAACAGCTCGAAGTCGAACCGATCCGGGTGACGGTGCAGCGCCCAGGCGGCGCCCAGTCCTGATATGCCTCCGCCGATGATGGCGATGCGGCGGGGCATGGTCTCCCGCCTGTGTCCCGGATCCGGCGGCGGCCGCTTCGTCAACCGGCCCCTGCTTGGCGGCTCCTCCACGATCCTCTTGAGGATGGGGTTCAATGCGGGGTCGCCCGTTTCTTGTCCAGCGCCTTCCGCCGGGCGTCGGCGAGCGTCTTGGGCCGTTTCGTCGTGCGTTCCTTCTCTGGTGGTGTATCACATCTCAAATCGCCCTACGGCAGAATACACAGAATAGCGGCGGACGGCAAGGGACGACGGAACTAGGAGATGCCCTTGGAAATGATTGTCCAATAACGTGTTATGAACGCATTGTCGTCCCCTGCTGAAGGGAACGATCCTGGGCCGGAGGCCATGTTCGATCTGGAGGACCGCTACTACCCGAGAGTCCCGTGCTGCGCGACCTGGCAACCACATGGGATCCTGTCATGCTACATCCGTCATGGACCCGCACTGATCACGCCTTGCGGATTGCACGTTACAGAAATATCCAATACTTTCGCTGGCCAACCACGACCTCTCGCGGGCAACGCGCGTCTGGTTTCGGCGAGGACGGTCGTCCATGCGCGGCCGAGCGCGCCGACGCCCGAACACCCCGGCGCAAGCACCACGATAGCCGGACATATCCTCCTCGTCTGCCTTGGGAGCCCATGGACGCAACCAGAGTCGTCATTATTGGAGGGGGCGCTGCCGGACTGGCCGCGTGCCATACGCTCAGGAAACTCGGTATCCCAGTGCTCCTGCTGGAGAAGGACGATCAAGTCGGAGGCCGCCTCGGGGGTGACAGGGTGGCCGGTTTCTGCATCGATCAGGGCGCGGACTTCTTCTGCCCCTCGTATGACATCACGTTTCGCCTCTGCGAGGAGTTGGGGCTCCCCCTGCGCCGTTCCGCGATGAACCTGGGTTGGTATCGGAACGGTCGGTGGGTCGTGACGCGGGCGGGCAACCCCGTTCTGGCCTCTCTACGCGGTCTTGGAGCGCTGCGGGCATTGGGCGCACTGTCCCCTGCCGGAGCGCGCTTCCTGTTCAAGCTCCTATCGGGGCTCAAGCGACAGTCGGAGCACCTGAATTTCTCCAGCGACTCCCGGCTCGTCGAGCTCGATGAAGGGGAGAGTTTCGGGGAGTACCTCGACAGGCTCGGCGCACCCGACAGCCTGAGGGTGACGCTCAAGGGGTTCCTTGAGATGACGATGGGTCACGTCGAGGCCTCCGGGGCCGCATATATGCGGACCTACCTCTCCGAGATGTTGCTCAAGCACAGCGAACTATCTGTCCCGCCGCAGGGAGCCGGCGCCTTGGCTCACGCGCTTGCCGCGGCCAGCGGGGACTCCATACGCGTCTCGACACCGGTTCGGCGTGTATTGATGAATCGCGCGGGACAACCGCATTCCGTGATCACCGACGACGGACCGATCGAGGCTGTCGCGGTAATCTGCGCCGTACCCGCTACCAGGGTCGCGGGAATCATCCCGGACCTGCACGACGAGGTGCGGGCCGCGCTGGGCACGGTCGAGTATTCGAGCGGGTGCCGGGTGGTGATCGGCCTCGACCACCCACCCCTTCCGTCCGGCTGGCACGGTGCGCTCTACCCGGAAGATGATACGCCGCTGCTGCTGGACCGGTCCATCAACCTCCCCGACATCGCACCACCGGGAAAGAGCACGCTGGACCTGCTCGTTGGTCGTGACCGCGCCGAGCAGTTGCTACCTCTGGCGGATGAGGAGATCAAGCGCAGGCTTCTCGACGATGCCCGCCGCAATCGACCTCCCGGATCGGCGCTTCCGCAGGACCACGAGGGAATCTTCACGCGCGTTTACCGTTGGCAAGAGGCCGTCTGCATGGGACCTCCCGGTATGTTTCGAGCCATGGCCAGGATGCGGCGCGAGCTCGCGCGAGACGGAAACGGCTTGTTTCTCGCCGGTGACTACATGGGGGTTCCCTCGGTCAACGGAGCCCTGGCCAGCGGAGTGGCCAGCGCCGAGCAGGTTGCAGCCCGGCTTCAGAACTCCGGTGCCCCACTCGAGTAGTCCTTGCTCCAGCCTCAACCGTTACGCCCGGAACATTGACCTGACGAACCGAGCGGACCAGAGCGGCACCCGCCGGGCTCCGGATCCCTTCGCGCAAGGCGTCGAGCCGTAGGAACAAACCGCTTGGCGCACAGGGCGGGGTTTGTCGCCCTGGTCGGTTTACCCAACGCGGGGAAATCCACCCTCCTCAACCAGCTGGTCGGCGAGAAGCTGGCCATCGTTACTCCCAAGGCGCAGACCACCCGGCGCCGACTGCGCGGGATCTACACGGACCCCCGGGGCCAGATCGTGTTCGTTGACACGCCGGGATTGGTCGAACCCAGGTACCTGCTTCACGAGGCCATGTTGGAGCAAGCCGCCGAAGCAGCTCACGGCGCCGACCTGATCGTCGGCGTGGCTGACGCGGCGGCCACGGCCGGCCGGGCGTGGGCCCTGGAATACGAGCCGCCCGCGGGGATCTCCGCGGTGCTCTGCGTGAACAAGGTTGATTTGGCGGCGTCGGCCCACCGCGGGTCCGGCTCGCCAGAAGCACTCGCGGACTTCTGCACCCGGGCCGAGGAAACCGGGCGCTGGCACGGCCTGTTCCAGACCGACGCCCGACGGGGAAGGGGGGTGGCGCGGCTGCGCGACGCCGTCATGGACCGGCTCCCCGAATCTCCGCCTCTCTATCCCGAAGACGACCTGTCCGACGCGCCCGTGCGCGAGCTGGCTGCCGAGCTTGTCCGCGAGGCATGCTTGCGGGAACTGAGTGACGAGGTTCCCTACGCCGTGGCCGTAGTCGTGGAGCGGTTCGAGCGCCGGCCCGGAGACCGACCTGACTACGTGCAGGCTACCGTGTTCGTCGAACGCCCCTCCCAGAAGGGGATCGTAATCGGGGCCGGGGGGAGCAAGATCAAGCGCATCGGGGAGCAGAGTCGCCCCGGCATCGAACAGCTGGTGGGGAAACGCATCTACCTGGAGCTGCGCGTGAGGGTCCTCGCCAAATGGCGCAAGAATCCCGCCGCGCTGCGCCGGCTCGGGTTCAGCGACGCTTCCTGACGGCCCTGCTCTAGTCCGGTCGCGGCCCGGCGCGCCGTGGCTGGCCACGATTCCGCCGGCCCGCGGGCAGGTGTTCTCGAGCCACCGACCGCTCAAGGCCTTGCGGTGCACGCCCGGAATCGCATTATTGCCCCGTCCAATTTGAATCGCCCCTGGCTGATCGGAGGACGGACCCGCGCGATGGCCCTGGATGACGAGCTCCGCCAAATCTTGGTATGCCCGCGGTGCAAAGGTGAACTGGAGTACAGTGGAGTACCCTCGGGCGTGGTGTCCGCCGCCGAACCGGACGACGCGAGCACGCCCGCCGTTCAGCAGGGCGGGAGGGAATCTCTTTCGTGCCTTTCCTGTCGTCTCCGTTATGCAGTGGAGGACGATATCCCGATCATGCTGATCGATGAGGCGACCCCCATCTAGGGGGGGGCCGCGAGACCTTGCCGAAGCTTCGTTTTCCGTCCCGCACCCGCCTGAGAAAGGCGGCCATCGACTACGAGAATCATCCGGTTTTCAGCACCCGGCCCAAGTGGAGGCGCGAGCTGCACCGGATCATCGTGGGGCACCTGACCGTTGGGGGCGAAACATTCGACGCCCTTCTGCTCGGCGCGATTCTGGCCAGCACCACCGGTATTATCCTCAGCACGGTGGATTCAATCGGGTCCAATTACGCGGATCAGCTGCAGGTGATAGAATGGGTGTTCACCGGGCTGTTCGTCGCAGAGTACGGGTGCCGGTTGATCGCGGCCAGGAGCGCCCTGCGTTATGCCTTCAGTCCATGGGGAATCGTGGATCTGCTCGGGGCCGCCCCGGCCTTCCTGGCGCTAGTGGTGCCCGAGGGCGATGTGTTGGGGATCGTCCGCATCGCGCGGGTCATGCGGATTTTCCGCGTCCTCCACATGGTGGACTTTCTCATTGGCGAGCAGGCCATCGTTAGGGCCCTGAGAGCCAGCTCCTACCGCATCGTCGTTTTTCTCTTGTCAGTGGTTACCGTTGCAACGGTTGTGGGGGGGTTGATGTTCCTCGTTGAGGGGCCAGAGGCAGGTTTCGTCAACGTTCCGATATCGGTGTACTGGGCGATTGTCACGCTTACCACGGTCGGATACGGCGACATCACCCCGGTAACCTGGCTCGGCAGGACGCTGGCGGCCTTCCTGATGATCATGGGTTACGGCGTAATCGCCGTGCCGTCCAGCGTGGTGGCGGTCGAAATGGCAAAGCTCCCCGACCCCAGAGACCCGGAGGATGTTGTGCTGAAACTGATCAGGACCTGCGAGGAATGCGGCGCGGCCGGCCACCGCGAGGAGGCTGTTTTTTGCCGCCTGTGCGGATACGAGCTCCCCGTGGACCCCGACGCACTGGAGGAGGACGGTTTCTGAAGAGATCGTCGCCTGTGCGCGGGAGCAGGGGGCTCGCCCCTGCAGCCAGCATGGCGGCCGCGGTCAGCGCGGCAGTTCTGACTTTTTCTTCACCGGCGTTCGGTCAGGATTCGCTGAGCGCCGCGCCCACCCTGACCGCGGACAGCCGTCCGGGCGGGGTAGGCTCGGCGGTGCCCGTTCCGCTGAGTCGACTGGCAGGCCAGATCCGGCTTGACGGCATCGTGGACGAACCAGCCTGGGAGGCGATCGCTCCGCTGCCCATGTTCATGTGGGCGCCGGTGCACGGCGGCGAACCCACCGAGGTAACCGAAATCAGGATCGGTTACGACGAATCCCATTTGTACATGTCGGGCCGGATGTACGACTCCGATCCGGACGGAATCCGCATCAACACGCTTTACCGCGACCAGTTCAGCGGCGACGACCTTCTGTCCATCATGATCGACAGCTACAACGATTACGAGACCGCCCTCTGGTTCGTGACTACGCCCGCAGGCACCCGGTCGGACCGCTCAATGGCGAACGATGCCGAGTTCACCGGGGGCGGCATGCCCATGAACTCAGACTGGAACGCGCACTGGGACGTCGCCACTACCCGCGATGACCAGGGCTGGTACGCCGAATTCCGGATCCCTTTCGCAACGCTCGGGTTCCAGACCGTCGGCGACGAGATCACCATGGGAGTGATCGTCTACCGGTTCATCGCCAGAAAAAACGAGCGCCACTTGCATCCCTGGATCAGCCAGGAATGGGGGGGGTTTGGATTTGGGAAGCCGTCGCAGGCGCAGCGGGTCACGTTGGAGGGCGTGCGGGCCTCTTCACCCCTGTATGTGACACCCTACGTGCTGGGGCGCGCCGAGGAGACGCCGCGCTTTGACGCAATCATGGACGGAACCGCAGAGGGAGTCGCGCTTGACAGCGCCTGGTTCCGGGACCAAAAGTTTGCACCCGAGCCCGGGCTGGACGTGAAGTTCACGCCCTCGCCGAACTTGGCCCTCGATTTTTCGGTCAACACTGATTTCGCCCAGGTGGAAGTTGACAATCAGCAAGTCAACCTGACCAGGTTCTCGCTGTTCTTTCCGGAAAAACGCCAGTTCTTCCAGTCGCGGGCCTCGACTTTCGATTTCGCCGTGGGAGGGGCCCGTGACCGGCTCTTCTATAGCCGCCGCATCGGGTGCGGAGGGCTGTCGGGGTGTGATCCCGTCCGCATCTACGGTGGGGGCCGCGCGGTCGGCAGGGCAGGGGAGCTGGATTACGGCATCCTGAGTATGCAGACCGCCCCCGACGGAGACCTGAGCGGCGAGAACATGTCGGTGGCCCGCCTCAAGGCGCGTGTCATGAACCCCTATTCCTATGTGGGGACCATGGTGACCAGTCGCCTGAACAACCACGGGCAAAACAACATCGCCTACGGAATGGATGCCCAGCTCAGGCTGGTCGGAGACGAGTACCTGACGGTCTCCTGGGCACACACCTTCGATCAGGAACTCGGCGTTATGAACCCGCTGGAGTCCGGCCTGTTCCGCGCTCGCTGGGAGCGCCGCCACGACCAGGGGTTCTACTACGGCGGGGAATACCGGCGGATCGGCGGGGGCTACCGGCCCCAAATGGGGTTTCAGCTGCGGAACGACCATACGTTCTGGGGCACACGGGTGGGCCACACCTGGGTCAAAGGGAACGACTCGGCCCTTCGGACGGTCAGCCTCGATTTGATGAGCACCAACTATTTCCGCCTGTCCGACGGCACGCCAGAGAGCCGCGGAATAACTCCGACACTTGCCCTGGAGTTCCGGTCAGGCGGCCGTTTTTCCTTCGCGGTCCAGCGCACGTTCGAGAGCATCCGCGAAGAGTTCACCGCCACGGGTTTGACCGTGGAGCCGGGGGAGCACTGGTTCCAGACCTTCAACGTGAACTGGATGCTTCCCCGTAGCGGCCTGTTCCGCGGGAACATCAGCGGTGCAGTGGGCGATTTCTACGACGGGCGCGGGGCAATTTTCGGATTTAGCCCCACTTGGACCGTGTCCAAGCACTTGGAGCTTCAAGCCAACTATTCGGTTAACCGTATTGAGTTTGCGTCGCGCCAAGAATATGCCACTACTCACCTGGCGAGTTTGCGGCTGGGCACCGCCATCAACGCGCACATCTCCCTCAGCGCGCTGGCCCAATACAATACGCTCAGCGAACAGGCAAGCGTCAACGCGAGGTTCCGTTACCATTTCCGCGAGGGGACCGACCTCTGGGCGGTGTACACCGACGGCCTGGACTACGCCCGGGATCTCACCGCCCGGCACGTGTCCCCGCTTTCGACGGGGCGGGTCTTGATGTTGAAGTACACCCACACCCTCGGCTTCTAACGACCTTGAGGCCCTCATTTGAGGGTGGGGTGGGGGTTTTGAGCCGCTTTTGTGGCGGCTGTTAGTTTACATAATATATGTTATGCGACATATAAGCGCCACACATATCGGGGAAAGATCAGGGCTGGGCCGGTCTAAACAGTGCCCTTTTCGTCGCCTTCGGTGGATTCGGGATCGACAGCGGTCGTGTCCCGCGCCGAGCCGGGTTCTTCGTCGCCCTCCTCGAGTTCAGGCTCACCGGGCTCGCCAGGAGCGGGTGTCACAACGGCTGCCGAGTAGGCGCCGGTCTCCACCGCGGCCCGCAGTTCCCCGAGCCGCACGCGGTAGTTCGCGACCTCTTCAATGGCCTCGTCGGCTTCGGCAAGTTCAAGCAGTTCCGCGTACATCGCCTCGGCCTCGTCGGGCCGACCGACATTCGCTAGCAACCTCGCCGCGGCGGCACGAGCCATTCTGCGCTGGAAACCGAAGCGGGCGCTGCTGCCCAGCGCCTCGTAAGTGTCGAGTGCGGTCTCGGTCGCGCCCTGGGCTTCCTGGGCGGCACCCTGTAGCCTCCTGCCGGCGAAACCGAGCGGATGGTCGGGACCCGCCTCCACGGCTGCCGCCGTCTGTTCCGCCTCAAGCGCGCGGCCGGCCCGCAGGTAAAACCCCGCCAGGGCTACCCGGGCCTCGTCCCCGGCCGGGGTGTCCGCGTACCGGCCGAGGAACTCCTCCAGCCCGACGATCGCGGTCTCCTCGTCCTGCGCGCTCAGCCGAACGGCAACAAGCGCAGTCGCCGCCTCCCCCCGGACCCTCTCCTGGAATCCCGCATAGTAGCGGATACCAAAAGCTCCCAGAGCCAAGGCCGCGAGGGCCACCAAGAGGTATGTGGTGTTTTCCCGCCCCCAGGCCACCAAACGCAGCACGGACCGCGTAAACTGGTCCTGCCCGTCGTCCCGGGTTTCCTTCTGCCAGGGTGCTGACTCTTCGCGCTTGGCCATCCCGGCTCCCGCCTCACCTTCTTGTGTGTCGTGTTCGCACTACGTCTGATTAACTACAACCTTGAAAAATAGCGTTCCGGGTGCGTTTCTACCAAAGGCATGCCCACGCCCTAGTCCGTCCGGACCCATTTCAGGCATGCGCGGCGCAGGATCCATCCGTAAACGAGCGCATTCACCGCGATTGCGCCCACTCCCAATAGCATTTGGAGCTCGCGGGTGAAATCTCCCGGGTAGACGACCGGCACGACGTAATTCTCGATGAAGCCGCCGGAATAACCAGCCTCACCTCCGGCACGGCGAAGTCTGTTTTCAAGAGGCGTCAGCGGGCAGATCCAGCCCTTGAGCGAGATCCAGGCCCCCCATGCCACGCACGGCAGGTGAGCCCAAGCCACCCGGGGCCGCCAGACCGCCGCGAACGCCCCAAACGCGACGAACGCGATGAAGAACAGGTGTACAACCAGAACCAGGTCAGCGAGCAGCCGGGATATCAAGGAGATCGCTCAGGGTGATCACCCTTCCCCGCTTCGACCAGCGGGTCAGGGTTTCCGCCTCGGGTTCCAGGCCCAGTCCCCAGGTGGCATCGCTGACGGCCGTCACGGCGTGGCCGCGGTCCTGCAGCCCGTCCACTGCCTGCGTGACGCAAACATCGCGGGCTACTCCGATTACCACGAACTCCGGCGTGGCCGGGAGCAGGCCGACCAACTCATCCACGAACGCGTCGCTGGCGGGATTTCCGTCGAACACGTTGAACCGGGTCTTCTGCACGAACACTGGCCTCCCCGTTGCGACCGCCCGGCGCGCCACCTCGCGTCCGTCAGCCGGAGAGGCGTCGTGGCACAGGACCAGGTGATCACCGGGACGGACAGCTTCGATGATCTCCGCCCCGGCACGTTCCCGGGGATCGGACGACCGGCCCATGCAGTGCGGAGGGTACGTGCCGACCCCCGGATCCGGGTTGTGGGGATCAATCTCGGGATCCTCCAGGCCGTGCCAATCCCCCGTATAGACCACGGTCCGGCAGCTCTCCCGCATCCAGCAAACCGCCCGGGCCAGGGCCGGCGCAATCTCGCGCGCACCAGGGTCGGTGTCGTCAAAGAGGTTGCGGACGTAGAGCCTGCCTTCGGGCGCCATGAAATCCCGCTGGACGTCCACGACCCAACCGATTCGCGCCGCCCCGCTCACTCCACCACCTCAAGCCGGTCGTTGGGCCGCAACCAGCGGCCTGCCTTGGCCATCGCGCGGCCATCAACCTCGACGATATCAGCTGTAAAATCATACGTTCCTCGCATCAACGAGGAACCGACTCCGTAGGCATCCACCCGCGCTCCCTCACTCTCGAATGCCCGAATCTTCGGTGCGTCCAACCCGCCCGACACCACGATCCGCACGTGACCGAACCCTGCGGCGTCCAGTGCATCACGGACACGGGCCACCAAGTGTGTGTTCACCCCCTGGACGGAGGCCTCACCGGCCAGGTCCCTGACCGCGTGATCCACCATGTTGCCGGCGGTGTCGAGGCGAACTCCCCAGAGTCGGTCTCCGAGGGCCCGCGCCACCTCCAGCGACGTCCCGACGCTATCATTGTGAAAGTCGACCAGCGTGACCAGGTTGACCTCTTCGCCCACGGTTTCGACAAAGGCCTTGGCGGCCGCAACGGTATCACCCCCGAACGCCGCAATCAACCCGTGCGGCACGGTGCCCGTCCCCGCACCGCCCCACCATGACCCCTGTGCGTCGGTCGACACGTCCCCGGCACCCGCGACCATTGCCGCCCAGCCGTCGCCGGGCTGGTTCAGCCAATGATCGTGGCGCGCCGGGAAATAGAGCACCCTTTTGGGCCAAGCCGCCTCCACGGCTTCGCGCGTACGGGTGGCGATCCTGCTTCGGCGCGCCAGAATCCCCGTATAGAGCGTCTCCAGGTGTGCGAACGCAGCGTAGGGACCCTGGATCAACATCACCGTCTCAAGGGGATCGGCGCGGTCGCCGTCCCGCAGCGCCCTCACGCGCAGATCGCCGAAATCGTATCCCTTGGTCAAGCAGGTCCTGAGCAGGCCGACTACCTCGTCGGTGCCCGCCACGAGCGCCCTTTTCCGCTGGAAAACCTGCATGGTCACACGGGAGTTGATACGGCGGGCGACGAGCACGCTGCGTGTCCGCGGGAAGTACTTGTCCGAGTAGAATCCGCCGCGGATCTTCTCGGCCGGGAACTCGAAGACGGCCGGATCAATGCGCGCGCCAGACCGCCTCGGGTCGGGGGGGGTGGGGTGGCGGTTGCTGGTCATGGTGGCGAAGTCACAACGGGAACGGGGGGGGCCGTTAACCCTGAAGCCTGGCCTCCATAACGGCCGCCACAACCTCCCTGAAAGCGCCCCCTCGAATCCAGCGACACACAATCACCAATTCGTTGGCGGGATCGACATGAATCAGGTTCGACCCCGCTCCGGTGTGCGTCCAGGTATACTCGGGCGCCGTGGGATGCCTCCGCTGCCCGGTGTTCATGAAGAAGTTCATGAAGCCGGTGCCGGGATTCACTTCCCCGGGCGTCGTTGCCATGTCGAGCCATTCTTCCGAGACCAGCTGCTCTCCGTCCCACTGGCCCTTGTGCATGGTCAGCAGCCCGAACCGGGCTTGGTCGTAGGCGCTGATGATCATCCCGCCGCCCCAGTGCGCTCCCCCACTCACCGACTGGATCTGCCGTCCGTCCAAGGTGACCCAGGAGTTATCGTAACCGTGCCACGCCCAGGTGGTTGAGGCCCCGATCGGGTCCATCACGTATTCCCGCAGTACCTCCGGCAGGGGCGTGCGCCAAACGGCAGTGGCCGCAAGCGCCAACAGGTTCACCCGAGTGTCGTTGTATTCGTAAACCGTGCCCGGCTCGTGGCGCGCCCGGGTCCTCCAGGTTGAGCGGTCCTGGTCCGGTCGGTCCGCCCAATCGGGCTTGCCCCACAACGTGCCTTCCCAGTCACTGGTCTGATGAAGCAAATGTCGCCACGTGATCTTGCGATTGTTTTCGGATTCGAACAGAAGTTTTGCGCGGCGTCCGGACTCATCTCCCGGTTCGCCGTCCCCGTGGTCCAGCACCAGTGGCGGCATGTAGCCGCGCACCAGGTCGTCCACGTCGGCGATGAGGCCGTGGTCCCAGGCCAGTCCCACCGTGGTCGAGAGGAAGCTCTTGGACACGCTGAACGTGTTGTCTGCCTTGGACGGTTCGCCCCATTCGGCGATGATGTACCCCCGGTGGACGATCAGCCCAGTTTGGGCCCCCCGGACCGTGAACGGTCCGACTGCATCGCCCAGTGGCTCGCGCCCAAAGCTCATCAGATGGTTGAATGCAAGATCCGCAGGCGATTGTGACTCGCCAGCCATGGCGATTTCCATGGCGTGCTCAATCCCGGCAGGGTCAAAACCCGCCTCCTGCGGCGTGCGACGCTCCCAGTTGGGGTGCCGGTCCGGGAAATAGGACTGGGCTAACAGCGGAGCCGCGGAAACCGGGGTCGCGGCGACAGCCGCCGCCATCGCAGCACGGCGGACCGACCGGAAGCGAAACGGCAGGGGCATGGACAGGGCCAGGGGGTTCTTCATGTAATCCTCCCAGGAGTTTTGTCTCGGCATCGTTTCACGGCGGGCAAGTTACTCGCCCCGGTCGGCCCACATCTGCTTGAGGCTGCCGCGGTCCACCTTGCCCAAATGGGTCCGGGGCAGGTCGTCCAGCACCAGGAATGCGCGGGGCACCTTGTAGGATTCGAGGCTAGCCCGGCAGTGTGCCTCCAAAGCACCGCGGTCTCCGTCAGGGCCGCGGGGCTCCCCCGCTCGGGGCACCACGAACGCCACCGGTATGGCCAATCCGGCCTTCCCTTCGACGGCCACGACCGCGACCTCTTCCACGAGCGGGTGCGCCAGGATGACCTCTTCCACCTCGGCCGGCAAGAACCACTTGCCCGACACCTTGATCAGGTCGTCGGCCCGCCCCTGATAGGTAAACCACCCCTGGCTGTCGCGGGTCATCATGTCTCCCGAGAGGTACCACTCGCCCTGGAACGCCTCGCGCGATGCTTCGGGCCGCTGCCAGTACCCCCGGGCCAGCGATTTCCCGCGAACTCGCATCCGCCCAACCGCGCCCGGTGCAACCTCGACGCCCTCTTCGTCGCACAGCCGCACATCAAAACCGGGCACCGCCCGTCCCAGCGAGCCGGGCCGCACATCACCGGGACGGTTGGAGATGAAGACATGCCACATCTCGGCCGTGCCGAGGCCATCGAGCAGTTCGACGCCGAACAAATCGTTCCAGCAGCGGTGCACCGATGGCGGCAGGGGCTCCCCCGCCGAGGTGGCCAACCGCAGGCAGCTGAGATCCTGGTTTGCCGCATCGGGGCTGGAGACCATTCCGTTGACCATTGTTGGGACGTTGACCAGGATCGTGGGTCGGTGCATGGCTATCTGCCGGAAGACCTCTTGCGGAGTGCACCGCTGCGGGAACAGCACCGCGGACCCCCCGACCGACAGCGGGAAAAGCAGGTTGGAGCCGGTGGCGTAGCCGAAGTGCAGCTTGGGAACCGAGAGGGTTACGTCCGCGGAGCTGTAACCGAGGACGCCCCTGGCGTAGAGCTCGGTGGTGTTCGCAAAAGACGCATGTGTCTGGACTACGGCCTTCGGGGTCCCCGTCGTGCCCCCGGAAAACAGCCAAATGGCCGGGTCATCCGGCCGACTCGAAAAGCTCTCGAACTCGGTGGCGGCCCCGGCCAGGGGACACCTGTCGTTGCCCGGGAGGCTCCCGTCGCCGGTACCGAGCACAAGCAGACTCGGTGCCCGTGGTTCCCCTCCTCCGGCGTCGCGGCGGCGGAAACTCGCGCAGGCCTGCACAAACTCGTCGCGGCGCCGGTCGTCGGTCACCACAACAGACGCACCCGTGTAGGCGATGATTTCGGCCAGGCGGCGGGCGGGCAGAAAACAGTTGACCATTACGGCGACCGCGCCCGTCTTGACCGTACCGAACAGGGCCGCGGCGAAGTCCGGGACGTCCGGGAGGGCGATCAGCACACGTTGCTGCGGCTCAATTCCCCCGTCTTGCAGGACGTTCGCGAACTGGTTGGCTCGTGCCTGGAGCCGGGCATAGGTCGTAAGCTCAAGCCCGGCGGCCCCCTCGCCGCGGAGCGCCACCTCCTCGCCGAGCCCCTCATCGACCCGTCCGTCCAGGAAGTATTCGGCCATGTTGAACGGGTTCGGGGGCCTGAACTGGCTCACGGGTGGAGTCATCTTGATCCAGTCTGATGTGGTTTTCGGCAGCACGTACGGCCGGACCCCGGCTTGGCCCGCCGCAACTTCGCTCCGCGCCGTGTGCCGGGGCCGGTGGGAGTATGTTCCAGACCAATGACCGAACCGGCAACCAAACCGATTGTTTCGCCTCCGGGCGAAGGGGCTCCCGGCGAGGACGGCACCCGCCCTGCCCCGACCATTTGGAGCAACGCAACCTGGACCGAACTTGCGGACGCGGGGGTGGGGCCCGGC
>JAGWBR010000028.1:15228-31624 GCA_021295785.1 Gemmatimonadota bacterium
CGGTGGGGGGGGTGGAGGCGCACGGCCCGAATCTGCCGGGGCGCACCGACTCCGTTTTGGCCGAAGCGCCGGCCTGCGCCGCGGTCCCGGCGCTGGCCGCCCACGGATGGCGGGCGTTGGTTCTGCCCGCTGTCCACTACACGGCGGCCCCGTTCGCGGCTGGTTTTCCCGGCACCGTTTCGATATCGCCCGCCACGCTATCGGCACTGCTGCGCGACATCGCGGAATCACTGGAGCAGCAAAGCATATCGGCGCTGGTCGTAGTCAACTCGCACCTTGACCCCGCGCACCTGGCGTCGATCCGGGAGGTTGCCGGCGAGGGTAGGCGGATGCCGGTCATCCACCCGGACCTTACGTCCCGGCACCTGGCCCGGCGGTTGAGCACGGAATTCAGGAGCGGGGCCTGCCATGCAGGCCGGTACGAGACCTCCGTGGTGATGGCGGAGGCACCCGCCTTGGTGCGGGACAACGTGAGGCGCGGCCTTCCCGGCCTGCCAGTTTCCCTGTCGGACGCAATTCGGCGCGGCGCACGGTCGTTCGAAGATGCCGGAATGTCGAACGCCTACTGCGGGGACCCGGCCGACGCGACGGCCCGGGAAGGCCGCGAGACGATTCGGACCCTGGGCCGGATTGTGGCGGACGCCGTGACGGAGCGTATGGAAGGTGGGGGGGCCGACGACTGATGGCGCGCGGGCAGCCGGGGGCGGCAACAGACCGGAGCAGGCTTGCCGGGCGGGGCGCGGTCGTAACCGGCGGAGGCCGTGGCATCGGAGCCGCCATAGCCCGCCAACTGGCCGCCCGCGGCGCGGCCGTGGTCGTCTGCTCCCGCACGCCGCCACAGGTAGAGCGGGTGGCGGCGCAACTCCGCGCGGCGGGGGCCGACGCGTACGCCCTTGTCTGCGACGTCGCGGACCCCGACTCCGTCGCTGCCATGGCTCGGGCAGCGCAGGGCCGCCTGGCAGCCCGCGCACGCACGGTAGACATCCTCGTTAACAACGCGGGAATCGCGGACTCGGCCCCGTTCTCGCGTGTTTCCCTGGATCAGTGGGAAACGCTCCACAGAGTGAACGCGACCGGTCCCCTGCTGGTGACGCAGGCCTTCCTGGGAGGCATGCTGGAGCGAGGTTGGGGGCGAATCGTTAACGTGTCTTCCGTAGCCAGTTTACATGGTGCTCCCTACATCACGGCCTACGCTGCTTCAAAACACGCGCTGCTGGGCATGGCCAGATGCCTTGCGGCCGAACTTGACGGGACCGGCGTGACCGTAAACAGCGTGTGCCCCGGTTACGTGGACACGCCGATGACCGACCAAAGCCTTGCCAAGATCGCTGCCGCGACGGGGCGGCCGGCCGAGGAGCTGCGCGCGGGCCTCAAAGCTGCCCAGCCCGCCGGCAGGCTGATTACTCCGGACGAGGTGGCCGGCGCCGTGACCCGGATCGCTGAAGACGAAACCGGTTCAATCCAAGGCGCGGAGATCGCGGTTGAGGCACCTGCGCACGGAGGCCCTGCATGACTTACGAAATCATCAACCCCGAGTCGCTGGGCGTCCCCAGGGGGTGGAACCACGGGATGGTCGCCCCGGCCGACGGGCGGGTGCTCTTCGTGGCGGGCCAGACCGGCGTGGCACCTGGCCCGGACGCCGGCAGTTTCCCTGGGCAGTTCGGCCGCGCTCTCGCCAGGGTCGCGGCGGTTCTGACCGCAGCCGGCGGCGACGTCACCGACGTCGGGCGGCTCACGATCTACGTGACCGACATGGACGCCTACCGGGGATCACTGGAGGAGGTCGGAGTCCGCTATGGGGAGGTGTTCGGCAAGCACTTCCCGGCCATGGCGCTGGTGGCTGTCACGGAGCTCGTTGACCCGGGAGCCGTCGTCGAAATCGAGGCGACCGCAGTTCTTCCCGCCTAGCGCCGGGCGGGTTGCCAGGCCTACGCGCGCCCCCGAACCTTCCCGACAACGCCGCCTGCCAGGCCCCACAGCACAACGGTTCCCACGGCGTCAATGCCGATGTGCGTGAACGTCGTTCCGATGTCCAGACTGGCATAGGTCATCAGCCCGTAGCACAGGCTAATGAGCAACGCCACGGCAGCCGCGGCTTTGGCTCCGTCCATGAAGTCCGCCGAATCGCGCCAAGACAGAGTCGTGGCCACTACGCCACCCCCCAGCAGCTGCGCGGCCGGGATGGCCCACATTACCGGAGGGTCCTTCATCGCGTCATTGGCCAGCACATCCATCAACAACAGACCGTAAATGAGAAACCCGCCGAAATAGAGCACCAGTCCGGCAGCAACTGTCGAGAGAATCCAGGTTTTCATGCGACTTCCTCCAAGTTGGTGTTGTGTACTCATGAATGCCGCTGGCCCTGACGGGCCGTGCCGTCTCGGGCATGGTAAGCTGATATGGAAGGGCCCTCTGTCAAGTAGGGGGGTTTAGTTGTTTCTCATAGACTGAGGGGGAGGTCGTCCGAGGTTCGCTTCGACGTTGAATCCTCCTGATATACGCCGGTTAGCGCGTGGCCAGAGCGGCAAGAATTCGGATTCGTCGGGAGTTGGCTCGATCCAGGTCGCGTGGGTCTTGGATCGGGAGTGTACTGATTTCTGTGTAAATGGCCCTCGCACTTCATAGGGGCACTCGGCTCTCGAACACGATCGACAGGTGGTTCAGGGCTCCGGTCCAGTCCTGAACGGGCCGGTTCCAGCGATCCCTCGGCCAGCACCGCAATCGTCACAGAGTCCTTGTGCACATCCATCTCGACATACATCTTGGTCCTGTTCTCCATTGGGCCGGTCTCCTGTTCCGGTTGGCGACCTCAAACGTCGCATGTGGCTCTGGCGCCTCGGACCACCGCAGGCGCTAACCCACGGTAAGATCGGCAGGGGCCGGCTCTTCCATATTTTCTAATCTCCGTTCGTAAGCCCGCTGCGGCGCCGTGCTCCGCACCGGAAACCGCCACCCCTCCCCCCGTCCCGTCATGACTCCACTGCTCGAAGATCCCCCCAAGTCGTTCCTGTTTGGCTTTGACCCCGGCTCCGGCGTGGCCCGGATCACTCTCAACCGGCCCGAGCGCCTGAACGCCCTCACCTTCGAGGTCTACGGCGAGCTCCGCGACACCTTCCGCGCCCTTGACTCCGAGGCAGGTGTGCGGGCGGTGGTCATAACCGGCGCGGGACGGGGGTTCTGCACCGGGGGCGACGTGGAGGACATCATCGGGCCGCTGTTTGATCGCGACTCCGAGGGCCTGTTGGAATTCACGCGCATGACGTGCGACCTGATCCTTGCCATTCGCACCTGCCGGCAGCCCGTGATCGCGGCCCTGAACGGCACGGTCGCTGGAGCCGGGGCGGTGATTGCCACCGCTTGCGACATCCGGATCGCTGCGGAATCGGCGAAGATCGCGTTCTTGTTCACGAGAGTCGGGCTCTCGGGAGCAGACATGGGGGTGGCCTGGATGCTGCCCAGGATCGTTGGATTCGGTCGGGCAACGGAACTCCTGATGACCGGAGACTTCATCGATGCCGGCGAGGCGCACCGAATCGGGCTCTACAACAGAGTTGTGCCCGACGGCGAGATCGTGGCCATCGCAGCAGAACTGGCGGGACGCCTCGCCAACGGACCTTCGTACGCTCTGCGCATGACCAAGGATGCCCTGAACAGGGAGGCGCACATGGGCCTTGAGGAAGCCCTGGAGGCAGAGGCTCAAGTTCAGGCGGTTTGCATGGAAGACCCCAATTTCCGGGAGGCCTACGAGGCGTTTGTCGAGAAGAGGCGGCCGCGGTTTGGCTAAAGGGCTGACGCTGGACGATGTGGCGGCATTCGCGGAGCCGCGCCACCGGGAGTACTGGCAGAGCGTGGCCGAGTTCTGCGCGGACGAGATCGGCGACTGCGTGCCCCCCGGGACCGACGACGAGGCCCGCCGCAGGGCACGCGAACTGGCCCGGGCCATGGGCCGTGCAGGCATCTACCAGCCCATAGCCGATGGTGACATCCGCGGCTGTATCGTCGCGCGGGAGCTGTTGGGATGGTGGTCTCCCCTGGCGGACGCGGTGTTCGCCCTGCAGGCCCTCAGCAGCACCCCTGCGTTGATTGCGCGTGGAAGTCTGGACGGGAGCGAGAGCGAGGAAGACGGTGGGGAGGCGCCGCACCCGGCGGTTGACTGGGCCCGCCGCGCACTGGCCGGCGACGCCATCGGGGCGTTCGCCATGACGGAACCGGAGGCCGGATCCGACCCGGCTTCCATGCGCACCCTTGCCATCCTGGACGAAGGAAGCGAGGGCGACCCGGCGGGTTACCGCCTGACCGGTACGAAAACGTTCATTTCGAACGCGGGAATCGCGGATTTCTACGTGGTCTTCGCCTCGACAGCACCTTCGGAAGGGGCCAGGGGGATATCGTGTTTCGTGGTCCCTGCCGATACCGAGGGTCTTCGATTTGCCGGCCCCCAGGTGATGAGCGCCCCGCATCCCCTGGGCGAGATCCGGCTCGGCGACTGCCGCGTCCCCGCCGGGACCCGGCTGGGGGCGGAGGGGCGAGGTTTCGCGCTGGCAATGGCGACCCTGGACCGGCTCCGGCCGACCGTGGGCGCGGCAGCCTGCGGAATGGCCGGACGCGCTCTGTGGGAGGCTTCGGAGCACGCACGGAGCCGCCGGCAGTTTGGCAGGCCCCTGGGGTCATTCCAACTCGTCCAGGAGAAGCTGGCGCAGTCGGCGACCGAGCTTGCCGCGGGACGCCTCCTGGCATGGCGGGCGGGATGGGCCAAGGACAGCGGAGCGGACCGAATCACCACGCAGGCCGCCATGGCGAAGGCCTTCTGCACCGAGGCCGCGCAGCGAATCGTGGACCGGGCGGTGCAGGTGCTTGGCGGGCGGGGAGTGCTGGCGAATCATCCCGTGGACCACCTCTACCGCAGCGTTAGGGCGCTCCGCATCTACGAGGGAGCCACCGAGGTGCTTCAGCTGGTGATCGCCCGGGATCTGCTGCGGGAAGACCGGGCCGCGGACGGACGTGGCTGACCGGCCTCTCCGCGCCGACGTGGTCGGGGGCGGGCCCGGCGGTCTGTTCGCTGCCCTGCTCCTCAAGAAAGACGACTCGCGACGCCGCATCCGCGTGTGGGAACGCAACCGCTCCGACGATACTTACGGTTTTGGCGTGGTGTTCTCTGACGCGACGCTGGACGATGTGGGGGATGCCGATCCTGCCCTGCTCCGGTCAATCGAGGAGCGGTTCCATCACTGGGACGACATTCGGATCGACTACCGGGGCGAGTCGCTTGAGTCCACTGGGCACGGGTTTGCCGGCCTGGGGCGGCGTGAGCTTCTCATGCTGCTCCAGCAGCGCTGCCACGAAGAGGGTGTAGAGGTATGCTTCGAGACCGAGGCTCCCCAGGAGGCACTGCTGAGCGGGGGTGCGGACCTCTTGATCGGAGCGGACGGAGTGAGCAGCACCGTCCGCCGCCGCTGGGAAAAAGCCTTCCAGCCGTCGGTAGACATTCGACCCAACCGGTTCGTCTGGATGGGGACTACCCGGCCGTTTCCCGCATTCACCTTCCGTTTCCGGCAAGACCCACACGGCCTGTGGCGGGTGCACGCGTATCAGTACGCCGCTTACGGCAACGGCTCCCCGGGCAGGTCCACGTTCATTGTCGAGGCGACCGAAGACACCTGGCGCAGCGCCGGCATGGACCAGGCATCTGAGCGCGAGACCGCCGACTTCCTGTCGGGCCTCTTCGCCGACATGCTCGGCGACCACCGACTGGTCTCCAACAAGTCGGTCTGGCGGCAGTTTCCGACCGTGCGCAACGCCCGGTGGTGGCTGGGTCCGGCGGAGGCGGCCGACGCCCGGTCAACGAGTGTGGTGCTGCTGGGCGACGCGGCGCATACGGCGCATTTCTCGGTGGGATCGGGCACGCGGCTGGCCATGATGGACGCCATTTCTCTGGCCCGGTCCCTGGCCCGATGCAGGGGCGGACAGCAGCCCGAGATAGGCGCAGCCCTCGCCGCCTACGAGGCCGAGCGCCGCCCTCCCGTGGAGTCTCTGCAGCGGGCTGCCCAGGCCAGCCTTCAGTGGTTCGAAGACACCGAACGGTATATGCAGTTGGAACCGGTCCAGTTCGCATTCGCGCTGCTTACCCGGAGCCTCCGCATCTCGCACGAGAACCTGCGTGAACGGGACCCGGCCTTTGTGGATCAGGTGGACCGGTGGGTGGCCGACAAGGCCGAAACGCAGGCAGGCGTGTCGATCCGGAAAAACGAACGGTCCATCGGGGTCACGCCAGGTTCCTCCGGCCGGACCGCCCCCCCGCCGCTGTTCACGCCGTTCAGGCTGCGTGAGCTCGTTCTGCCAAACCGGGTGGGGGTGTCGGCGATGTGCCAGTACTCGGCGCGTGACGGCACCCCGGACGATTGGCACCTGGTGAACCTGGGGTCGCGGGCCGTGGGGGGTGCCGGCCTCTTGATGGCCGAAATGACCGCGGTCTCGCGCGAGGGCCGCATTTCTCCCGGGTGTGCCGGCATCTACCGGCCGGCCCACGTCGACGGCTGGCGTCGCCTGGTCGATTTCGTGCACAAACACAGCGCGGCCCGGATCGGGATCCAGCTCGGCCACGCGGGGCGCAAGGGATCGACCATGCTCGACTGGGAGGGCTCCAACGAACCGCTGCCGGGCGGGGGATGGCCTGTGGTTTCCGCGTCGCCGATTCCCTTCTTCGAGCACAGTCCCGTCCCGGCGGAGCTGGACCAGGCGGGCATGGACCAGATGACCCGCGAATACGAGCGGGCGACCGGCATGGCCCTTGAAGCAGGCTTCGACCTGGTCGAACTCCACATGGCACACGGTTACCTGCTGGCGAGTTTCCTCTCCCCCCTGACTAACCAGCGCACGGACCGCTTCGGGGGCTCGTTGGAGGGCCGGCTGCGGTTTCCCCTGAGGATCCTGCGAACCGTGCGGGGCGTTTGGCCGGACGAGAAACCCGTGTCGGTGCGCCTCTCCGCAGTGGACTGGTGGCCGGGCGGCACTACTCCGTCCGACGCCGTTGCGATTGCCAGGGCGCTGAAGGACGCGGGATGCGATATCGTGGACGTCTCAGCGGGGCAGACCGTGCCCCAGCAGCAACCAGTGTACGGACGGCAGTTCCAGACGCCTTTCTCGGACCGGATCCGCCACGAAGCCGGCATCGCCACCATGGCGGTCGGGAACATCTCGTCGTTTGAAGACGTGAACGGGATCATCGCGGCCGGCCGGGCCGACTTGTGCCTGCTGGCGCGTGCTCACCTCTGGGACCCGTACTGGACCCGGCACGCGGCGCACGCGCTGGGCTACCCCCTGCCCTGGCCCGCGCAGTACAGCACCCTCAACGAGTACACGCCGAGGTTTGGGGGGGCGGCGGCGTTCGGGCCCGAAACCACCGAATAAACCCGGGTTACTCCGGGAGGTAGAGTTCCCTGACCTTGCGCCGGTGGTGCTGCGAGTGCCCGGCGATGATCCAGAACACGCTTCGTACAGTGAATTCGCAGCCCGATGCAGTCCCGCGCCTTTCCCACGTCTCTGGCCCCAGCCCGTCCATCAGAGCCCTGGTGGCCGCCCGGACGGCAGCCATCTCCGATGCCAGGTCGGCAAGGGGCCGGCTGTCGGCGCCCGCCACGGCGACCCAGGCGTTCTCGTCGAAGCCGGGGTAGGGTGAGGCGTCCCCCCGCGCAAAGGCGAGAGCGCGGGCCTGGAAAACCCGCTCCGAGTCAATCACATGGCCCGTGAGTTCCCGCAGCGACCACTTGCCGGGGGCGTAACGATGTTGCTCCAAACCCGGTGGAACCGAGCGCAGGAGCCCGGCCCACTGAGCAGTGTCCAGGTCCAGGGCTTCCGCCAGACTGTCTCCCTCCACCGCGGCGATGTAGGGAGCATAGAACGGTGCGCACTCGTCGACGTCCGGCAATCTCATATTATCATCTTGACTCATAATAGTTTAGCCAGTCTATTCTGATTGTTCACACGAATCAATGCGGCTGGTGAGCGGCGACATTCTCAGTGGGAAGCGGCCCTCACCACGAAGAATCCCGCCACCACCAGCGCGAAGAACGCCAGCGTGAACCACCCCAGATGCCGGTCCAAGACGCCGCGTATCGATTCACCGTACTTCCGCAGCAGCAGGGCCACCAACAGGAACCTTGCGCCCCGGCTCGCAGCCGAAATGGCAATGAACGGCGCCAAGGGCACGGCGAAACCCCCGGCCGCAATCGTGAAAACCTTGTAGGGAATCGGGGTGAACCCGGCGGCTCCCAGCGCCAGGACCAGGTTTTCGCGGAAGCGAGTGCCAAGCATCTCGTACTCGGCAGTTGCGCCGTAGAACTCGATTATCCCCCTCCCCACCGCGTCGTACAACGCCCACCCGGCCCAGTAACCCAGCACTCCGCCGATCACCGAACCAGCGGTGCAGATGGCCGCGAACCGCACGGCCCTGCGAGGTGATCCCAGGCACAGCGGAATCAGCAATGCATCGGGCGGCACGGGAAAGAACACCGATTCGGCAGCCGCCAGGGCCCCCAGGGCCCCCGCCCCCCCTTTGCGGTCTGCCCAGCCGAGCACCCAATTGTAGACGCGCCTGAGCGGGCCCGCGCTGCCGGAGGGGGCGTTCACACGTTCAGCGACCACGTGGGTTCAGACGCCACGCGGGAGTGTGTCAGATCAAGCTGAAGCGGGGTCACGGAGACCTTTCCGGCATCTAACGCCCGGAAGTCTGCATCGTCGCTCCCGCGCCAGTTGGCGCTGACCCCGCCAATCCTGAACATGATTTCGTCGTGAATCGTGGGATCCGACTCCCGGTTCACGGATCCCTCGTAGTCGCGCCGGCCCAGGGACGTCATGGCCACGTCCTCCACCCCACCCGAGCGCGTGCCCGGCAGATTGATGTTGAGGAATGTCTCGGACGGCCAAACCCACCGCCTCAACAGCGAGCGAAGCAAGGTGCGCAGCGTTGACTCCCAGGACGCCATCACGTCGTCGTCATCGCCTGCAAACGAAAACGCCACGGCCGGACACCCCAGGATCGTCGCTTCCATCGCGGCGGCCACGGTCCCCGAATAGAGCACGTCCTCGCCCATGTTGGACCCGTGGTTGACGCCGGACAGCACCAGATCGGGTTTTTCGGGCAGAATTCCGCGCAGTGCCAGGAGGGCGCAATCGGTTGGCGTGCCCTCCACTACCTGGAACTTGCGCTCCCCCACTCTTTCCGCTCTGAGTCGCTTCCCGAGCGTCAGGGCATGGCTGGTCGTGCTCTGTTCGCGGTCGGGGGCCACGACCCAGGTAATAGCCAAGTGCGAGGCGATACTCGACAGTAGTTCCAGGCCGAAAGCCCCGATGCCGTCATCATTGCAGCACAGCACGACTGGTGCGCGGCCGTCCAGGCGCCACTGGGCCGGGGGCCTGAACCGGCGCTGCCAGGCCTCGTTCAACCGGTTTCCTGTTCTGCCGGCCCGGACTCCGGCGGCGCGGCCCGTTGGACTTGGTCCAGCAGGTCCAGCAGGTCATCTGCTTCGCGCCGCAATTTCTCGATCATGGTTCGGTCCCAGGCGACTCCCCGGGCCCGGGGCAACCGGCCTTCGCGCCGCATCTGTTCGATCTTGGCCGCGGCCCCTTCCACGGTGTACCGCTCCGTGTGCAGCAAGAACGCTATTAACTGCAGAAGTTGGATATCGGGCCTTCGATAGACCCGTGAACCCCCGCTCGTTTTCCGGGGATTCAGGAGACGAAACTGTGTCTCCCAGTAGCGCAGCACGTGCGGTTTCACGCCGATCAGGTCCGCCGCCTCGCCTATCGAATAGAACTCCTTCCTGGCTATTCGGTCGCCAGCCACTTGGCTACCTCCATCGCTCGGGCTTGGGGTCTCGGGCCATCAGCCCCTCCACGGCCTGCCGGGGGGGTACCCCCTCGTACAGCACGGAGAAGACCGCCTGCGTTATCGGCATCTCAACGTCAAGTTCGCGGCTCAGCGCCCGAGCCGCACGAGCCGTGTGGACGCCCTCCACGACCTGGTCCATTTCCTCGACGATGCTCTGGGGGTTGGCGCCCTTCCCAATGGCTACTCCGGCGGTGTAATTGCGGCTCAGGGGTCCGGTGCAGGTGAGCACCAAGTCGCCCAGACCGGCCAGGCCGCTCAGCGTGATTTCACGCGCTCCCATCGGGTACCCGATCCTCATGATCTCGGCCAGACCGCGTGTGATGATAGCCGCGCGGGTGTTGTCGCCCAAACCCAGTCCGTCGCCGATGCCGGCGGCGAGGGCCATCACGTTCTTGAGGGCCCCGGCCAGTTCCGTGCCCACAACGTCGGACTGCGTGTACACCCGGAAATAACTGTTCTGGAACAGGGCCTGGGCGCGCTTGGCGTTCCCGGTGCTGGCGCTGGCCACGACCACGGCGGTGGGCAAGGACCTGGCTAGTTCGGCCGCGAAGCTGGGGCCCGAGAGAACTACCGATTCCGACGCCCGGCCGCGGCCCAACTCTTCTTCGAACACCTGCGTCATCCGCAGCCGGGTCTCGCTTTCGAGCCCCTTGGAGCCGGTGATGAGCGGTGTGGTGCCAAGCCAGGGGCGCGCTGCCTTGATCACTTCTCTGGTGGCCTGCGCGGGGCAGACCGAAACGACCCAGTCTGCCCCCTCCAGTGCTGTTTCCAGGTCGTCGGTGGCCGAGATCGCCGGGTGCAGGGCGACGCCGGGGAGGTAGCGTTCGTTGGTCCTGGACTCCCGCAGGGCCGCCACCAGTTCCCCGCTCCTCGCCCAGAGGGGGACGTCATGGCCGTTCCGCGCCAGTGTCTGGGCAAGCGCCGTGCCCCACGACCCCGCCCCCAGAACGGCTACGCGTGCTCCAGCGGCGCGCGATTCCGGGGTGCCCGCGGACCCCCTCACGCTGCGGGGCCGTTCATGCCCTTCCTCAGAGCGCTCTCCGCGGGCACCCATGGTCCCGCTCAGCGACCAACGCAGGCGCAGTTCCTCCCCCCGGATCAGACGGACGATGTTCTGCCTGTGCGTCCACCAGACGACTACCGCCAGCAGCAGCGAGTAGGTCACGACCGCCTGCGAGGCTTCGCCGGCGGCGGCCAGGACCGGCACCAGGGCCACGCCGACCAGCGAGGCAGCAGACGCCATGCCCGTTATGGCCACGATCCCGATCCAGACCACGCCGGAAACCGAGACCGCGGTCGGTGCCATGGCCAGGAGGCTGCCGGCCGCCGTGGCCACGCCCTTGCCTCCGCGCATGCTGGTGGTCACCGGCCAGACATGCCCGGCCAGCGCAATCAGGCCGTAGGCGACACCCAGGTTGGTTTCCCTGCCGTCCCACCCCGAGAACCACCACACCGGCGCAAACCCCTTGGTGACGTCAATGGCCAGCACAACGACCGCCGGCAGCAGCCCAAGCACGCGGTAGACGTTGGTGGCACCCAGGTTGCCGCTGCCCTCGGTTCGCAGATCCACGCGGAGAGCGCGGCCCGCCAGATAGCCCGACGGAAACGCCCCCAGCAGGTAGGCGCCAATCAGGAGTACGGCCACCGGGATCCCCGGGCCGTCGCTCAATTCGGGCTCGTTCCCGGGGCCCCCGGACTGTCCAGCGCCGGCTCCCGCATTCCTTCTTCCGGGCCGGACCTGCGGGAGCCCCGCTCCTGTTTGCGAAAACTCAGCTTGACCGGCGCTCCCTCAAAACCCCACGCTGCCCGGAATCCCGCCACAAGGTACCGCGCATAGTGCTCCTTTACGTCTTGGGGCCGGTTGGACCAGACCAGGAATCGCGGAGGCGAGACAGCCACCTGGGTGCCGTAACGCAACCGCACGTCACCCCGCCCTCCCTGGGGTGGTTGCCGGCGCGCCACCAGCCCGCGCAGCACCCGGTTGACCTCCGGCGTGGGAATGCGCCTGGCCGCCTCGTCCCTGACTTCCAGGGCCCTGCCCACTGCCTTGCGCACGCGCAGGCCGGAGAGCGCTGATACCGTGATGATCGGCACCCAACGCAGGAAGTGCGCCCGCTTGCGCAGACTCCGCTCAAAGTGAGCCAGGGCCGTCGGGCCGCGGTCTTCGATCAGGTCCCACTTGTTGGCCACGAAGACCAGCGGTCTGCCGCGCTCCCAGGCCTGCTGCCCCAGGCGAAAGTCCTGGTTCGCGGCGCCTGCGAACGCGTCCGCCAGCAAGAGGCACACATCGGCGCGCTCCACGGCGGAGGTCGCTCGCAGCGTACTGTAGAACTCAACATCGTCGTCTACCCGCGAGCGACGGCGGAGCCCGGCCGTGTCCACCACCAACACCTGGCGCCCCTCAAAGTCGATCAGGGAATCGATCGAATCGCGAGTCGTGCCAGCCTGGTCGTGAACAATAAGCCGGTCTTCGCCCAGCAGCTGGTTCACAAAACTGGATTTCCCCACGTTGGGGCGCCCGATCACCGCAATCCTGTCGGGCTCCGCCCCCGAGTCGGCGCGGGCATCCCAGGGCACTCCCCCGGTGTCGCGGAGCTCCCGGGTCACACGGTCCAGCAGATCGCCCGACCCCTTTCCGCTCAGGGCCGAGAGCGGCACGGGATCACCCAGGCCCAGCTCGCAGAATTCAGCGTGCAGGGTCTCGCTGGTGGTCGGACCGTCGAGCTTGTTCACGCCAACAACCACGGGGAGGCCGGTTCGCCGCAGGATCGCGGTCACGTACAGGTCCAGCCCGTGAATCCCTTCCTGGCCGTCCACGACCAGCACCACGACGTCCGCATGCTCGATGGCTGCCATGGCCTGGCTGGCGATTTCCCGGTCCATGCGGCCACCGGGCGTTTCGATCAGTCCGCCGGTGTCGATAATCATCAGCCGTGCACCGCCCCACTCGGTCTCGGCAGCCTGCCTGTCGCGGGTCACGCCCGGGGTCTCCGCCACGATGGCCTTGCGGCTGCCAATGATGCGGTTGAACAGGGTTGATTTCCCCACGTTGGGGCGACCCACGATGGCCACGGTCTTCATGCGGCATCCGCCAGGACATCGCCGGCCAGAATGTCGATGAAGTCCGTGGACGGCTCCACCCGGCGGCCCGGGAACCGCCCGCGCACCTCTTCGAGCGGGACGTCGTCGATGAAGCGCCCCTGCCCGTTGAGTGCTTGCTGCGAGAACAGGGCCATGTCCCAGTCACCCGCCTCTTCCATTCCGGCCATGTGATCCTCGGCGCCCAGCAGACCGGCCGTGGTTACCGTGGGCCCGAAAATTGAATTGGCCATCCCGACGAATCTGAACTCCGCCCCCGTGGCGTCACCCAGCAGCCGAGTCAGGCGCGGGCCTGCGGTGTGCATGGACTTGCCCGTGATCACGGCAATTCGCTGCCCGTCGCGGCGCGGCAGGCTCCCTGCTTGCCTGTTCACCCGGTCCAGCAGCGCGGCAATCGACCCGACTCCGTTCGCCTCAAGGTCGGAACCGTCGTAGTAGGAAGGATCCGGCGGCGCCAGTTCCGCCCGCAGGAACATCTCGTCCGCGGCGTAACACCAGCCCCTGCCCCTCTCGCCAAGGGCCCTTTTTCGCACGCCCTCAATCACGTTCAGTGCGTCAAGGCACTGCCCGGCAGTCAGCTCTCCGCCCCCTCGCTCCTGGTTGAACGAAGTAAGACCGACCGGGACCACCGACAGCGAAAGGAGTTTGTCTCCACGGTCGTAGAGCGTCGAGGCGGTTCGGGCGAGAACGGGGCCGTCGTTGAGGCCCGGGCAGAGCACGATCTGGGCGTGGACGCTGATGCCGCCGTCGGCGAGCCGGTCCAGGTGTTCGTTGATCAGGGCCGACCGGGGGTTCTTGAGCATGAACCGCCGCACCCCGGGGTCGGTGGCGTGAACGCTCACGTAGAGCGGCGACAGGCGTTGGTCAAAGATTCGGTCCCAGTCATCGGGGCGCAGATTGGTCAGGGTGACGTAGTGGCCGTACATGAACGACAGCCGGTAGTCGTCGTCTTTGATGTAGAGCCCCGCCCGCAGTTTCCCGCCGCCGGTGGGGTTGCCCTTGACAAAGCAGAACGTGCAGGCGTTGGTGCAGCGCCGGATCTTGTCTGGTTCGGGGAGCAGGCCCAGCGGTTCGTCCGGGTCTTTCTCGATGTCAAGCTCCAGGCGCTGCCCGTCCGGGAGCTCAAGTTCGAGCAGCAGCTCGTCGTCAGCCTGTTGGAACATCAGGTCCAGGCTGTCGCGCACGTCCTGGCCGCTGATTTTCAGCAGGAGCGCGCCCGCCGGCACGCCGCACTCCCCGGCTATCGAACCCGGAACAACGCCCGCAATCCTGATCAAGGCAAGTGCCCGCGATCGCCTGCCGTCGCGAGTAAGCGATCGTAAGTCACCGCGATATTCTCCTGGCGGCCATCGTCGCGCGCCGCCCGCGGATCTAACTGGGCCGGCGCGTCAGCTCTGGTTCTTGGCTCTCAGCCGCGTACTTCCCCGTACCGGAATCCAGCCAGCTCCTGATCAAACCGGAATTCGTGGCTGAACGGCGCGGTTTCCCCGGCGGGTGCTTCGATTGTAATGAGCTCCACGTGTACGACCTCGCCCGAGGAATCGAAGAACTCAAACTGGAGTTCGACCGACCCCGCGGTACCGGCCCGGGCATCTCCCCTGACGATATAACCGTTGTCGGCAGACCCCAGCAACTGCACGCCCTGGCGCTGCGGGAACGTGACCGGAGCCGCGGCGGCCCGGGCCTCAAGCTCCTGAATCCGCGCGGAGTTGCGGGTCAGGTCTGCCATCGACTTGCCGATGCTGATCACGGCCTCATCATACGGGTACCAGGAGGTCAGCGTGTCCGCCAACTCGGCGGCACTCGTGTCGACCATCTGCAGAGCGGTGATCACGAGGTTTTCCATGGCCAGCTTGTGGAACCTCGTTACCTCCCGGGCGCTCTGGAACTGCTCCCGGGCGGCTTCGAAATCGCCGCCCTGGTAGAACGCCTCGCCTACCCTGATCAGATCGTCGGCAGTCACGCCCTCGGTGGCGGACAGGCCGCCCATGATCTCGTCGGCTTCCGCCTCCCGACCGGCCGCGCGCAGAGCCTCGGCGTAGCCCATGTTGGCTGTGGCGTTCTCGCCGAAGGCATCCGCGAACTCCTCGTAGGTTGCGACGGCCTCCTCCACGCGCTCGGTCGCAATCAGGAGCCCGCCAAGGTTACGGACGTACTGGGCCAGGGCGTCACCACCCTCGGCTTGGTGGTCGGCCAGAAGCTGTTGGTAGCTGACAATGGCGCCGTCCACGTCACCCAGGTTGGCCTGCGTCATGGCGACATTGCCCTGCACGCCCATGTGCTTCGTGAAACTGACAGCCATCTGCCAGGAAGCAACCGCCCCCTCCATGTCGCCTTCGCGGTACTGGTCCGTACCCGAATTGGCCAGCACCGAGAACCCCATCTGGCGCACCTGACCGCCAGTCGGCAAGCATGCCTCGCTGGCCACTGCGTCAAATCGCTCCAAACCGGCAAGCGCCTCGTCAAACCGGTTCAGCCCAATGAGAATCTGGGCCCCGAGAAGCAACGAAAACGGATGCGCGGGCTCCGCCTCGAAGTCTGGAGTGATCGATGCCCATGCCCTTCCCAGGACGTCGGCCGTGTCGGCAGCCGTGGGCACCAGCTTTTCGCCCAGCTCCTGCATGATGGCGCTGGCCGTATTGGCGTTGACCGGGGTGTCTGCAAACGTGCATTCCCCTGCTTGGGCCCGAGCGGCCTGCGGCATCGCGAGGGCACCGACGAGAAGGGCCAGGGCAAGTAAACCCACGGAGCGACCGGTCGACCCGACGGGCCGGTTCGGAGCGGCTGAAATCACGTTCACCATCGTTCTCCCATGAATTGAGTTACGCGCGGCGTTCAGGGTGCTGCAATCCGCGAGGAGTACACGCACACATCAATGTATAGCCTAGTAAAAAACCGGCCTCCCCGCATCCCGCGTTACCGCGGGTTTACTGTTGTACCGATTTGGAAATGTCCTCCCTTAGCGAAGTAGAAATGTCCTTTTTCGGATCATGGTTCGGTCACCGACCCAACGGGATCCGGGAGGGGAGGCAGATGGACTTGAGTCTGAAATCTACAAGTATGGTAATCACTGACACCCGGCCTCGCCGAGGTCAGGTTTTACGCTGCGAGCTTGACCTTCTCTCTGGCTGGTGTCTGGCGGGCCGAGGACTTCTTCGGGATCCCGGCCTTGAAGATCTCGCAGGGCGTCCTGCCCTCCATCCCACGGCCGCGGCGGCGTGAGCGCATGGGCCAGGATCGCCTCCTCGACCTCTGAGGCGACGCGGTTCGGATGAGGGCCCCGTGCCCCTTCGCTGGCCGGATTTCAGCCGCCCAGTTCGCAGAGCACTTTCAGTCCACGGCCGGGCTCGCGATCTTGCCGGCGAAGAGGATGGCGCCCGAGAGGCGCTCTCGGATGAAAAAGAGGAAGGG
>JAGWBR010000012.1 GCA_021295785.1 Gemmatimonadota bacterium
TCCCCGCGACTGTCTCGCGAGGGTGTCCACCCCACCCCCTACCCGCTGCGGCTGGCCGGGGGCGAAAGACACTCACCCGGGGGGGGACATTTCCATTTCGCTCTACCCCCCGGACATTTCTAATGCGGTTTGACAGGCCCCGGATCACCCGCGGGTTTCCAGGCCCCGACCCGAGCCGGCGAAAATCGCCCGTGCACGTGCCTTGTCGGACCGGACAGCCTCCTTCAATTCTTCGACGCCCCGGAAATCCTCGATTCCCCGAAGCCGGGCCACGAACTCCACCCGCAGGTCGCACCCGTACAGGTCTCCGTCAAAATCCAGCAGCCACGCCTCAATCGTTTCGTCCTTCTCGCCGAAGACCGGCTTCGGACCCAGGTGGACGAGCGCGGGCCACCTGCCACCGGGCCCCCGGGCCCCGGACAGGATCTCGGCATGTGCGGCGTAGACACCTGCCAGGGGAATCAACTTGCCGCGCCCTGTTTCGGCGAGATTGGCCGTCGGGAAACCTATCTTCCGCCCCCTACCTTGCCCTCTAACGACTTCTCCGGTAAGCGAATACGGCCTCCCGAGGATGGTTGCGGCATGGCCCACATCTCCACGCAGCAAGGCCTCGCGGGCCGCGGAAGACGACACTCGTTGCCCGGCGATCTCCACATCCTGGGCGACTCCCACCGTGAACCCGGACTGACTGCCGAACCGCCGCAGCGAATCCACGTCCCCGCTCCTGCCCCGCCCGAACCCGTGGTCCCTGCCCACAACGATGTGCCGCACTCTCAGGCGTTCCAGCAAAACGTCCACTACAAAAGCCCTCGGCGAAAGCGCCGCGAACGCCGCGTCAAACCGCATCACGGCCAGGTAGTCGAGGCCCGTCGCTGCGAGCAGCTCCTTCTTTTCGGCGGGAGTCGTCAGCAACGGCGGCGCGGCTTCCGGTCTGAGCAGTGCGGCCGGGTGTCGGTCGAAGGTCACAAGAAGAGACTTCAGGCCCCGGGCAGCGCTCAGGGACAGTTGGTCTATCAGAGCCCGGTGGCCCACGTGCACTCCGTCAAAGTTCCCGACAGTGGCGGCAGTGGCGCCCCCCCCGGAAAGGACCGGTATTTCAGGCGCTGTCACTGCCGCCCTCGGCCGAATCGCTCCGGTCGCCGCGGCGCGCGGCGTCCGACGCCCGTGCTTCCCTCAACAGCTCCTCGATTCGGCTGGCATGCTCCTGGGTGCGGTCGGGAACAAATCTGAACTCGGGAATCTTCCGGAGGCGCATCGCGCGGCCCAGAAGCCTGCGCACATACGGCATCGCGCTCTCGAACCCGTCGATCGCTTCTAACACGTCGCCCCGTTCGCATTGAACGTATACGGTGGCCAATGAAAGGTCGGCGGGTGCCCTGACAGCCGTTACCCGCGCGCCGTCGAGGCGGGGATCCTTGAGCGGTCCGGCCAGCAATGCAGTGAGTTCGCGGCGGAACTGGGCGCCCAGCCGCTCGGCTCTGTGACTCAGGCGGGCTCGCGTTCCAGCTTCCGCGCCACCTCGACTACTTCGTAACACTCAATGACGTCCCCAACCTTGACGTCGTTGAAGTTCTCGATCGAGATGCCGCATTCGTACCCGTCGCGGACTTCGCGCACATCTTCGGTGAATCGCCTGAGGCTCCCGATGCGGCCTTCGTACACCGGTATCTGATCGCGGACCAGGCGCACCGGGAGGCGCCTCTGAATCACGCCGTCCTGCACGTAACAACCGGCCACTGTCCCAGCCCTGGGCACCTTGAACAGCGCCCGAACCTCCGCGGAGCCGACCGTGACTTCCTTCTCGTCGGGCGTGAGCAGACCTTCAAGCGCCTCCCGAATCTCGGCGGCAACCTCGTAGATGACCTTGTAAGTGCGGATCTCCACCCCGTGGCGTCTTGCCTCGGCCCTGGCGCTGGCATCGGGACGGACGTGGAACCCGATTACGACGGCTCCGACGGTGGCGGCGAGCAGAATATCCGACTTGTTGATGCCGCCCACCGCGCGGTGGACCACATGAACCGAAACCTCGTCGGTGGACAGGCGCTCCAGGGTGTCCGAGACAGCTTGAACCGACCCGTCGGCGTCACCCTTGATCACAATGTTAAGCCGGCCCTGTTCGCCTCGACTCACACGGCTGAACAGTTCTTCGAGCGTGTTGCCGGAGGGGGCCTGGGCGAACCCCTGGTCGCGGTCGAACCGCTGCTTGGAGGCGAGGACGTCGCGAACCCTTGAAGGTGCCATGACCGTTATTGAATCGCTCGATTCCGGGACCCCCGATATCCCCAGCACCCGGGCGGGCATGCCGGGCTTGACCGACTTGACGCGCCGGCCGCGTTCGTCCAGCAGGGCCCTCACCCGTCCGTCGTGGAGGCCACAAACGAAAGTGTCGCCCACTCGCAGCGTGCCGGCCTGGACCAGGACGGTCGCCATGGCACCTTTGCCGGGGTCGAGCTCCGCTTCGACTACGACCCCGCGGGCTTCCCGGTTCGGGTTGGCGGTGAGCTGCATGAGTTCGGACTGAAGACCGATCTTCTCAAGCAGATCGTCGATACCCTGGCCGGTCTTGGCGGAGACCTCCGCGGAGAGTATCTCGCCCCCGAACTCCTCAAGGACCACGCCGGCTCCGAGCAGGTCGCTCTTCACCCGCTGCGAGTCGGCGGCCGGAACATCGACCTTGTTGATGGCCACCACTATCGGGACGCCGCTGGCCTGGGCATGGCTGATTGCTTCCCTGGTCTGCGGCATGACCGAGTCGTCCGCGGCCACGACCAGCACAACGATGTCCGTTACCGTGGCGCCCCTCGCCCGCATGGCCGTAAACGCCTCGTGCCCCGGGGTATCCAGGAACGTGACCGAATCGCCGCTTTCCAGCTTCACATGGTAGGCACCAATGTGCTGGGTGATGCCACCGGCTTCGCCCGCGATGACGTTGCTACGCCTGATCCGGTCCAGGATTGAAGTCTTGCCGTGGTCCACGTGGCCCATGACGGTGACCACCGGGGGACGGGGACGCATGTCGTCGCTGGATTCGGCATCTCCGGCGGCATTATCGGCTTCATCCATACCGCTGTCGTAGCGCACTGCCTCGAAGCCGGCATCGGCACAGATGACCTCGATCTGATCGAAATCGAGCCGCTGGTTGATGGTAACCATCAGCCCCAGATCCTTCAGGGCCGTCCGGATGATCTGCTGCGGCGTGGTGCCCATGAGCCGGGCCAGTTCGGCAACCGTCAAGAACTCGGCTACCGTGATCTTCGCGACTTCTGCCTGTTCTTCCTGTTGAGGAGTTTCTACCTGTTCCTGCTTGGGTGGTCCCTTCGACCGCGTCGGTTTGCCCCCGACCATCTTGGCCAACGTGGCCTTGACGTTCGTGGCAACATCGCGCTGGCTGACCCGCCCGCCGCGCCGTCCCCCGCGGCGGCGTTTCTTCTGGCCCTCGGCCGCGTACCCCGATGCGCTGATCCGGACGTCGCCTCCGGGCGATGCCGTGGCCTTCGGTACCGGAGCCGGCTTCGGCGGCGTGGGATCCCTGCGTACTCTGCGGGGGCCGGCTGAAACGCCGTCGGCAGCCTTCCGGGGTGTGGCCGGTTTCGCCCGCACCTTGCCCGGGTCCTTGTCCGGAGCCGGGGCCGCGGCTTCCTCCTCCGGGGCAGCGGCCGCTTCGTCTGCCTGATCGGCCGGAGCCGGTGCGTCAGGGGCCGTTGCCGGCGCAGTGACGGGTTCGGCGGGCGGCTCGGCAACCGCCACCGCTTCCGCTGCTACCGGAGCCGGATCTGCTTCCGGGGTGTCGGCCGGGGCCTCCGCGGTGCCCGGCGGCCCGGCGGCGGGAGCTGCCTCCTCAGCGGTGGCCTCGACGTCCGGCTGGATAGGCTTGGGACGCACCCTGCGCCGCCGACGCCGCTTGGTAGGGGGCGGTGGGGCGGTGGGGGCGGTGGTTATTCCCCGCTTCTGCCGCTCGACTCGTACGCGGACCCGGCCGATGACCTCTCGCTTGACCGGTGTCATGTGACTCCGCACGGGGAGGCCCATGTCCGTCAGGACCTTCCGGAGGGCGGTCACTTCCATGCCGAGCTCCTCGGCCGCCTCGTGCAGCGGGATACCGTTCAATGTGGATCTCTCTGCAAGGGGGGGGGCGGGGCGGGTTCGCCCGCCGCCGCCAGGATGCGCACCGCGAACCCGGAATCGGTCACACCTGCCACCGCGAGGTTGGAGCGCCCGAACATGCCCGCCAGTCCTGCCGTGCGGGGCAGCTCGAGGCGCGGCGCGGCGCGGGCCTTTGGGCTAAGCCGCCTCACCGCGGTCTGTTTCCCGCCTCGCTGCACCAGCAGCAGCGCCAGGGTCCCTCCGCGAGCGGCCTCGTCGACCCTGGTGGTCCCGACGACGACTCGTCCGGCACGCCTCGCCAGTCCGATCAACCCGGTCAAGCGCCGATCCATGTCCCCGCTCAGGAGGCGCCCTTCGCCGCCTGCTGCCCCGAGGTGTCCTCGGTGACAGTCAGCTCGTCGATCAAGGTCTCCAGCTGGTCCGCATCTTCCTGGCCCACGCCGGGCACCTTCAAGAAATCGCCCTTTTCCATTTCAAGCAGCCGGTAGAACGTGGAAATCCCCGCAGCCTCAAGCGCCACCAACACAGCCGGCGGGATCCCGTCGAGCTCCGACAGCGGGAAATCGGCCACCTCGTATTCATCCTCGCCCCGGAAGATGGTCGATTGACCGCCCCGTTCGACCCAGTCGCGCGTGGAGTAGAGATCGATGCGCCAACCAATCAGGGCCGAGGCCAAGCGGACGTTCTGTCCGTTGCGCCCAATAGCCAGCGACAATTGGTCTTCGTCCACGATTGCTGTAATGACCTTGGTGCGCTGGTCACAAAAAACGCGGGCTACTCTGGCCGGGGCCAGCGCCCGGCGCGAAAACACCTCGGGGTCCGGGTGCCAGGGCACGATATCGATCCGCTCGCCGCCGAGTTCGTTGACGATAGCCTGCACGCGCGACCCTTTCAGGCCCACACACGCCCCGACTGGGTCGACCGACTCGTCGTTTGAGGCGACCGCCACCTTGGTGCGACCGCCCGCTTCCCGCACAATCCCCTTGATCTCAACGATGTTCTGGTGGATCTCCGGCACCTCAAGGGAAAAGAGGGCCGCCACGAACCTCGGGGCCGAACGCGACAGGATCAGCCGAGGCCCCCGCTGCGTCTCTTCGATCTCCTTCAGAACAGCCCGGATCACCTCGCCCTGCCTGAAACGCTCCCTTGGGTTCTGTTCCCGCCAGGGAATCACAGCCTCCGCGTCCCAGCTCTGCGTCAGCACGATCGAAAGGCGTCCGCGGTCCGTCGACTGGATCTCGCCCGGCAGCAGATCACCGATGCGCCCGCCGAATTCGGCGCGAATCCTCTCACGCTCCCCTTCGCGGACCAACTGCATGATGCGCTGCCTGGCCGCCCCGACCGCGTGCAGCCCGAATTCATCGATCCGGACGGGTATCTCCATCAGGTCACCGACCTCGTACTCCGGATCTTCGAGGCGGGCTTCCTGGAGCGAAATCTCCTTGCCGGGATCGGTTATCTCTTCAACTACATCCTTGAGGACCACAATCTCGATCGAGTCGCCAGACAACTCGATCTCAGACTCCACCTCGGCTCCGAAATGGCGGGCCAGAGCCGCAGCCAAGCCTTCCTTGACAAGCTCATGTAATTCATTGATAGTAAGCGATTTAGTATCTGTCATTGCACGCAGTGCATCAATCATCGCGTTACCAGACATACGTGCTAACCCTGTCTCCCCGGAGCCCGCCGGGCGCTCCAGTCCCACACTAACCGGCCCGCCGCTACAGCCCCAAACGGGACCGTTACGCGCTCGCCGTCCAAGTCCATCTCTATTTTCAAATCACGGTCGTCGGGCGCGTTGGCTCCCGGGCCGCTCACTCCGACCAGCACACCTTCCAGTACCCTACTCCGATCGGCCAGCTGTCCGAACCCCCTGATGCGGACTCTCTCGCCCGCGAACCGCCTGTAATGGTCGGCGGTCACGAGGGGTCGCTCCACTCCCGGCGACGATACTTCCAGGGCACAGTCAGTTTCCCCGATTTCGTCGAGGACCTGGCGCAGTCCGCGCGATATTTCCGCGCAGTCGTCGACGGTAACCGGCCCGCGCTGAGCGTCGAGTCCCGCATGGTCCACGCGCAGACGCATGGCGCGGCGTTTTCCCGCCGAGATGTCCATCGTTACCACCTCGTAGCCCATCCGTTCGACCGCTTCTCCAATTCGTTCCTTGTCCACTGCGCCCCTGCGGTACCCATTCGTTTTCAGTCCCAACCGCTGCATTAGTCGCAAAAAAAAGCGGGGCGCGTAACCACACCCCACTTCGGCACACCACCAGGTGGCACCCCAAGGGTACCTCGGGCATACTTGCCCGCGCCGGGAATACTAGAACCAAACCCCGCCTTCGGCAACCCGGCGGGATGCCCCGTGGTCAGGGCATGCGAGTGATCGCGGCACCCAGCTCGCGCAGTCGTTCGTCGAGGCGTGCGTATCCCCGCTCAACCTGCTCGGCCCGCCCGATCCGACTCTCGCCCGAGGCTGCGAGGGCGGCCATTACCATTGCCATTCCCGCCCGGATGTCCGGGCTTTCGAGCCGGGCACCGCGCAGAGCGGCCGGTCCCGTAACAACGGCGCGGTGTGGATCGCACAGAACAATCCGGGCCCCCATCGCCACGAGATGGTCAACAAAGAACAGACGGGACTCGAACATCTTCTCGTGAATCAGCACGGTACCGCGGCACTGGGTGGCCGCGACCAAGGCCACGCTGGTCAGGTCGGCCGGGAAGGCAGGCCAGGGTCCGTCGTCGATCTTGGGGATTTCTCCGCCCAGATCGGCCTGCACCACCGGGCCGTGGCTGCCGCAGGCCAACAGCAGATCGCTCTTCCACTCGAGCCCGATCCCGAGGCGGGTGAAGCCGATACGGAGCGGGTCGAACTGTTCTCTGTTCACTCCGGAAATGGCCAGATCCGACTTCGTCGCCGCGGCCAGACCGATCATGCTCCCGATCTCAATATGGTCGGGGCCTATCGTGTATTCCGCGCCTCCCAACTCGCGTACCCCTTCGATCGTCAGGCAGTTTGTGCCGATTCCGTGGATGCGGGCACCCATCGCCGCGAGCAACCGGCAAAGATCCTCCACGTGCGGTTCCTGTGCGGCATTGCGGAGCACGGTTACGCCCTCGGCCGTGACCGCGGCCAGAACGGCGTTTTCGGTTCCGGTGACGGACGGCTCGTCCAGGAAGATTGAGGTTCCCTTAAGGCCCTGGCTCCAAAGCCGGTAGGGATCACCGACTTCGACGTTCGCTCCCAGTGACCGGAGCGCCAAGAAATGAGTATCCAGGCGGCGGCGTCCGATGAAGTCGCCCCCGGGCACCGGCAGTTCCGCCCGGCCGAACCGTGCGAGCATGGCTCCGGCAAGCAAGACCGATCCACGGATGGCCGACCCCAGTCCCCGGTGGACTCCAGACCCCGGATCAGCGTTCGCCGCACACACCCGGAGCTGGCCGGGCCCCGTCCATTCGGCTTCGACGCCCAGCTCCTGCATAATCCTGAGCAACGTGTGTATGTCGCCAATTTCGGGCATGTTTTCGAGGGTCACCGGTGCCCGGGTCAACATGGTCGCCGCCAGTGCCGGCAGCGCGGCGTTCTTGTTGCCCGCCGGCTGGAACGCGCCGCTCAGTCGACGCCCGCCTTCGATGCGGTATTCAGCCAAGAGGTCCTCCCGCGGGGTGCCCGAGGTGCCCCCCTCTTCGTAAACTGAGCCGCATGAACCCAACGTTGGAGTTAATTCTCGTTATCGGAATCGTAGTCTGGTCCTTCGCGGGCGTGGCGGTTGCCGTCGGGTTGGTCCGGGCAGCCCGGGTCGGTGCGGAAATCGGATCAGCGCTGGCCAGAATTGCCGACGCGGCCCAGTCGTTGTCGGGCCGCATGCAGCCGGTGGTGGCGAACCTGGACAAGGCAAGCCAGCATATTGCCGCCGCCGCCGACCGGCTGCGTACCGACGCTCACGCGGCCGGAGACACCGTCCAGGCCGCGATCGGGTCGGCCCGGCGCATGGTGAACCTTGCGGAAGAACGCGTGGCGGACGCTGCCGCGCTGGCGCAGGTGGCCCAGGAAGAGGTTGAAGAGACCTTCGTAGCCGCCGCGTCTGCGCTGAAGTCCGCGCGCGTGGGGATGAAGGCGGCGTCGGCGGCGAGCCGTCTGGTGCGCCCCCGGCAGGCACCCGACCCACCCGATCCGGCCACGGAGGAAACGCCGCCCGGGGAGTAGCGGCCGGGTCAGACCCTGACCAACCGCGGGATCTCACGCCGGAGCCAGCCGCGCGTGACGGGGCGACACGGTCTTGCGGCCTCCTTCGTCGAAGTCGATTTCCACGAAAACGGTGTGCCCGGTGACCTCCACCGACACGATCTCTCCCTCGCCGAACGTCGGATGGGAGACCCTCTCGCCTGCCTTGAAACGCAGAGTCTCTTGTGACTCGGAGTAATCGTAGCTGATTCCGCCCGCCTGAGCAGTGGCCGCGGGGCGATCGGTTGACGGCCGTTGCCGTGCGGTTCCGCCCACCGCCCTCCCCTGCCAACTTGTAGGCGTGGGAGTTGTGACTCGCTGGGCCTGCCGGGTGCGCCTGCGCCTGTCCCTGGCGCTGCCGGACGTGCGGGCCATGCCGGTTTCCACTCTATCTCGCGGGAGTTCGGAGAAGAAGCGAGACGGGTCCGAAAAGGTCATCTCGCCAAATCGCCAGCGTCGCTGCGCGTACGACAGGTGCAGGTGGTCCATGGCGCGGGTGGCACCGACGTAAAACAGGCGGCGTTCTTCTTCGAGATCGTCATCCTCGTCGCGAATCAGAGGAAACAGCCCCTCTTCCAGCCCTGCCAGGAAAACAGTCTTGAATTCGAGCCCCTTCGCCGCGTGCAGGGTCATCAACGCGACGACATCCTCTCCGAAATCGGCCTCGTCCAAGTTGGTGGTCAATGCCGCCGTCTGGAGGAAATAGCCCAGATCCGACTGGGCGAGGTCGTCCGGTATTACTGTCGGCCCCTCACCCACCACGGTCCCGGCCACCACCCCCTGGTGCTGCTCCGGCGTGTCCTCCGCCACACCCGGCAAACCGCCATCCAGCGCCCGGGATTCGGCGGGATCGAAAACGCTCGCCGCGGCGATCAGTTCGGCCAGGTTGGCCAAGCGGTCGTCCCCGCCCTCTTCACGCAACAGAGCCTCGGCAAAGGCAAAAACCGAAGCGGTTCTCTCCAGCGCCTCGCGGGCAGTACAGGACGGAACCTCCACGCGAAGTTCGTCGAGCCCCCACACGAACTCGCGCAGGCCCTTGGGGATCCGCCGCCCCGCCCCGCCCCGCCCCGCACACACCTGCCGGGCGGCCGAAAGCAGCGGTTGCGATTGCGTGGATGCGACCTCGGCCACCATGGCGATCGTCTTCAACCCCACGCCCCGCCGGGGCCACCTGACCGCCCGCTGGAACGCGTCGTCGTCGGACTCGTTCACGACCAACCTGGCGTAGGCCAGAGCGTCCTTGACCTCTCTGCGTTCGTAGAACGGTTGACCGCCAATCACACGGCAGGGCAGCCGCCGTTCGCGAAAGGCCTCTTCAAACACACGAGACTGGGAGTTGATGCGATACAGCACGGCGTGGTCAGCCGGCCGCGCCCCGGTGGCGATTGCGCGCTGGACCGAGTCGGCGACCGCCCGCGCCTCGGCACGATCTGAGTCGTAAGCCTCCACCCGGACCTTGGCCCCGGGGCCCCGCACCGACCGAAGCGCTTTTTCCCGCCGCTGACTGTTATGGCGGATAACCGCGTTCGCCACCCCCAGGATGTTGTCCCTCGACCGGTAGTTCTGTTCCAGACTGACGGCCCGGGCCCCCGGAAAATCGACGTCAAAAGCGAGGATGTTCCTCACATCGGCCCCGCGCCATCCGTAGATCGCCTGGTCCTCGTCGCCGACAACGCAGATGTTGCCACGGGCGCGGGCCAGCGCCTTCACAATCCGGTACTGGGCGTGATTCGTGTCTTGGTACTCATCGACCAGCACATGCAGGAACCGCTCGGCCCAGCGCTGGGCGAGATCGCTGTCCGACTCCAGGGCCAGCACCGGCTCAACCAGCAGGTCGTCGAAGTCAACGGCGTTGCGGTCTCGCAACATTGACTGATACACCTGGTAAGCTCTTGCGGTGACCTCGTTGATGGGGGTGGGGTTGTCCCTGACCGCTTCCGCGGGGTCGCGAAGCTCGTTCTTCCATTTGGAAATGCGGCTCCGAATGGCTCCCGGCGACCACTGCTCGGTGCTCAGATCCGCCCGCTTCATCGCCTCCTTGATAGTCCTCATCGAGTCCTGCTCGTCATAGATGGAGAACGACGGAGACCGGCCCTCGGCCCGCGCCCATGCCCGCAACAGGCGCGCCCCGAACGAATGGAAGGTCCCCATCCACACAGACCGGGCCGCCGGCCCGGACAGACTCTCGATTCTCGAGCGCATCTCGTCGGACGCCTTGTTCGTGAACGTCACCGCCAGCACCCTCCAGGGCGATGTACCCTCTTCCAGAAGGCGGGCGACGCGGGCCGTCAGCACCCTGGTCTTCCCCGACCCGGCGCCGGCCACCACCAGCAGAGGGCCTTCGTCGTGTTCTACCGCCGCCCGCTGTTCGGCATTGAGGGGCAGCGACCGCCATCCGGGCGGGGCGGGGGCGGGCAGTTGGACGGTCAGGCCTCGGCCGGGTCCAGGACGGGCAGTTCGATGCGGAAACTGGCTCCGCGCGCGGATTCCTCTAGTTCGATCCGGCCACCGTGCATGGCCTCGAAAATTCGCCTGGTCAGCGACAGCCCGACCCCCCACCCGCCTTCCTTGCCGGTCACACCCACGTCAAACACCCTGTCCCGGATGTTCGGAGGCACGCCGGGACCCGTATCGGACACTCTGAACGCAGCCCGGCCGGCCGACGTCCCCAGGTAGGAGACCGTGATCTCGCCGCCACCGGGCGACAGCGCGTCCATTGCATTTCGAATCAGATTCTCAAACGCCCATTCCAGCAGAGTCGGGTTGCCGAGTACCAACGGCGCGCGCTTCGGCAACTCCGACGTTATGCTGACTTTCCCGGCCGAGCCCAGGGTCGGTCCGCGGGGTTCGTAGTAGCGGTGGAGCCATTCCAAGGTGTCACGGAGCGACACGGGCTGCTTCTCGGTGGCCCGGCCGATCAGTTCAAATCTGCGAGTGACCTTCCTCAGTCTCTCAATGTCCACCGCCATTGCGGCGACGATCTCCTCGACCGCCGAGTCACTGTCCGCCACCGCCGACGGGTGTTCGTTTCCCCCGCCACCTAGCATGTCTACCCACCCGACCAATGAACTGAGCGGCGTGCCCATCTGGTGGGCTGACTCGCGCGCCATTGCCGTCCACACCAGTTCTCTTTCGCCCCGGAAGAAAAACACCAGAAAGGCGGCCCCGCCGGCTATGATCAGCGCCAGCAGGGCGACCTGGGCCCAGGGAATCCACTGCTGCCTGCTGATGAACGCCGGCTCCCCGAAGTGGACTTCCTGTTCAGACACGCGGAAAGGTGGCCAGCGGGCGTCTAGTTCCTCGGCGAATGCCCGGAGCGCGCTGTCATTGGGCGCCCCGTCAGCGTCGTACGCAAAACCGCCGGGCAGGAAGGCCGCGCTGGTCGGACGCCCGGTCGTGTCGGTGATAACCACGGGAATCTGGAGCCGGTTCATTTCCGCCAGGATGTAGGCGGCGCCGCGGTTCCAAACGGAATTGGACTCTTCGGGGGTCAGGTTGCCGTCGGTGGCCGCGATACTAATTGCTCGCAGCTGGGCGAACACCCGGGCGTCGTGGCGCAGCAGCTCGGCCTGGTGCCTGGTGAAAAACACGAACCACATCAATGTCGCGGCCGAGAGGATGACGAATGCGACCGCGGAAACCCTGCGACGGCCCGGACTGAGGCCCTCTCTCAAGTGCCGGGTTGCCCGGTTTGCGTTTGGGAGGCGTATTCGGGTTTGGACCCGGCCGCCGTGTTGATCGGCTCCAGCTTGTCGAAACCGAGGTAGGGGTGCAGGACTGTTGGCAGGAGCACTTCCCCGCTGCCGTGATATCCGTTTTCCAGCAATGCAACGATGATGCGCGCCAGGGCCAGGGCGGATCCGTTCAGGGTGTGGACCAGTTCGGGCCGCTGCCCCGTTTCGCGCCGAAACCTGATCATCCCCCGCCTGGCCTGGAAATCGGTGTACGACGAGCACGACGACACTTCAAGCCAATTGCCGACACCCGGTGCCCAGACCTCCAGGTCATAAGTGATCGCGTTGGCAAACCCCAGATCGCCGGCGGGAAGCAGGACGCGCCGGTAGGGGAGTTCCAACAGCTCCAGTACCCGCTCGGCGTGCCTGGTCAGAAGCTCCAACTGGTCGATCGTGTGTTCCGGACGGCACAGCCGCACGAGCTCGACCTTGTCGAACTGGTGGACCCTGAGCATGCCCCTGGTGTCACGGCCCGCCGCCCCGGCTTCGCGCCGGAAACAGGGAGTGTGCGCCACGTATGCCAGCGGCAGGTCGTCCCCGTCCAGGATCTCGCCCGCGTGCATGCTGGTCAGCGGCACCTCGGCGGTGGGCACCAGGAACAGGTCATCGGGATCCGTCCTGTAGACATCGTCCTCGAACTTGGGCAGGTGGCCCGTTGCGGTGAGGGATGCGCGCGAGACCATGAGGGGAGGGGCGGTCTCCAGGTACCCGTGTTCCGCGGTGTGCAAGTCCAGCATGAACTGAATCAAGGCCCTCGACAGCCGGGCACCCCCGCCCGTCAGGAACACGAACCCGCTGCCCGAGACCTTGGCACCCCGGGCCAGATCGAGCACCGGGGCACGCGAACCGGGACCGGCCACCGCTTCCCCGATCTCCCAGTGGGGGGGGATGTCGCCTTCCCGTTTCGTTCCGAATTCGGACAGCACCGGCCCGGACCCTTCCTCGCCCGGCGGAACCCGCTCGTCGGGGATGTTGGGAACGTGGAGCAGCGCCTCGCTCATCGCCTCTTCGACCCCGCGCAGCTGTTGATCGAGAAGCTTGATCTGGCGTGCCACGTCCCTCATGGCGCGGATTTCGTCAGCCGCGTCCCTCCCCTCGCGCTTGGCGAGGCCGATGGCCTGGGACACTTCGTTGCGCCTGGCCCGGAGGACCTCGACTTCCTGGATCCTCTGCCGGCGCTGGCGGTCCGCGGCCGCGGCATCCCTGACCGATCGCTCGGCCTGCTCGTCGCCGCGCAGCCGCATGCCACGAATCGCCCGGTCCAGGTCGTCCCGCAGGACCTTGGGATCTAGCACGACCGCCTCGGATCAGGCGCCGATGTCTGGCGCGAGCTCATGCGACCGCCCGGGGCGAGATGCTTAGAGCGACCCGTGCTGGCCGGGGATGAGCACGGTGTCTCCGCAATTGGGATTCCTCAGGAACTGGAGTTTCACGGTCCCCGCTTCGAGGTCCACCATGAGCACTTCGATCTTGGCGTAGTAGCTGCAGGAAACGATGGTCGAAGGGTTGCGGCGGCTGCGAACGATAACGGCCTTACCCGGGACCACCGCAACGGGATCAACCAGGTTGTACCCTTCGTCGGGGGCTTCCTCGATCTCGTCGAACGCGAGATCCGTCTCGAAGAACCCTGCATCGTTTGTACTGTCGGTCACGGCTGTGAAGGTGGCGAGTTCGGCTCTGCCCGCCTCAACCCGGAACACGAAGTCCCAGTTCGGTCCAAACTCGATCTGCGCCGGAAGCTCGGTTATCAGGTCCAGGGCTGCCGCGTCTTCGATCGGGGCCGTGAAGAAATCCGAGAGTACGATTTCGGTCGGGGTTTCCGGCACGTCCAGCAGCAGGGCGGCGAAAGGATCATCGCATCCCCACAGGGCGACACCGCCGACGGGCAGCGCGCAGAGCATCACCGCCAGGGGGAGAGCCCCCGTTCGGCCGAGCGGGGCGTGGGTCTTGGTCATTGCTGCAATTTCCCTTGGGTGAATGTCCCGCGCAACCGGAACAAGCCGTTCGCGCCCTCCGGCGGTGCGCATACCTATCGCGCAGGACTAGGTTTCCGCCCGTGGAAAACCCGTCGCGAAAACTGAACGTGCACGCCGTGGTGCTGGCCGGTGGGGCCGGCAGGCGCCTGTGGCCTGCTTCGACCCCCGAGCGTCCCAAACCGTTGCTGCCGTTGATTGGCGGCCGGTCGCTAGTGGCCGAAACGGTTGATCGCGCAGCTCGTCTGTGCGGGGAAGACCGCGTGACTGTTCTGGCGCGGCAGCCGCTTCTGGATACCATGCGTGATGCGCTCTCGCCGTGGCCAGGCGTCCACCTGCTGGCCGAACCGGAGGCCCGCGGCACCGCCCCTGCCCTGGTGTTCGCGGCGCACGAGCTGGAGCGCGAGCACCCGGGAGCCGTTATGGTGGCCCTTCCGTCCGACCACCTGGTCCGGCCGGTCCGCGAGTTGGGGTCATCGCTGCGTGTAGCGGAGGATCTGGCGAGAAACGGCCATCTCTGCTGCTTGGGGGTGACGGCTGCGGGAGCAGAACCGGGATACGGTCACATTCTGACCGGGACCGGGCTGGGCGGGGGTGCCTGGCGGATCAAAGCGTTTGTTGAGAAACCCGACCCGCGGCATGCCGCGGCGCTGGCGGCGGATGGCTGCCTGTGGAACACCGGAATCTTCGTATTCGGGTGCGCCGACCTTCTCGCCGTGTCGGCCGAAGTCGCGCCCGAGTTGGCCGGGGGCCTGAAGACACTGGGGCAAGACGGACCCGGGACGTTTTTCAGGGCAGTCCGGCCGGTCTCGATCGATGTGGCGGTGATGGAGCGCACGAACCGGGCGGCGGTGGTTTTGGGGCAGTTCGAGTGGGACGACCTGGGCACATGGGAAGCCGTGGCCCGTCGCCTGGGGGCGGGCCGCGGGGGCGGACAGGCGGGGGCGGCGACCCGGAATGTGGACTCCGGTGACAACGTTGTGTGGGCGGAGGGACGGCGGGTGACGTTGCTGGGTGTTACTGGGCTTGCGGTGGTGGAATCCGGCGGCGAGATCCTGGTGGCCGACCGCGATCAGCTGCACCGCTTGAGCAAGTTGGATTTGAGCAGTCCGCCGGGGCCAGCTTCGGGCGGCGACCGGGCCGGGCCGAGAACCGGGGCCGAGTGACGCAGGTTCGCCGCGCGCCTTCACTTTTCCTTTTTGATGACCCGGTAGCGCGGGACTGGCACCCCTTCGCGCTCACCAGGCCGATTGGGGAGCTCCGGTTTGGCCGGTGGACCCTGGGCGAACGCGTTGCGAAGGCGTCCGGATTTGAAGTGGCCGGCTGCGTAACCGGCCATGCAAGCGGTGCCGCGGCGGACGGTGCCGGTTTATGGAACTCGCGGGCCGTACCCGACAACGGGTGGCCCGGTGGTCGGAACGAAGGCCCGCGCAACTTCTGGGTAGACGGCCGGTTGGCGGGGGTCTTCTCTCGCCCGGGCGGGCGCGGTTTTCCGCGGGGGGCCAACACCCAAATGGAACCGGTCCTGGGTGCGCCGAATTTGGAAGTGCCGGGAATGTGGCTGGACGCCCCCTGGCGATTGGTCGAACTCGGGCCGGATCGACTGGCCCGCGACATTGCCGGGGAATCATATCCTGTCCCGGACGGATGCTGGGGAGCGGGCGACTACCCGGTGTTGATCGCGCCGGGGGCGACCGTGGACCCGGGCGTGTTTTTCGACGCCCGGAGCGGGGGAATCGAGCTGGGCGCCGGGGTTACGGTCGGTTCCGGGACCCATTTGGTGGGTCCGGTTTACGCGGGGCCCGGGACGCGGATGTTGGGCGGCGAGATTTCGGGGGTGAGCTGCGGCCGAGAGTGCCGGCTGCGGGGCGAAATATCAAACTCCACGTTTGGGGATTACTGCAACAAGGCCCACGACGGCTTCGTGGGGCACTCGTACCTCGGTGACTGGGTGAACCTGGGTGCGGGCACGGTCACCGCGGACCTCAAACACGGTTATTCCCCTGTTCGCGTTGGACCACCAGAAGAGCCGGCCGCAGACACCGGCCTGCTCAAGCTGGGCGCGCTGGCCGGCGATTTTGTGCGAACCGGGGTCGGCACGCTGCTCCCCCCGGGCGGGGTGCTGGGAGCAGGGTCGAGCGTCACCACAACCGGTGCCCCTCTGCCCCGCTGGATTGAGCCGTTTTCGTGGGGGCCGGACGGGAGAGGGGTACACGCCGAGGAGAAGTTCGTTGCGGCGGTTGTCACCGCGATGGACCGGCGGGGGATCGCGGCGAGCGAAGCCGCCCGGCAGTGGCTTTCGGACGTTTGGCAGGCGTCGGGGGCGGCGGACCGAGCATACCACGCCACGCCGGGAGGACAGGCGTGAGTCTGCGCGTTGCCTCACTCGGCAGCGGGAGCCAGGGCAATTCATTCCTGATTGAGACCGACTCTACCTGCGTCTTGGTCGACGCCGGTTTCTCGGGCGTGCAACTCGAAGCCAGGGTGGATGCGCTCGGTGTGTGTCCCGAATCGGTGGACGCCGTGATCGTATCGCACGAACACCAGGACCACGTGAGAGGGATCGGCGTGGCTGCCCGCCGCTGGGGTTGGCCGCTCGTAATGAACACGCTCACACATAGCGCCTGCTCGGGGTTGTTGTCCGGGCAGGAGACCGTGATCCGCCTCCCGGTGGAGGGGATGTCGGTGGGAGACCTGTTGGTTGAGCCGACATCGACCTGCCACGACGCTGCCGATCCGGTTTGCATGGTCCTTCAGCAGGTTTCGACGGACCTCAGGGTCGGCGTCGCCACCGATCTGGGCAGGCCAACAACGCCGGTTCGCGCTGCCCTCAAAGACCTCGATTTCCTGATTGTCGAGGCCAATCATGACGACCGAATGCTGCGTTCCGGGCCTTACCCATGGTCGGTCAAAGAACGAATCGGCGGTACGCGGGGCCATCTGTCCAACCGCCACACCCGCGAGCTCGTCGCCGAGATAGCGCATCGGCGCTTGGGAGGGATCTTGCTGGCTCACCTCAGCGGAGAGTGCAACGACCCCTTGCTGGCGGTTGACTGCGTTGGCGAGGGCCTTTCGGGGACCGGGTTCGACGGCGTCCTCGCGGCCGCTGCACAGGAAACCAGCGGCGAGAAGTACGACGTTGCGGCCCTGGCCGCCCGCACCGGCGGCACTGTCCAGGCCTCGCTGTTCCCCCCCGGTGAACCGGGCGGACCAACCCGGGCCTAGCCCGAGAAGACCCTCAACAAGTCGTTCCCCAAAACAAACACGATCAGCACCAGGATCACGGCCATCCCGATCGAGGTGACCCTCATTCGCAGCTCGGGTGCCAGCGGTCGACCGCGCACGGCTTCAATCCCCAGAAATACCAGGTGTCCGCCGTCCAAGACCGGGATCGGCAGGAGGTTGAAGACGGCCAGATTCACGCTGATGATGGCCATGAACCCGAGGAGATCCCATATCCCCGAACGGGCGGCGCGTCCCGACAACTCGCCGATCATTACCGGCCCCCCCACGTCGCGGGCGGAACTCTCGCCGGTAAACAAATCGCCGAGAAACTGGAACACCGCCCCCGTCCACAGGGCGGTCTCCCGCACGCCCCGTGTCACTGCGGTCACGAGATCGGCCCGCCCGACATACTGCCCTATCCCGATGCCAATTCGGCCGGCCGATACGTCGGCATCTTCGACCGATACGGCCCGCGGCGTCACCACAAACTCCAGTTCCCTGTCGCCACGCCGTACCACAACCGGAACCGGCTGGCCAGCCTTGCGGGCAACCCGCATCACCACGTGCGACGGCCCCAGAACAGACCCCCCGTCAACGCTCAAGATCAGGTCGCCCTCCGCCAGCCCCGCCTGCTCGGCCGGAGATTGCGGGGCCACGCTGGTGACCGACGGAATGGAGATCCCGTTGCCGATCGCTACCGCGCTGAACGCAAACATGGCAAACAACAGGTTCATGGCGATTCCCGCGCAAATCACCATGGTACGCGCCCAAAGGGGTTTGCTATCGAAATGGCCCGATCGATCCTCGGGGTGGTCCGGCCCGGCTTCCGTGTCTGAGTCGCCGCCTTCCAGGGCCGCGGTTGCCTCTTCATCGGCCATGCCGGCCATGCGCACATAGCCCCCGAGGGGGATCCACGACAGGACGTATTCGGTTTCGCCCCGGCGGAAGCCGAAAATCCTGGGCCCGAGCCCGATCGAGAAGCGAGGCACACGGATACCGGCCTTCTTGGCCGTGATGAAGTGCCCAAGCTCATGCACAAAAACGAGAACGCCGAGGACGACGGCCGTAGCAAGGATCGTAACGATCAAATCGATTTCTCCGGTGTGGGTGTCCGCCGTAACGCCAACGCCTTCAGCAGGGTCTCGAGCCTTAGATGTTCTTGGCCCGGGAATCGGCTATTCCCCGGGCGGCGCGGCGCGCCCTGGAGTCAATTTCGCGGACATCGGCAACCGAGGCGGGTGCCCGGGAGCCGAAACGCTCCACGGTTCCTTCCACGACGGCCCGCAGGTCGCCAAACCGCAGATCGCCTGCCAGGAACCGGGCGGCGGCCACCTCGTTCGCTGCATTGAACGCCGCGGGAAGCTCGCCGCCCGTTCGGCCCGCCGCCACCCCGATCCCAAACAGAGGGAAATCGTCCCTCCGAATTGGGAGAAACTCAAGCGGGCCGTCGGTCAGCGGGTCAAACCCAAGCGCATCCCGACGGTCGTCCAGACGCGCGGGGCATGACAACGCCCACAACACCGGTATCTCCATTGAGGGACGGCTCATCTGCGCGATGGCAGACCCGTCGCGGAATTCCACAATCGAGTGCACAATTGACGTGGGATGCACCACGGCGGTGATCCGGTCGTATTCCAACTCAAACAACCAATGTGCCTCGATTACTTCGAGGGCTTTGTTGGCCAGCGTTGCGGAATCTACCGTCACTTTCTGGCCCATGTCCCACGTGGGGTGGGCAAGCGCCTCGATAGCCGTTGCCTCGAGTAGATCTTGTCCGGATCTGTCGCGAAGTGCTCCGCCCGACGCCGTAAGCGTGATTCGCGCCACATTGCTCGCCGGGGTTCCGGCCAGGCACTGGTGGATCGCCGAATGTTCGCTGTCAACGGGCAGGATCTCCCCCCCGCCCCGCCTTGCCGCTTCCACCACCAGGCTGCCGCCGGCGACAAGCGATTCCTTGTTCGCCAGTGCAAGGCGTTTGCCCGACTCGACGGCGCTAATCGTGGCCTCCAGCCCGGCGACCCCTACCACCGCGTTTACGATGACATCGGCCGAATCGTGCGCGGCCGCTTCGACCAGTGCGTGGGGTCCGAACCGCCACTCCCCGTGCCAGCGCGGTGCGAAATCCGGCGGCTGCCGGGAAGCGAGCACCACGTACTCGGGTGACCAATGGTCGGCCAACTTGTCGAGAGCACGCCAGTTGCGGTTCGCGGTCAGCACCAGCGGTCTGAAACGATCGGCGTGGCGCCGGATCACGTTCAGGGTCGAGGCTCCTACCGACCCCGTGGCACCGAGCACGACCACTCCGTTGGGTTCCCCCGAGTGCGTCAGAGCTGCCCGCGCGCGGCTCAGAGCAACAACCACATCATGAAATAGCAGCATGGCAGAGCCCAGAGCATCGAATCAATGCGGTCCAGGAATCCGCCGTGTCCGGGCAGGGCCTTCGAAGAATCCTTGATGCCTCGTTGTCGTTTCAAGGCAGACTCAACCAAGTCGCCGAGCGCTGCTGCGATCCCGATCAATGCGCCCACGGCCGCGGCGGCCACCCAACCGCGGGTCCAGGTGCCCTCCAGAGCCCACCGGGCACAGACCGTCGAAACGCCCGCGGCCGCCAGCACCCCCGCGACCGCGCCCTCAACCGTCTTCCCCGGACTGATTCTCGGGGCAAGTTTGCGACGACCAAGCGCTTTTCCTCCAAAGTAGGCCGCTGTATCCGATCCCCACACGGTAACCACGGGCAGCAGGAACAGCGCCATGCTCCCCGCGCCGCCCAGTCCCTGCCCGTCGCGCAGCGCAGTTCCGAAACTGAGCAAACCGCCCACATACAGGACCCCGAACGCCGCCTTGACGCCGGCCGCCAGCCGCAGCGGACCGGCCGGCCCCCACATCGCCAGGGCCGGCAGCGCCACCACTGCCAGGGTCGCCAACCCCGCACCCCCCCCCACTCCCCAATACCGCACTACCAGGGGGAATGCCAGGCAACCTACAGCACCGAACGCGGTCAGCCCTCTGTGCGACTGGGTGATCCCCGTCATCCGGGCGAACTCCGCATAAGCCGCGGCGGCCACCAACCCCAACAGGGCGGCGAGGAGCCATCCCCCGACCCAGGCCGCCGCGATCACCGCCGGGATGCCAACCGCGGCTACCGCCGCCCGCCGTCCGAGGTTACCCAGGGAGCGTGTCCTGGTGCGGATCAGAGTCCGCTCCTGCAGTGCCGACCGGGGCGCGCGTCGCGACGCCCCCAAACCTTCGTTCGCGCATTCGGAAGTCCCGCACCGCCTCGTGAAAATGCTCCCGCCGGAAGTCGGGCCAGAGCGTGTCGACGGTGTAGAGTTCGGCGTATGCCAGCTGCCACAATAGGAAATCGGAGAGGCGCCGCTCCCCCGACGTGCGGATCAACAGATCGGGGTCGGGCCACTGGCCTGTCCACATCTCCCGCGACAGCACTTCCCGGCTGATTTCCTCGGGTTTGAGGTCGCCCGCCCTGACCTGCCTGGCCAGCCTCCTCGTGGCGTGTACGATCTCGTTCCGGGAACCGTAGCTAATGGCGAAATGCGCCTCCAGCGTATCGCCGCCCTGAGTGTCGCGTTCGATGATCTTGATTGCGCCCCGCGCCCTGGCCGGGAGCTTGGCCCTGTCGCCGAACACGGTGACGCGGACACCCCTTCTGCTCATCTCGTGGCGCTCGCGCTGGACGTATTCCACCAGAAGGTCCATCAGTGCGGCGATCTCCGACCGGGGTCGGGACCAGTTGGCGTCGGAGAAGGCGAACATCGTGAGGTGCCGGACACCTGCCTCCACCGCCGCCTCGATCGTTTCCCGGACCGCCGTCATTCCCGCCCGGTGGCCTTCCCAGCGTTCCAGGCCGCGCGCGGCTGCCCACCTGCCATTGCCGTCCATTATCACGGCAACATGTTTGAGCGGGGGCGGGTCGGGCCCGGCGGCGGTCTCGGGGCTCAACTGATCCCGCCCGCCTGGCCGTTCGCGCCGGCTTCCGCGCCCTCGCCGGCCCGGTCCAGCGCGGCTTCGTACCGGCGCATTCCAGGTGCCCCTCCCAAGAACGAATAGGCCTCGTAACCGGCGGTCTGCATGATCTCGGCCACGTACGCGGTCCGTATGCCTTGTTCACAGCACAATACGTAGGTGGTCTCCCGCCCCAGCCGCCCAAACCCGGTCTCCAGATCGCCCGCGTTCATCCGCCTCGCCCCGGGCCAGTGCCAGGCCTTGAAATCGTCGTCGCCGCGAGTATCCAGCACTTCCGCGCCCGCAGGCACATTGGTCACGTAAAGGGACCCGCCAATCATCTCGGCGTTGCTTATTCGCCGCAGGTTGATGACCCGGGCCGCGGCGACAGCCGTTTCGAGTTCCTGCCAGCCCACGCGCTCCTCCTGCGCCGCCGCAGCGTCGGGGGTGGCGGCGGTAACCGGTTTTGAGTCGGTCAGCTGGCAGTACTCCCTGACCCTGGCCGACAGTTCTGCAGTGCCAATGTGCCGCGCCCTGGCAATGATCTCCTCCTTGTGGAACCCGGCCAGCGGTCGGAGTACCGGCAGTTCGGCAGCGCCGTCGATGGCCCGCAGGTTGGCGAGTGTTTGAGAAGAGACCTGCCCGATGGACTCTCCGGTGACCAGCCCCGCCGGCATTCGCCTTTCCGGAGCACGCCCGGCGATGCGCTCCGCGGCCCGGTACATCATTCGCTTCAACACCACCTGAAGGTAGGCGGGCCGGGCCCTTTCGCGTATGGCGTCCGCAACCGGGCCAAACGGGACCAGCCAAAACCGGGGGGAATCTCCGTAACTCCAGCGGTCGCAGAGCACCTTGGTTACTTCCAGCACCATCCGGGCATACGCCGCACCCCCCAGGTTGAAGAACACGTAGTCAAGCCCCACACCGCGGCCCAGCGCCATCCATGCGGCTACGGGCGAATCAAATCCTCCCGACATCAGTGCCAGTGCCCTGCCCTGGACGCCAACCGGGAGGCCGCCCGGCCCGGTGATGCGGTCGTTGTAGAAGTGCGCCCGGCCGGCGGCGATGTCCACGGCAACGGTGATCTCGGGGTCGGTGAGGTCCACGACCGCGCCTTCGTTGAGGGCGGCCCCCACGCCGCGCATCACGTCTTCCGAAGTGAACCCGGTAACGCCGCTGCGGTGGGCGCGCACGGCGTAGGTCCGGCCCCTGATTTCGTCTGCGAACAGACGACTGCCCGTCGCGATGATCTCGTCAAGGTCGGCCGCGCATTCACCCCGGAGCAGCGAGTAGGTCGATATCCCGAATACGCGCCCGAGCACGGCCGGAAGCCGCTCGAAAAAGGCCTCGTCTGCAAGTGCGCCATCCGCGGGCTGCACGAAAAATCGGCTCCACTCAGCGGTGACCACGGCGGAGATGCCCTCGTCCCGCAGGGCGTCTCGCAGATTGCGGGCCAGCTTCTGTTGAAAACGCCTGCGGGTTCGCTTGGACTTCGTGGAAAGCTCGCCGGAAAACCTTATGAGAGCGCGCATGCGAACCTGAGAGGGGGCAGTGGCAGGGGCGGGATTCGAACCCGCGACCCAGGGCTTATGAGTCCCTTGCTCTGCCAGGCTGAGCTACCCTGCCGGAAGCCGGAAAGCTATCGCGGGGGCGGAGTCAGTCAACCCCGAACGCCGTGCTACCTCTCGGTGTGGACGAAACGGACAAGGGTCTCTCCGTCCCGGATCAGGCCGTATCTCTCCCGGGCCACTCGCTCCACGACCCAGGGGTCGTTGGACAGACTGTCGCTCCAGGCCCGGAGGGAGTCCATCTCCGCCTGCATTACCGCAATCTCAGTGCGCTCGGCGGCAATCTCTCTCTCCAGAACCCCGATGTTCGACATCGTAAACTGTCCGCCGAACACCCAGGAGTGGCCGGCTAGGACAAGCGCCGCTGCACCGAGGGTCCGACTGAATATGCGCAACTTTCGATCCGACATGGGTTATCCTCCCTCTCCCTGACCTTCACCGCGTCCGGCGAAACAGCCGTCGCCTCCCAGCAATTCCGCAATTCGGAGCAGCCGGTTGTATTTCGCCACCCTCTCGGAGCGGCACAGGCTGCCCGACTTGATCTGCCCCGCCCCGGTGGCCACCGCCAGATCGGCAATGAACGTGTCTTCGGTTTCGCCCGACCGGTGCGAAATCACACACCGAAACCCGGCCTCCCGCGCCGTGGCCATGGCTTCGAGCGTCTCGGTCAGGGTTCCGACCTGGTTCAGCTTCACCAGCAGTGCGTTTCCGGCGCCTTGCTCGATCCCGCGGCGCAACCGGTTCGCCTGGGTGACGAACAGGTCGTCGCCCACCAATTGGACCCGGTCGCCCAACCTCCGGGTGAGTTCGCGCCATCCATCCCAGTCCGCCTCGCCCAGGCCGTCTTCGATTGAGACGATCGGGTAATCGTTGGTCCACCTCTCGTACACCCCGGTTAGTTCGGCGGCCGAGATCCCTCCACTGCCGGCCGCGGCTGGTCCTTCCAGAGCGTAGGACCCGTCGGCCAGCATGAGCTCCGAGGCGGCACAGTCCAGTGCCAAGGCAACGTCGCGCCCCGGTTCCAAACCAACGTCCCTGATCGCGCGGACCAAGAGCTCCAGCGCATCGCGGTTGGCACCGAGGTCCGGGGCAAAGCCGCCCTCGTCCCCGACCGCCGTGGCCATTCCCTCCGCCGCCAGTGCGGCGCGCAGCGCGTGGAACACATCGGCTCCCATTCGGACGCTCTCGGTGAACGTGGCCGCTCCCCACGGCACAATCATGAACTCCTGGATGCTGAGGTTGTTGTTGGCATGGACGCCGCCGTTGAGCACGTTCAGAAGAGGCACGGGCAGCAGCCGCCCCGCGGAGCCGGTCGCATCGGCCCACGGCACGAGACCGGTCAGGTAACGGAAAAGTGGTTTCCCGGCAGAATCGGCGGCGGCACGGGCGGCGGCCATCGACACCGCCAAGGCCGCATTGGCCCCCAGGCGGGACTTGGCGGGTGTCCCGTCAAGCTGAACCATCGTGCGGTCCAGGCCGGCCTGGTCCGCCGCATCCATACCCCGGACGGCAGCCGCGATCTCCCCCGTGATGTTACTCGCGGCAATGCGAACTCCCTTGCCCCCGTAACGAGACCGGTCGCCGTCGCGAAGTTCAAGCGCCTCGTAGGTGCCGGTGGATGCACCGCTGGGAACAGCCGCGCTGCCGACGGATCCATCGGCCAGCCGTACCTCGGCCTCAACCGTTGGATTGCCGCGGGAGTCGATAATCTCCCTGGCCAAAAGGCACGTGATGGTACTCATACTCCCCCCGGACTACCCCCTTCCCCGGTGCGCCCCGCGCAACCGCCCGACAAACCCCGTCCCAACCAGGCACCCTCGCGCCCGACTAGTGCGAAGATTGCGACCAAGGGCCCGTCGGGGCAAGTCAGTTAGCCGCGCGGCGCCTGGTCGGTCGCCTTCTCCCGCAGGGCCAGCATTGTTCGTCGCACAGTGGCCGCCACTTCCGATCGCTTGAGGTTCTCAGCGCCTCCAAGCGGCACGGGAGGGGCCAGGTGGATGACTATTTCGCGCGGCCGGATGCTCCCGCGCCCTCTCGGCCAAACTTCGAACCCACCCTGTATGTAGGCTGGTACGAGAGGCACCCGGGCCTCTATGGCCAGAGCAAACGCCCCGAACTTGAAGCGCCCGACCTCCCCGTCATGGGAACGCGTACCCTCGGGGAACAGCAGGTACGTGAGCTTCCTCTCGCGCATGTCCCGGGCCGCGTCTTGAATCTGGCGGCGTGCGCGAACGGGGCGTTTTCGGTCCACGAAAAGGTGTCCCCCGCTGCCCATGGCCCTTGCCATGACCGGCACGCGGGCGAGTTCGACCTTGGCCACGAACCGACCCTTGACCGGGAGGGCATGGATCAGGGCCCAAACGTCGAAAAAGGACGCGTGGTTCGCCACAATCACCTGGGCACGGTCCGGCGGCGCGTGCTCGACCCCCGTCACACGCACCCGGACACCCGCGGCTCGCAGGCACAACCCCGCCCAGCCGCGCTGGGCCCATTCAAAAAGGGCAGGGCTGCGGATCACGCTCCCGACAAATGCGAGTGCACTCATCTTGATCGTGATGACCGCCATCGCCGCATGGAACAAACCCATGCGCAACGGGCCGAATTCAGTGCCCCCGGGGGCTTTTCCTTCAAGAGAAATGGACAAAACCACCGGTCTCCGGGGCGGCTGCCAGCCGGGCGATCTCCCGTAGCTCGTCATCCCCGAATTCCCCGGTACCGCGCAGTCCGACTCCGCGCCCCTCCTCAACCCCGCCGATGCGAGTCAGCGGAATCCAGAACTCCGTGGAGAAGTGGGGCTCCGCGGCTTCAATGGCGCCGGAGGGAGCTGCCAACAGGATTTCGTGGTCTTCGCCTCCGGTCAGGGCCAGCATTGAGGTCGTCCCGTCCAGGCTCGGACTCGCCGGTACACAGTCCAGGTTGATGATCAGGCGGCACCCGGACGCCGCGGCAATTTGACTGGCGTCGCGCAGCAGGCCGTCAGAGATGTCGATGCCCGCCGTGAGGTTCACGCGGTCGGCCAGCCACCGGACCTCTTCGATGCGCACCGGTGGCAAGTCCAGCGAGAACCGGTTCAACACCTTGGGCTGCTCTCCGGACTTGAGGGCGGCCACCGCGGCCGCCGCTCCACCCAGGTACCCGGTCACCCACAGTTCGTCACCGGGCCGGGCCCCCGAGCGCAGGAGAGGCCGGGGAGTCGTTCCAAAAACGGTCACGCCGATAACCGTGCCCGCCGGCGACATGCTGATATCTCCACCGGCCAGCCGGGCTCCGGCCTGAAACGCTGCCTGCCCCACGCCATGCCCCAGTTGCCGGAACTCCTCCACACCCAGATCACGCGGCGCGGCGACCGCCACCAGCACCTCTTCGGCACTTGCGTTCATTGCGGCCAGGTCGGCCAGGGCGCCCGCCACCGCCCTCCGACCCACCACGGTCCACGACCCCCAATCGCGCTTGAAATGGACATCCTCGACCGCCTGGTCAACCGACGAGACGATCTGCTCGCCGGCCGCGACTTCGATCCGACCAAACACTGCGGCGTCGTCGTACGCGGCACTGCCCTCCATCACCCGACACCCGCCGGACTGCGCCCCTTCAACAAACGCCATGATCCGTTCGGTCTCGGGTCCCGCCGCGAGAGGGCGCACGCGGGCTTCAGGCGGCAGGCAACGCGAGCCGGACTCCGGGCCAGCCACCGGGATCTGCGCGCTCCACGCTGCGGCGCGCCGCGGGTATCAGGTCCGGAATGTCGGCCGACGAGAGCCCCACCGGCGCATCGACGCCGGTAACGGCAACGCCGGTAACCGCGAGTGCGGCCGTGGCGGCGTCGGCCGGTCGCAGTCCGGCGGCCAGGTAAGCTCCGCACACACCGCTCAGTACGTCGCCCGTGCCGCCCGCCGCGAATGCGGGGCTGGCCAGCGGTGTTACACGGAGCCTCCTTCGGGGCGACGCGACGATCGACGGAGCGCCCTTCAGCAAAACGGAGGCAGCCATCTGCCGTGCCAGGGCGATGGCGGCGTCTTCCCGCCCGGCCTGCACTTCGCTGATGCTCAGGCCGCACAACCGCGCCATTTCTCCGGGATGCGGCGTCAGGAGGAGGCCCCGTGTGGGACGTTGGAACGGCTGCGCGCGCTCGGCCAGCAGGTTGAGCCCGTCCGCGTCAATCAGCGCCGAACCCACGCAGCACGACATCGCCGCCTCAAGTAGCTCGCGCGCTGTATCGTCCCTGCCGAGGCCCGGCCCGACCACCACGGCCCGCGACCGTTCGCATGCCGCCCGCGCCGCCCCTGAATCCCGGCAATTCACGAACACTGCCTCGGGGACCAGCGCCTGGATGATCATGCGGTTGGACGGGTCCGAAATGACCTGGACCACCCCGGCCCCCGCGCGCAAGGCGGCGCGGGCGGCCAGGAGCGCGGCTCCCGCCATTCCCCTCCTTCCGGCGACAATCGCCAGGTACCCTGCACGACCCTTGTGCGCGGTAGGGGAGCGTTCGCCCAATATCGACGCCGCCCAGGACGTTGTGATCACTCTTGCGGGCGCCAGCGCAGCCCCGCTGGGAGGACTTGTACTGGGGAACCCGATCTCGGCGCACAACAGGTCGCCGCAGCGGGCGCGCGCCGGCCAGCGCAACAGGCCCGATTTTGGCCAACCGAACGTGACGGTCATGGCCGCGTTCAACGCATCGCCGTGGACCTCGCCGGTGGTGAAGTTCACGCCGCTGGGGCCGTCGACCGCCACCACGGGGGCCGACGCCCGCAGACAGGCGGCAATCGCCTCCGCCTGCGTCCCGCGCGGCTCCGAAACGAGCCCGGTCCCCAAGATTCCGTCGAGGATGACCTCTGCGCCGGCGAGGGCGCGGTCGAAGCCGTCCGGGGCGCTGACCACGGGCAAGTCCCACCCGGCCAGCACGTCGGGCTCCGGGACGCGGCTGCCGCAAGACACCAGGCGCACCGGCCGTCCGGCAGCCGCCAGGGTCCTGCCGGCAACCAACCCGTCGGCACCGTTATGGCCGCTCCCCGCCAAAACCACCACGGGACCCCGGGGGAATCTGGCCTGGGTCAACCGGGCCACTTCGCGACCCGCGTTCTCGATCAGAGATCGCTCGCAGATAGCGCCCGACCGTACAGCCTCCCGATCGATCTCGGCCATCTCGTCGGCAGTGGGCAACAGCACTTCCTTTTCGGCGAAACGGTGCCAGTCGGAGGGCCTGTTCCATGGCGCCAGAGGTGGCACCGAGAGGGGACCACCCGCCGGCCAAATCACTTCAGTGATCTGCGGACGCCCCGACCGAAGCTGATCTCACCGTTGTCAATCCGAATATTGAACCCACACACCGGGTTCGAGCAGACCCATGCTTTGTAGCGAATGGGAGCGCCGTCCCTGCCGTAGTCCGACATCGGCAGCAACACTCCGTTGGTCTGTTCGCCAGGCTCATCGCCCGGAATACAAGCCATGCATTCCGGGAATCCGTGCCACCCCTCCATACACCCCCCTCCCCTGCTCTATGGGGATCGGACCGCTAGTTCCCCCACGGATAACGGTCCTCAAAGACCTTGTCGAAACTGAACAGCGCCTCAAAATCGCGCCGGGAATCTTCCGGTCGTGCGATCAGCCGTCTGGCGTCCACCAGATCGAACACGATCTCGCCAATGTCCGAGGTACCATGGATACCCCAGTGTTCAAGCACCGGTCGGGCCATCGGGCCGAACCTGTCGACTGCCAGACAGCGGGCTGCATCGGCGACCTCGGGGCCGGACAAATGCCGCGGGTCGCTCATTGAGCCAAGACGTTGCCGGACAGCCTCAAGCACAAACCCGTAGGCCGCCGACCCGTACCTGAGATTCTGGATTTCGACTTTCATCGTTGCTTTCGCGGAACCAGCACCCCGCGTCCTCTCCCCCTGCCCTGCAACTGGTCACCTGAGGTACTCCGGGGAAACTGTCCCCGAACACCACTACTGCAACCGCGCTAACCCAACTGCTGGCGGGAAAAAGCTAGACCAGCCGTTGAGGTCGAGTCAAGCTAACCTCGACTGACCCGTCCCATCGGGGACCGTAAAGGGGAAACGCGCTGCACAAATCGGCTACTTCACGCTGCACCCGCTGCTGGACCGGATCGTCTACCCCGGCGTCAAGGCTGAGGGCCATCATCCCGGCGATCCGGCGCATCTCGGTTTCACCCATGCCACGGCTCGACAAAGCCGCCGTCCCCAGCCGGATACCGGAAGTCACGAAGGGCGACCGGGTATCGAACGGGACGGTGTTCTTGTTCACCGTGATCCCGGCCGCGCCCAGGCGTTTCTCCGCCTCGGCCCCGGTAAGGCCGTCCTCGCCCAGGTCGACCAGCACCAGATGAGTGTCGGTTCCCCCGCTGACGATGTTCAGGCCGATGTCCGCCAGGGCACCGGCAAGCGCACGGGCGTTCTCGACTACCCGCCAGGCGTATCCACGGAACTCGTCGGTTAGGGCCTCGCCCAGTGCCACGGCCTTGGCCGCGATCACGTGCATCAGCGGGCCGCCCTGGAGACCGGGGAACACGGCCTGGTCGATTTCCCGGGCGTGCTCCGCGGTGCAGAGAATCAGCCCGCCCCGCGGTCCGCGAAGCGTCTTGTGCGTAGTGGTTGTGACGACATCGGCGTGGGGCACGGGCGAAGGATGCGCGCCCGCGGCGACCAGCCCCGCGATGTGCGCCATGTCCACGACCAGGCGGGCACCGCAGTCGGCGGCGATCTCGGCGAATTTGGCGAAATCAAGTGTCCGCGGGTACGCCGACGCCCCGGCAACGATGATATCCGGCTTTTCCTGCAAAGCGATTCCGGCGACCTCGGAGTAGTCCAGTTGCTGCGTCTCGCGGTGCACCCCGTACTGGACGACCTGGTATTGCCGCCCCGAGAAGTTGACCGGATGCCCATGGGTCAGGTGGCCCCCGTGCGCCAGATTCATCCCCATCAGCTTCGCGGCAGGCGACGCCAGAGCGCGGTAGGCGGCCATGTTGGCCTGCGACCCGCTGTGGGCCTGGACGTTGGCGTGCTCGGCCCCGTACAACTCCAGCGCACGGCTCGCCGCCAGTTCCTCAACCTTGTCTGCTTCTTCGCATCCCCCGTAGTACCGGCGCCCGGGGTACCCTTCAGCGTATTTGTTGGTCAGGACGCATCCGGTTGCCTCAAGAACGGCGCGAGAAACGAAATTCTCGCTTGCGATCAACTCCAGCCCCGTTTCCTGGCGAACAGCTTCGGCCGTGATAGCCTCCCAGACGGCCGGGTCCGATTCCTGCAGGGTCATCGCGCCCGGCGCCTCCTCGGCCACGGCTACAGCGACCGGCGGTGCAGGCGGCCCAACCGGCGGAGGCGCCTTTCCGCGACCTTGTCCGCGGCCTCCGTGCTCGTCACCCCTTCGTCTTCGGCCAGCTCAAAGATCGTCAACAGAACCGAGTAGATGTCGCCGGCCTTGCGCTTGCAGCGCTCCAACGACCAGCCGGCAAGTTCGGAATAGACGTTGATCAGTCCGCCGGCGTTGATTACGTAGTCAGGGGCATGGATAATTCCTTTTTCACTAAGGAGTTGCCCGTGTCCAATTGAAGCAAGTTGATTGTTCGCGGCTCCGGCTACGATGTCGAAAGTGAACTGCGGGATCGTCTCGTCATTTAACACCGCACCAAGCGCGCACGGTGCGAAAACATCGGCATCGACGGCTTAGATCTCGCTGGGAGCCACGGGCTCGGCACCAAAATCAGAAGAGCACCGACCCACCTTCACCTCGTCTATGTCGGACACGAACAGCTTGGCGCCCTCCCGGGACAGGTACCGGCACAGTTGGTAACCGACGCTGCCCGCTCCCTGGATCGCGACCGAACGCCCCGCGAGGCTGTCGTCCCGGTAACTCTTCAGCGCGCAGGCCTTCATGCCCCGATAGACCCCGTAGGCAGTCACTGGCGACGGATCTCCGGACCGGTCCATGATGCCCACCACGTGCTCGGTTTCCATGTGTACGTAGTCCATGTCTTCGACCGTCACGCCCACGTCTTCCGCAGTGATGTAGCGACCGCCCAGCGCGTCCACCGCCCTGCCGTGGGCCCGCATGACCACTTCCCTGTCGAGGGTTTTGTTGTCGCCCATTATCACGGCCTTGCCGCCGCCCAGGTTCAGATGGGCAACAGCTGCCTTGTATGTCATCCCACGCGACAGCCGCAAGACATCGACCAGGGCTTCGCGCTCGGTTTCGTACTGCCAGAAACGCGTCCCACCCAACGAGGGGCCAAGAGTCGTGTCGTGGACCGCAATGATGCTGCGGTACCCACACGACGGGTCATGGTTGAAAACCACCTGTTCGTGCCCCATCGCGTCGATGAGCTCGAAAACATCGCCCCCGAGTCCAGTTTCTTCGGCCAGAAGTTCAAGGCCGGATCCCTCGGGGACCTCAAGTCCTGCGCGGGTCATGCGCTCACGTTCCTTTCTCTGTAAACCAGGCGGGCGGCCAGACTCCGATGAATCTCGTTCGCCCCTTCGTATATCTCCGTCACCCGGGAATCCCGGAACATCCGTTCAACCGCGTACTCCCGAGAGTATCCGTAACCCCCGTGCACCTGAACCGCCCTGCGGGTGATCCACCCCGCCGCCTCGCTGGCGAACAGTTTCACGGCGCTCGAGAGCCGGCGTGCCCGCACGTCCCCGAGCTCGCGCGCCCTGGCGGCGCGTTCCAACAATCCCCGGGTGGCTTCCAGCTTGACGCTCATTTCTCCCAGGATCCACTCCAGCCCCTGGAAGTGCCTTACCGCCTGCCCGAACTGCTCGCGTTCGGCCGAATAACGGAATGCCTCCTCCGCCGCGCTGGCCGCTATGCCGAGTGCGAGCGCGGCGATTCCCAGCCGGCCGCCCTCCAGGGACTCCAGAGCGTACTGGAAGCCCTTGTGCGACTCCCCGACGAGGTGCTCCGGCCCAAGGCGGACATCCTCCAGCGACATGGTCACGGTTTCCGAGCCGCGCTGGCCCATCTTGCGCTCCTTCTTGCCCGCGCTGAGCCCCGGCAATCCCCCGGGGACCAAAAACGCCCCTATTCCCTTGGAGCGGCGGCGGTCACCGGGTTGGTCGGTACGTGCAAACATCAGCGTGAGCCCCGCGGCGGCACCGTTCGTTACCCATGCCTTCTCGCCGTTGAGGATCCAACCGCCCTCACCGTCGCAGTCAGCCTGGGTGAGCAGTGACGCAGCGTCGGAGCCCGCCCCCGCTTCGGAAAGCGAAAACGCCGCCAGAACCTCGCCCGTAGCCATTAGCGGCAGCCAGGCACGCCGCTGCTCTTCGGTCCCCTGTTTGCACAAGATCTCAACCGGGAGCGAGTTGTGGACACTCACGCTTAGCGCCGGGCACGGGTCGCCGAAGGCCAACTCCTCCAAGATGCGGAGATAGGTGATCACATCCAGCCCCAGCCCGTCGTATTCCTCCGGTACCCGTAGACCGAAAAACCCGAGGTCGCCCATTTCCGCCATGATCTCGGAGTCGACGCTCTCTTCGTTTTGGTCGCGCTCGCGTGCCCCGGGGCGCAGGCGGTCCCTGGCAAATTCACGTGCCAAAGCCAGGAGCTGGCGCGACTCCTCGCCCAGTCCGATCCCGGAAAACGGCCGCTCGCCAAGGGCTGGCGTGTTGCTCACCCGGCGGCCTGGCGGGCCCTGGCGGCCGCGGGCGAAGGCTCTTTCGCGCCATAGTCATGGAAGCCCTGTCCCGATTTCCGGCCTAGCCTGCCGGCCGCGACCATGCGGGCCAACAACGGGCACGGGCGGTATTTGGGGTCACCCAGGTCGCGCTGCAGCACCTTCAGAATCGCCAGGCAAACGTCCAGACCGATGAGATCGGCAAGCCGGAGCGGACCCATTGGGTGCGCCATCCCCAGCTTCATGATCTGGTCCACCGCCCCGGGCTCCGCCACGCCCTCCATGACGCAGTAGACGGCCTCGTTGATCATGGGCATGAGGACGCGGTTGGATACGAATCCCGGATAGTCGTTCACCGTCACGGGCGTCTTGCCGAGATCCCTGCACAGCGCCGTGGTGTGGTCGGCAGTGGCATCCGAAGTCTGAAGGCCGCGGATCACTTCGACCAACTGCATCACGGGGACGGGGTTCATGAAGTGCATCCCGATCACCCTGTCGGGTCTGGGTACGGCGCTGGCGAGGCGGGTAATAGAAATGGCGCTGGTGTTGGACGCCAGGATCGCATCTGAAGACGCGATCTCTCCGACGTTTGCGAAGATGTCGAGTTTCAGGCCGACATCCTCGGTCGCCGCCTCCACAACCACCCCGGCACCGGCTGCCACCCGGAGATCGGTGGAGGGCCGGATGCGTGACAGGGCGGCGGAGGCCTCCGTCTCCGTGAGCTTGCCCTTCGCCACCTGCCGGCGCAGTTCGGAAGAAACGGACGCCACGGCCCGGTCCAGAACACCGCGTTCGACATCGACCAAGTCAACGTCGATTCCGGCAAGAGCCAGCACGTGGGCGATACCGCTTCCCATGACTCCCGCCCCAACCACCGCCGAGGCCCCAACGCCCGCGGCACGCTCAACCGTGTTGTCCGTTTTCCGTCGCCTCGCCGCTAGCCGCTGCCGGGCCCCAGTTCCCCGCGGGCGGTTCTTTCCCGCCCGATGCCGACCCCGGCGTAACTGCCTCTGGCCGACGGTTTGTCGCGCCCGGCCAGGGTCATTCGTTCCGTCCGGAATTTCTCAAAATGTGGCGCCTTTCGCCAGCCCGGCCAGGGCCCATTCGGGCTACCACGGCGATGCCCAGGAGGATCACCAGAGTCACCGTCATCCCACCTTCCGGTCCGAACGAACCACCGGTCCAGAACACCGGCCCGGAGACGACGGCTTCTGACCGCGGCATGTCTGCCGGGAGACCGCTGACCACCAAGCCGCTGACCGCCATTATCCAGTTCCAGCCCGTGTGAACGCCGATTGCGAACCAGAGGCTCCCAGTGCGCAGCACCGCGACTCCCAGCAGTACACCGGCCAGGGAAATGTTGACCAGCGCCGAAGGGGTCACACCGGGGTTGGCGGCGTGCAGAAGTCCGAAAACCAGGCTCGTGGTGATTACGGCCGCGGCGGAGCTGAAGCGGGACTTCAGCAGTTGGAAAGGGTGCCCCCGGAGCAGCACTTCCTCCACGGCGGCCGCCAGCAGCAGGACACCGCCCAGCCAGACGGCCGCCGATGCCGGCGAGCCGGGCTCGGAAGACGGTTGCCACGACACCCAACCAGCGATTGCCATGACCCCCACCACGAGCCCGACCAGGACAGATCCGAACGCAAACCCCGTTGAGGCCGAAACGAGGGCCCGAAGGCGGACGGGCAGCCCCGTCTGCTCAAACGCTGTCAGGGGCGGCACGCGGAACCAACGCGTTGCAAAGAGCCAGGTAACCATCAGAGCGGCTACCAGGACCGGGGCGACCGCACCTATTGTGATGGCCGGAACGTTATCTCCGCCGATACTGCCGCCGGCCCTCCCTGCGCCCGAAAACATGCCCGGCAGCATGGCGTGGGCTGCCCATGTCACGCCGGCCGCGGTCACCAAAAACACGCCGACAAACCCTAAGGTCTCCGCCAGGGCCGCTACTCTGGGGGAGAATCGACCCAACCAGGACCGTTGAGCCCGGCGCGAACCCTGGAAACGCAACTGGCGGCCACTCACTCCATCCGCTCCACGCTGAGCGCCACAGCCCCGCCCCCCCCCAGGCACAGAGTGACCATGCCCAGAGCGGCACCGCGATCTCGCATCGCATACAGGAGCGTTGTCAGGATCTTCGCACCCGACGCTCCGATAGGGTGACCAAGTGCCACCGCGCCGCCGCGGACGTTCAGTCGGTCTTCCCGGATGCCAAGCTCTCTGGCGTCGGCGATGGCCTGTACGGCGAAGGCTTCGTTCATCTCAACCAGGTCATAGTCGTCGATTGACGTTCCGTCGATCTCCATCAACCGCCGGACTGCCCTGACCGGGGCAAAGAACAGATCGCGCGGTTCGACCGCGGCGGAGGCGTAAGCCCGGATGCGGCCCATGGCCGGAAGATCCAGGGCGGCGGCCCAGGCTTCGGACGCCACGGTCACGGCGGCGGCACCGTCGTTCAGGCCGGGCGCGTTTCCCGCGGTCACGCTGAGTTCGTTCACCTCGGGGGGCGCGTCATTTGCAAAGGCGGGCCGCAGGCCGCCCAGTGCCGCCAGAGAGGTGTCGCGCCTTGGTGGCTCGTCTTCATCCACAATCATGGAGCCCCGGCGGCCGGGTACCTCAACGGGAACCAGTTCGTCGGCGAACTCGCCCGCGTCGGCGGCGGCGATGGCTTTCCCGTGACTTTGCAGCGCGAACTCGTCCTGTTCCCGACGGCTGATTCCCGCCTTCCAGGCCGTGTACTCCGCGTGGCCGCCCATATGGCGATCGCCGAACGCACACCAGAGTCCGTCGTGCACCAACCCGTCTATCAACTTGGCCGGTCCCAGCTTCACTCCCCGTCTCAGTCCGAGCTGGTAATGCGGCGCGCGGGACATTGACTCCATCCCGCCGGCCACCGCGACCTTCGTGTCTCCGGCCTTGATGCCCCGGGCGGCCAGCATCACCGCCTTGAGCCCCGACCCGCAGACCTTGTTGACGGTTGTGGCGGGAACATCGGGGGGGAGCCCGCCGTTCAAGGCCGCCTGTCGGGCCGGGGCCTGACCAACGCCACCCTGCAAGACATTCCCCATGATGATCTCGTCGAATTCGTCCGCGGCGACGCCAGAGCGCCCAACCGCGGCGTCTACGGCCAGACCGCCCAGTTGGGGTGCCGACAACGCAGACATCGGCCCCAGGAACTTGCCCGTGGGCAGCCTGGCGGCCGACAAAATGACTGGCCTTCTCTCAGCTTCCGTCATTCTCGCCTTCGTTTCCTGTTTCCTCTCCAATTTCGGGCGCGCCTGCCCTGCCTTTGCCCCTGTTCTTGCGGGCTTTGGGCACTTTCTTTTGGGCTTTGGGAACCATGGCGGCCCGGAGTTTCTCCAACGTGTCCCAGCCCCTGCGCTCGGCATCGGCGATCAGGCGAACCAACACGTTGGCAGTGGCGAGTGCGTCCCCGCCCGCGCTGTGCCTCTTCTCAATCTCAACCCCGTAGTATCGCGTTACCGAATCCAGTCCGCACCGGCTAAGGCCCGGGAGTACCCGGCGCGCCAGCTGGAGCGTGCACATGCGGTCGCCGGTGGGCTCGGCCATTCCGGCCCGGGTCATTTCCCATATGACAAAAGACCAGTCGAACCCCAGGTTATGCGCCGCGAAGACCCTCGACTGCAACCGCTGGCGGACCTCGCCCGCGACCGAGGCAAAGCTCGGGGCTCTGCGAGTCATGGCTGTTGTGATGCCGGTGAGCCGGGCCACGAATCGGTCGACCCTGATGCCGGGACCGGGGTTCAGGCGGGTCTCCCACACGTCGCCCACCCTCCCCCCCGAAACGGGTACAATGGCCATTTCGATCATCCGCCCCCCCTGTCCCGCTGCCTTTCCCGTGGTTTCGACGTCCACAACCGCCCAGTCGATGTCGGCCAGCCGAGTTTCGCCGGGCGACTCAAAGATACCCCAGGAATTGAGGGGAGCCCCGTCCTTTCGCGGGCCGCCGCGCCGACCTGTCCCGCGCCGGCGAGCTCCGCGACCACGGAGTCTCCACCGGCCGTCCGAGCCCTGGAATACACTGCTCTCGCCGGTGAGGAGTTCCTTGACGATCCGTTCCCGGACCTCCCGCGCACCGCCGGAAATACCAAAGACGTCTCTTGCAATCTGATTGACTGTTGCCGGGCCCCGCCTGAGTCGCTGGCGGAGCAAATGCCCAAGCCGGCCCTTCACTGAGAAGTCGACCCCGGGGGGGACGTTGCGCTGCGGATCGCTGGTGGAGGGCTGGCTCACGATCGCACGGGCCTCGCAGGCCGGTTGGTCTCGGTCACGCGCCCGTCGGTTGGTCGGGGTCGTGCGCCAGCAAGTCGGTCATTTGCAGAAAGATCTCGGGGGAAAGGGTCTCGGGCCGGCATGAGGGGTCGATGCCCAATTGTTCCAGCACGGCCCGACCGCTGCGGCGGAACTCGGGCGCGGTGCGTGCGATGGTGCCCATCTGCTTGCGTCGCCGGTTGAAACAGGCCCGGGTAATCTGCCTGAGTGCCGAGGGGCTGGGTCGGCGCGGCGACGCGGAGCGCGGCTCAAGCCGGACCACCGCCGAATCGACCCGCGGTACCGGCCTGAACGCCATGCGGCCTACCCGAAACCTCATCGAAACGGTGGCTGCCGCCTGGACTCCCACCGAGAGCGCGCCGTAACACCTGCCACCCGGTGCCGCCGCCATGCGCTCCGCCACCTCGTGCTGCACCATCAACACAATCACCTTGGGTGCAGGTTGTATATCCAATAATGTAAATATTATAGGTGATATGATATTATATGGTACATTAGATACGGCGAGGAGATCGCATCCCTCGGCCGCCGCCGCCCGGGCAAACTGGCAGAGGTCAATTTTCAGCGCGTCTCCACTCACGATTTCTACGCCGGGCTCCGCCCCCCAACGCTCTCTGAGCGCACCGGCCAGGTCCTCGTCCTTTTCCACCGCCGTCAGCCGGCTCACCCTCCCAACGAGATGCCCGGTCAGGGCCCCCTGCCCCGGGCCGATCTCGAGCACCGCATCCCCTTCCCGCGCATCCAGTTCAGACACGATGCGGCGCTGAATATTGGGATCCACCAGAAAATTCTGGGCGAGAGAGCGTTTCGGTCTTCCGGGGGCGTTCGCACGGTCGGTCACCCGTGCCCTCCCCCGGCAGCGAGTAGCGCGGTAACGCACGCCACATCCACTACATCGCTGACCGATGCCCCCCGCGACAGGTCGTTCACCGGCAGCCGCAGCCCCTGCAGGATTGGCCCCAGGGCCCTGGCCCCGGCTAGCCGCTGCACCAGCTTGTAGGCAATGTTGGCGCAGTCCAGATCGGGAAACACCAGCACGTTGGCGGCGCCCCCAACCGGAGATCCGGGGGCTTTTCCGGCCGCCACCGACGGCACCAGGGCCGCGTCCGCTTGCAGCTCGCCGTCGGACGGAACCCCCGGGTGCAGCTCGCCAAACAACCGGGCCGCCTCGCGGACCTTCTCCACCCTCGGACCGGTTGCCGACCCGCGGGTCGAATATGACAGGAACGCCACAACCGGTTGGTCGCCTACTATCACGCTACGGTGCGCGCAGGCCAGGCCCGCCGCGCTGGACATCTGGGCAGGGGTGGGGTCCGGGACCACGGCCGGATCGGTGAAGGTAAGCACCCGGCCGTCCGGGAGGGCCAGATAGAACGATGCCGAAACCGTGTCCTCCCCCGCCGCGAGCCCGATTTCCCGGATTGCACCCCTCAGAACATCGGCGCTGGTGGTGGCGGCCCCCGCTACTACTCCGTCCAGCGTGCCCGACCGCAGGCGCGCCAGAGCACCGTGGTACCCGTCCGGCACAAGCTCTGGCTTAACCCATCCGGTCTCGGCCAACAGGGCCGCAGCCTCCCGTGCGCGGGGCTCCGCGGTCTCGGGCATTCCGATTCGAGCTGGTTGACGACTCGCCCGCCGGCGGAGCAAAGAGACAAAATCCGCGTGTTCCCCGGTGGAGCTCTGCAGCGGTAAGCGTTCAGGCCCGGTCATGCGGGCCGAGGTTGACGAACGGTCAGGCCGAAAAGCGCTCGGTCATGCGGCTCAGCACGAGTGGATTGACGAACTCCGACACGTCCCCGCCGAGTTTCCCAACTTCCCTCACGAGAGACGAGCTAAGGAAAGTGTGGCGCGAATCGGGTGCCATGAACACGACCTCGACCTCCGGCCACAGCGTTCGGTTCATCAGCGCCATCTGGAATTCGTACTCGAAATCGCTTACCGCGCGCAGGCCCCGCACGATCAGGCGGGCGCCCTGGTCTTTGGCGAAATCCACCAGCAGGCCCGAGAACGGGACGGCTTCCACCCGGGGCTCGTCAGCGAAAGTCTGGTTGACGAGGTCAACCCGCTCCGCGACGGTGAACAAGGGGGACTTCGCCTGAGTGCTGGTTGCGGCAACGGCCACGACAAGGCGCCGTGCCAGGACGAGCGACCGGCGTACGATGTCTTCGTGTCCCCTGGTGAGGGGGTCAAAAGACCCGGGGTATACAGCGACTTCGGAATTCAGCGCAGTAGCTGGCTGATGCAGGCGGTTCCGTACCGGCGGACCCGGTCGGCAGTTCCGTAAAGCTGTTCCGAGGCGGGGTGTTCGATCCAGAGTTGGCCGGCGAAGGGAGACTCCCGGAATCGCATGGCCAGACGCACGGCATGGCCAGACGCAAACGGCGGGTCGGCCAGGACAATGTCGAGCTCTCCGGCGGCCGCCCGGTGGTCCAGCCATTCCCGGGCGGTCACCCTTGTCAAGGTCGATCTGTCCTGCAAGCCGAATTCCCTGATGACGTCTCTCAGATGACGGATGGTCCTGGCGTCCGAATCGACAAAGTGCACGTGTTCCGCGCCCCGCGAGAGGGCCTCAATCCCGAGGGCCCCGGATCCCGCGTAGAGGTCCGCCACAACGGCACCGCGGACGGCGTCCCCGAGGGCCGAAAACAATGACTCGCGCACGCGCTGCGGCGTGGGGCGAACCGCGGTTCGCGCCGGCACCCTGATGAGCCGGCCACCGTGTGTGCCGGCAACAACGCGGAGCTTCCCCACTCCGCCCCCCTCACCCCGCCGGGGCGGGCCTGAGGATCACACCACACCCCTCGCAGAGATACAGGGTTGAGCCTGACCGGATGTCAGCCTGTCGCTGTCTTGGCACCGACGTGTAGCAGCGTCCGCAGGCACCGTCAGGCAGGAGGGCGACAAGAACGGGACCGCCCCGGCGGCCGCGCACGCTGCGGTACAGGGCGCGTGTTGCGGGTTGAAGCCTCTCGTTGAGGGCCTCGCGCTGCCGCTGGATCACCTTTAGTTCAGCGCTGGCCTCCTCGGCCTCCGCCCTGATCTCAGCCCCGTGTTTCCTCAGTGCCTTTTTTGCATCGGCCAGGGCCTGCGCGGCCCCGGCCGCCGCGGCACGGGCGTCATCTTGATCCATCATGGCCTGGAGCTGGTCGTCTTCGGCCGCCTGGAGATTGCGGCGGGCGGTGTCGGTCTCGGTCTTTACGGCGAAGTGCTGCTGCATGTTCTTGACCGAAGCGGACCGGGCGTCCAGGTGGCGAAGAACCTCGCGGCCCGCTTCAACCGCCCGGTGGGCAGTCCGTACACGAGTCTCGACCTTCTCCGCGAGCGATTCGGCGAGTTTGCTCCTCTCGGCGCAGACCTCGACCGAGCGCTTCAGGCGTTCGCGCTCTTCGTCCAGCGCCTTGAGTCGTTCCTGCTTGCCTGACACTGCAACATCCGCCTCGCTGAGGGCGGTCAGCGTGTCAAGTTGATTATCGGCCCCGCCTACCATCGGCTCGCCACCCCGGCGGCGCCGGCTGTTTCGTGGTCCTCGTTCGCCATCAGCCCCCTTGAGTCGTGAATCCGGCTTCCCTGGGCGTCCCTCCGGCGGGACGCGGTCCGGCGGACGGTGACGTGCCTGCCGGACGACCTTTCGGCGGGGGCATCCTACCGCAAGAGGGGAATATTCGCCAACAGTTCGCGCATGATTTGACCGGGGACAGTTCGTGTCGCAGAGCCTGCCCTTAGCCTCCACTCCGGGCGAAGGGCGAAGGGCGGGCCGAACCCCGCATCGCGGCCCTCGCCTCCGACAACCGGACGAGCAGGGCCCTGGCTTCGTCGCCCGACGCCAGCGTCAATGCCCGCTCCAGTTCGGCGATTCGCCTTCTTGCAGGAGCACTCCGCAGGGTGGAGACGCTGTCGGCGAACGCTGCTTCGGCGTTGTTCAGATCCAGTTCCGCCTCCTGCACGGACTGCACAACCTCGTGCGCCTCCGGGGCCAGGTCCGCGAAGTCGGGCTCATCTCCCTCGTCGGCGGCCCGCAGCAACTCCTCGAAAACCGAGCGTGCGGCGGGTCCGGCGAAATGCCCCGGCTCCAGTCCCTCGCGGGCCGCCCGCCGGACCAGTCCGGGACTGCTCACCATGAGCGCCAGAACATCGCGTTCTGCTATTTCCTCCGCCCGAACGCTCTGCGTTTCGGCGGTACTCGGCCGGCCGCCGTGTTTGCTTGCTCCCGACCCGGTAGAGTCGCCGCCGCCCGGGCCTTGCGAACGCCCCGGCCCCCCGGCCACGGTAGCCAGCCTTTGTTTGGCCACTTCCTCAATCACAACCTGCCGCCGGATGCCGAGGACCTCGGCGACACGGTCGATATACAGGTCCCGCAGCGCCGGATCGGCGGCGCTGCGCAAGGTCCCCAACAGGCGGTCAAGCCCCTGGCGCCTCTTACCGGCGTCGCTCAGGTAACCCTTCTCGGTCAGGAGCCGCAGCTTTTGCTCCAGCACGTCCAGCGCATCGCGGATCAGGTCCGCCATCGCGTCGTCGCCGTGCTCCGACAGAAAGGAGTCCGGATCGTGTCCGCCGGGCAGCGTCACCACGGAGGGATGGATCCCGGCGCCCAGCATGATATCGGCCGCGCGAAACGTCGCCCGCAGCCCCGCGGAATCACTGTCGTAAAGGAGGAGCACTTCCTTGGTCATCCGGGCCAGCAACACAGCCTGCCTGGGAGTGAACGAGGTGCCGAGACCCGCGACTGCCTCGTTGAAACCGGCCCGGTGCAGGCTGATCACATCGGTGAACCCTTCTCCCAACAGGGCCCTTCCCTTGCGGCGGATCGGGCCGCGCGCCCAGTTGAGCCCGTAGAGTTCGCTCCCCTTCCGAAACACGGGGGATTCGGGCGAATTGACGTACTTCGGAACCCCCTCGCGAGCCACCAGCAGCCGCCCCCCGAAACCGATCGGCCTGCCTCCCACATCCTGTATCTCGAAGGTCAGACGGTTGCGGAAACGGTCGTACACGTCGCCTGTCTTGCCGCGGGCCGCGAGACCCAGCTCCAACAACACGTCTTCTTCGATCCCGTGTGTTCTGGCCGCGGTCAGGAAACCGTCCCATTTGGAGGGGAAACAGCCGATCCCGAAGGACGTGGCCTCCTCCAGCGTGTACCCCCTGCTCTCGAGATAGTCGCGGGCCGCCTCTCCGCCGGGTTCGTCCAGTTGCCGGCGGTGCCACTCGGCAGCAAATCCCAGGGCCTCGCGCAGGTGGGCATGCGGGTCGGCGCGGCGCTGTTTCTCGCGGATCTCGATCCCGGCCCGGGCCCCCAGCATCCGCAGGGCTTCGGTGAATTCCAGACCCAGGTGTTTCATCAGGAAGCTGAACACGTCCCCGGCTTCCTGACACACGTAGCACTTGAACATTCCCCGTTCCGGGTCTACGGAGAAATTGGGCCCCTCGCCGCCATGGAGCGGACACGGTCCCCGCAGGGTTCTGCCGGTCCGCCGCAGTTGCACGTGTTCGCCAATAATCTCGCCGATGTCGGTGCGGGCCTTGACGGTTTCAACGATCGGATCGCTCATGAAACAGCCCCGGGCTCCCGGGCTCCGCGTGTCGATATCACCTGAATGTGACCATGGTTACGCCGGTCCCTCCCTCGGCAACGGCTCCGTCCCGAAACGACTCGATTCTGCTGTCACCCTCCAGAATGGCCCTGACTCGCTTCCGCAGAACACCACCTCCCTTGCCGTGGATGATCCGAAGGAAGGGAGACTGGCGGGCGGCGGCAGCGTCCACCACAGGTTCCAGGGCGCTGTCCACATCTGCCAGCCGCAGGCCCCGGATGTCGATTTCGGTCCTGACCTCCAGGAGGGGCACGCTGACGGGCCCGGCCTGCACGTTTCCGGTTTCCTCCGCGTCTCGGGGTGCCGCCGCCAGCTGGCCTAGCGGCGCCGAGAGCTGGAGCCCGTTCACTTCAACCACTCCTCTGTCGCCGTCGATGGCCACGAGGAGTCCGCTGGTCCCCCTCCCTTCCCACCGAACCTTGTCGCCCGGGCGGGGCGGGGGCGGTTCGCGGCGCGGAGCCCGTTTGCCTTTGCCGGTTGCCCGCCGAACCGCGCCGTCACCCCCGTGTGCGTCGCGGATTGCCGCCTCGATGCGCGACCTGGCCCCCCGGGCCGCGTCGCGGTGCCCGCCGGTGTTGCCGTCGCCCGGCGGTTGCTCGGCGAGGGTCCTTCCCCGGCTGGCATTCAACTCGTCGATCGCCTTCTCCACCAGGCCGCGCGCATCTCGCAGGGCCTCGGAGCGCGCTTTGCGGCGTTCACGCCGGGTGTGCTGTTCCAACACCTCCAGCTCCCTCTCTCGCCGCTCCAGTTCGCTCCGCATCTCCAGCGCTTCGTCCCGGGCGCGGCTCAGTTCCTCTTTCGCCTCGGCCGCCGCGCGCTCCTCGGCACCCAGTCGGGCAATCAAATGGTCAAGGGAACGGTGCTCCGGCGACAGCCGGCCCCGCGCATCGGCGACGACCTCCGGAGGGATCCCCGACCGGCTGGCCAGCTCCAGGGCATAACTGCGGCCGGGACGGCCCCGTACGACGCGGTAGGTCGGAGACAGCGTCTCCGGGTCCAGATCCATGGACAGGGTGACCGCGCGTGCACTGTCTTGTCCCAAGCGTTTCAGCTCACCCAGATGCGTGGTGGCCACGGTAAGTGCCCCCCGGTCGGCCAGTCTCTCAAGAGCTGCCACCGCCAGCGCGCCACCCTCGGTGGGGTCGGTTGCACCGCCAATCTCATCGATCAGCACCAGGTCGCCGGGGCCCGCTTCCTTCAGTGCCGTCGCCAGCCGGACCAGCCGAGCGCTGAACGTTGAAAGAGATTCTTCGATGGATTGCTCGTCGCCCGTTATCGTGAAAAACCGCCTGAAAAAGAAGATGGCCGATCCGGCACCCAGGGACGGAATCACGCCGCACTGGGCGAGCACGGAAAAAAGCCCCAGAGATTTGAGCAACACCGTCTTGCCACCGGCGTTGGGGCCCGATATCAGCACCATTCGTTCGCCGGGCAGCAAATCCAAATCGAACGGTACCGCTTCGCGGGGCGGGAGAAGCGGATGCCGGGCATGGCGGTAACGGGCCGGCTCGTCCTCCGCGGCAAACGCCGGGGCTGAGCCGTCCAGGTCGTCGGCCAGCCGCGCCCTCCCCAGGAACGAGGGAGGCGCCAAGCGCCTCCCGGGCCGCCCTGAGCTGCTCGGTGAGCTCGCTCAAGATGCGCCGAACTTCCGCGGCCTCCGCGATTTCAAGGCCGCGCAGGTCGTTCATCGGCCGCACCGCGCCTTCGGGCTCTACAAACAGCGTTCTGCCCGAGGCCGAGGCATCGTGCACCATGCCCTTGGCTGCTCCTTTGAAGTCGCGCCGCACGGGGACACAGAAACGCCCCTGCCGGACCGTTACCGACGCATCATCCACGCGTGCTTTATCAGGTAACCGCATCGCCCACTTGTCGAGCAGCTCGACAAGCGCGGTTCGCTGCCTGGCTTTCCGGCGACGAATGCCGGCGAGCCGCCGCGAGGCGCTGTCGGCGATGCCTCCTCTTGAGTCGAACACCCGCGTGATGCGCTGTTCCAAATCTTTGTCGTGCCACAGACCGTCAGCGGCCTCCCGCACGGCCCCGCCGGATTCCGCCACGCCCGAGAGCCATTTCAGCGCCCGGGCAGCCGCCATTACGTCGCGGCAGGCGACAAGCTCTTCGGGTTCCAGAATCGACCGGTCCAGGGCCAGGCGCCGGATTGCACCGGCCAGGTCGGGCAGGCGGCCGGGAAACGCCGCGTCCCGCGACGACCACACGGCCCGAAACTCTTCCACCCCCCGGAGTTCGCGAACGGCAGCCTGTCGATCGAGAATCGGTGTCAGGGCGCGCACGGTGTGGGCCCCGGCTTCGGTGGCACAGCGCGCGGCAACCAATTCGAGCACGGCGCTCAGGTCCAGCCCGTGCAGCTCGGCGCCGGGGCCGGAGTCATCCGGATCGGCACCGCGGCCCGTCACGCTCACCTTGTGTTGGCTAGCCGGGGGGCCATTTCATCTGCCGCCCCCCCATCACATGAAAGTGCAGGTGGGGCACCGTCTGGCCACCCCGCCGGCCGGAATTCACGACCACCCGGTAACCCTTGTCGAGGCCGGCTGCCCCAGCAACCTGGTGGCAAGCAGTAACCAGTCTGCCCGCCAGGTCCCGGTCGCGCAGCTCGGGCAGGCCCGAGTAATGCTGCCGGGGGATCACCAGAATGTGAACGGGCGCCTGGGGGTTGAGATCCGCAAAGGCCACCCAACCCTCCCCCTCCCCCACGGTCGCGGCAGGTATCCTGCCGACCGCGATCTGGCAAAACACGCAGACATCCGACTGGCTGCTCATTTCAGGCGCCCCGTCTCGAGTATGGCGCTTGCCATCGCCAGAAGGCCCACCGCAGCGGTCTCGAAGCGAAGGTTCGCCGCTCCCAGGGAGACCGGTTGGAACCCTGCCTCGATACACCGGTCGCGCTCTGGCTGCAGGAGACCGCCCTCGGGCCCCACAGCCACGATAAGGTCTTCGTTTGACCGCCGCGACATCCCCCGGCGGGCCAGGGCAACCGCGGGAGTACCGTTCGGGTCGCCCAGCCAGCCGTGAGCCCCGCCCGCCCCGCCCCGCCCACGGCGGGCCGCAAACCAATCGGCGGCTTGTCGCCATTCCACCGGACCTGACAAGTGAGGCAGCCAGCTGCCGCCCGACTGCTTCATGGCGCTCGCCGCGCGGGCACTCGCCCGTGCGACAAAGTTCTCCGACTTGCCAAAATCCGCAACGGACCGGGAGCGTTCCCACACAATCCAGGTGACGGACCGCACGCCGATCTCGACGGCCTTCTCGACCAGCCAGAGACTGCGGTCGCGATTGCCCGCCGGGGCCCACAACCGGACAGGCAACAGATTCTGGGGCGGCATTTCTGAAGTCAGAACGCACTCCATGTGTTCCCGTTTGACCTCGTCGACCGTGGCCTCCCAGCGCTTGCCCATACCGTCGGTCAGGATGACCGTTTCCCCGGTCTTCACCCGAACAGTCCGGGCGTGAGACAGTTCGGAGCCCTCAACCAGGCGCACCTCGCCGGGCCCCGACGCCTTCCCCAGTCCAGGGTCAATGAAGGTCCTGCCGGAACGCGTCTTTTTCGCCATGCTTGCCTATCTCAGTCTTTCGGTGCCATTGGGTTCCAGGGTGCCGAAAAGCATCCCGGTGCCAACAATATGGGGACGATGTGTCAATCTGACCTGTAGGGGCCGACCTACTGGCTACGCAGTAGCTGATCAAATTCATGCAGTTGAACAGGCTCGGATGGTCAGGAGGCTCGGTCGGTTGAGCAGAGTTTCCACCGAGGGTGTACTCCAGGAGCTCGGTCGGATGTTCGCAACATGACTGGAGTTTCACCCCGTCATAGTTTGGCGTGCCGGGTTCGCCAGGCCCCGGAGCATGACGGTTCGGCCCTTTCCGTCCAATAGCGGCGGCCCACGGAACGATAACAAGGGAATGTCATTGACACCGCATCAAACTGCCCCGGTCGATCTGGTTGATCTGTCGGTCAACACCGTCCGCACATTGGCGATGGACGCCGTCCAAAGGGCCGGGTCCGGGCATGCCGGCACCGCCATGGCCCTCGCCCCGGTCGCCTACACCTTGTGGATGCGCCACATGAGGTACGACCCGGGCCGCCCCGACTGGTTCGGGCGCGACCGATTCGTCCTGTCGGCCGGCCATTCCGCCATCCTGCAGTATTCAATGTTGCACTTGACCGGCTATCCCCTTCCGCTCGACGAGATCAAGAACTTCCGGCGCACGGGCAGCCTTACACCCGGCCACCCGGAGAACTTCGTCACCCAGGGTGTCGAAACCACTACGGGACCACTGGGCCAGGGAGCGGCCAACTCGGTAGGGATGGCCATGGCCGAAGCCCACCTGGCCGCCGTGTTCAACCGGCCGGGCCATGAAATCGTCGACCACCGGACCTTTTGAG
>JAGWBR010000013.1 GCA_021295785.1 Gemmatimonadota bacterium
GCGGTTCGTCCGTCAGCCAGTTGGTGTTGGAAGCCCAATTCTCCCCGCCCGTATCCCGGTATAATAAATGCAACACCCAGCGGTCGCAGTTCAGTGCCCCCTGTTCGTCTGAAATCGAATTCAGCCACTGCTGGAAGGCCGCGTTGGTGGGCGCGCAGAGACCGGTGTCGTACCAGTGGAACCTGTTGAGGGGCGTCCCGGTCAGTTCGTTGGGAAGCGGACCAGTCAGTCCGCTATTGCCGTGGAGCCGGAGATACCTCAGGCTCTCCATCTCCCCGAGTTCGGCCGGGATGGAGCCCGTGAGGGCGTTGTTGTAGAGGTAGAGCTCCGTCAGGCTGTCCATCTCCCCGAGTTCGGCCGGGATGGAGCCCGTGAGGGCGTTGTTGAAGAGGCTGAGCACCGTCAGGTTCTCCAGGTCGCCGAGTTCGGCCGGGATCGAGCCCGTGAGGTTGTTGCCGTGGAGATGGAGCCGCGTCAGGCTGTCCAGATCCCCGAGTTCGGCCGGGATCGAGTCCGTGAGGGCGTTGTTGTAGAGGTAGAGATGCCTCAGGCTCTCCAGATCCCCGAGTTCGGCCGGGATCGAGCCCGCGAGGTCGTTGCCGGCGAGATGGAGATACTCCAGACTGTCCAGATCCCCGAGTTCGGCCGGGATCGAGCCCGTGAGATCGTTGCCGTGGAGCCGGAGATACTCCAGGCTCTCCAGATCCCCGAGTTCGGCCGGGATGGAGCCCGTGAGGGCGTTGGCGGCGAGGTTGAGCCGAGTGACGTTTCCCTGATCGTCCGCGGTTACACCGTACCAGTCGTCGAGCGGTTCGTCCGTCAGCCAGTTGGTGTTGTTGTTCCAATTCTCCCCGCCCGTCTGCCAGTAGAGGGAATCCAACACGTCAAGCTGTCCGGTCATGGCGGCGGCCGGCCGCCGGTCTCCGGCATGACCCGGATCCAGGTCCCCGGCCGGATCCACCGGGTCGCGGCACCCGCTGCCGACCGCCAGGGCCACCAGCGCAACGACTGACAGCTTGAGGTGCTTGGGGCTGGTCATGTTGTTTTCCTTGAGTTGAGTTTAAGATGGGAGTGCAGCGGAGGGCACCCTGACGGTGCGACACCATCATAGCGGAAGCCGGCCCCCACTTGCAACTGACTGCTGTGGACGGGCGCTACGCGTCCGGGGGGGCCGCTCTTCCGCACCTTCTCGATCCGGCCCCCTCCGCGGCGGGGCATTCTATTTGCTCCCGACAGGGGGGTTGCTTGACTTTCCCTAATGCCCCATTTTTACGCCGGATTCCGTTTTTGAAGGGGTACGGTGGTGAACCGGCGCGGCCGGAGCCACCGGTACTGACAACCTCCGTGAGGAGAAATGAAGACCATGCAAAAGGTTACCAAGCGCTTGTTTTCGCTCATGGGCGCGGCGGCAGTTCTCGCGGCGTGCGACACCATTGAGGTGACACAGCCGGGCGAGCGGGAGGTGGAGGTGGTGGTGCAGACTGACACTACTATCATCGTTCTGCCCCCGCCCCAGGTGGACACGACCATCATCGTCATTCCACCTCCCATCATTGACACGACGATCGTTATCGTAGAGCCGCCGCCGACGGTGGCCGCGTCGATCACGATCACCGCGCTCCGCCACTATGCAGGGCCGAACGCCGGTGAGACGGTTGACCCGACAAACGTGTCAGGGAACATCGAGGTTGTCCTGACCCTTGACGAAGGTAATTCGGGGGTTGCTGCGACCGGGTGGAGCCTGACCATGAACGGCAACGACCTCGGGTGTAACGACCTCTCCGCCGACCCTGGCGAGGGGGACGTGCTCGGCGCGGCCCGCGAGGCCTCCTGCCTGCTCGACACCGACAAGGTGACCGGGGCATGCTCGGCCGGCGGGATCATGGGGATCTATTTCCCCAACGGCACGCACACCCTGGGTGCTGTCCTCCGTCTGGACGACGACACCTCGGTTGAAGCGCCGAACAGCACCGACATCATGCTCAACAACCAGAACTATCTTGCGTCGTTCCAAACGACGCCGGGTGCCGGTGCAACCAATGCCGACGGCGAGACCTACTTCGGTGGTCCCTCCGAGAACACCACGTTCTCCGCTTGTGCGGTTCAGTTCGGTGGTCCGGCACCGTCTTCCATCATGCTCGCGATTGAGCAAGACGAGACCGTAACGGTTGCCGTGGCTGCCGCTGGCGGCCTGAACGCCACGGTTGATCCTGACGAAAGCTCCGGTATGGGTTCGGCCACGTTCACGTTGGTCGGCGTAATGGACCCGAACGGCAACGATCTCGATTACGACATTTCGGAAGAGCCCTACACGGCCATGTGGGACTTTGTCGGCCCCTCGCTTACCGGTGAAGCAGCGATCAAGCTGATGCGCGACGGAGAGATGTTCGACATCGCGATCGGCGACTACTTCGGAGCTGGCGCCGGCGATTTCGCTCTCGAGGGCGACTTCACCGACGACGGCGCCGGTGTGGCCGACGGAACCAGCGCGGTGTTCAACGCGATGACCTGCGACGGTGCCACGTCGATGGAGGGCGTTTCGTCTCCGTCCGATTTCGACGATGGCTGCTACACGGTCAACCTGATGGGAATCGCCGACGCGCTTGGCAACACCAGCGATCTTGACGGTGGCGCCCAGACCGCTGAGTTCAACGTTGACAAGACCGGTCCCACGGTGATGGTTGTCGATCCGGCGGAGAACCCCGTTTTGAACTCCAACCCCGACTACGACTACACCCACACCCTCGCGCTTACGGCATCCGATGACGGCGCTGGTCTGGACGCGGTCACGTTCATGCTGAACAGCGAAGCGGGCGACCCCGCGGACCTCACGGTGGACGGTGGCAACGTCAGCCTGATACTGGGCGGCGACGAGGGCGAGAACATGGTTGAGGTAATGGCCACCGACAAGGCCGTGCCGACGGGCAACATTGGCTCCGCGTCGTTCGACTACACCTTCGACGGATCGGCGCCGACCATCAGTGACGCTGAAATAGATAATAATCCCTCGAATGGCGTTCGGACGCCCTCAGGTAATTCGGTATCAGTCGCGTTTTCGGGCGCAGTGGCCGACCCCAACCTGGCTTCGGCCGTGTTAGGGTGGACCATTGATCCGTTTGACGACGACGAAGACAAGCCCACATGTAAAACCCCTGGCAAGGTGGGGGAGTTCGCCGGCAGCATGGACTTGGCGATATCGGTTGAGGAAGCTGGCTTGGAAGCTGACTTGCCGGATAATGTCAACCTGCAGCGTCCCCAGGACGATTCCGAAGCCCAGCTCAAGTACTGCTTCTACATCATCGCTGAAGATGGCGCGGGGATGTTGGACGGTTCGGCGGCACCCAACACGACCGCCGAGTATATCGACAATACGGAGGTGGACTGGTCCGGTGGTACCCTAACCATCGAGTTTGAACTGAACCAGAGCGCTGACGAAGTCACCGGTAACCTGACCATCGAAGCGACGATTGATGGTTCCGCCGCCGCCCCCGATTTTGGAGAATTCGACTTCACCCTTGACGGGGCTACCCTCTCGTCGGATGAGTGTGGCTCGAGCTCGGCCTCGGCGTGGATCGAAAAGCGCACCTGCGTGTTGAACACCGCGGCTTACGAGGCGGTCGACGGACAAGTGTTTGCCGGCCTCTACGAGAATGGCGAGCACGAGATCGGAGGTACGGCGAAAGTCGACGGGCAAGAAGTGGATGCGACACCGGTCACAGTGACCTTCGGCAACCCGAACGTGGTCGAGCTCAATGATCCCGAGGGCACCTCTGTGGATGTTGAAGGGGTGATGTGGTACGGGGCGGCTACCATTGAAGCCAAGACCATCACCTATTCCGGTGCGGTCCCGAATCTGACCCTGACCAGTGACCAGGCCGGCGTGGTCATCACCGAGATGTCAACGGGCATGTGGTCGGTCTCCGGCAGCACCGAAGACACGGTCGCCGCCTACGAGGGTGCGGTCAACATTGAGTTGGCTGCGGCCGACGAGGAGGGCACGGCGCTGGAGGACTACAGCGTCATGAACACCCTCAACTTCGATTTCATGGCTCCAACGGAGCCGGAGGGTACTTCGGCGATCGGGTTGCCTGACCCCGATCCCGATGTCTTCCTGCCCCTCCCCTTGTGGTTGAGCTCCGGGAACAACGGTGGTCCGTTCATAGTTATCAGACCCTACACCGACAATGGCAGCGGTGTGGCAGGCCTCACGTTTGCCTACGGTGACGGCTGCGGGTTGGTCACAGACCCGGCTGAGTGGGTCCCGGTAGGCGTGGTCACCCCGGAGAACCCGATTCCCGAGGGTGGGGTTGACCCCAGCGGTCTGGATACCGAGAACTGCTACCAGATGGCCGTTTTGGCCACGGATATGGTCGGAAACAGCACCATGTACAACTACCACACGGGAGGGTTCGGTGTTGACCTGACCGCGCCGGTGCTCACTGTGGATTCGACGCAGGCGACCGATCTCACGGGCGCCAACGCGTTGAACCCGCACCTCGCGTCGCTGCAGTTCGAGTTGACGCTCACGGATCCCGAGCTTACAACGAACGAGGCCGGTGCCGGATTCGGAGCCAGCCCGGCAACGACGTCTCTCATCGGTGGTAGTGTTGACGAACTGCCCACCACGTTTGCCGATTCGACCGTCACGGTTGACGCGCTCAGCGATTCCACCTCTACGGGGATGCGCACCGCCACCGTGATGGCATACGATGAGGCCGGCAACGCCAGCAACCCGGTTGCTATCACTTACGAGTGGGGCGCAGGCATTGTCACGGTTGAGTTGGACCAGGTCTACGACACGGCCACCCACTCGCACACCGTAACCGCCATGGTCACCGATGGTGATGTCGTCGGTTCCGCGCAGTTAGTTAGCGGTACTTGGTTCATCGACGGCCAATCGGTTGAAGGGTGCGGGTTTGGGCAGAATGCCACGGCTTGGACAACCACCAGCTCGTGCAGGTTCGACCTCAGCGCGGTGTTTGACTCCATCGCGGGGGAGGGTCTGCCCGTCGCACTGATCCCGAGCGACGCGAATGCTGGAGCGCTGGCCACCCAGGTCGGCTGGCACATGTGCGACGGGAGCCAGACGCTGTCGCCGATCTACGCAGCAGGAGACCGCACTATCTCGGCCACCTTTACGCTCTCCAACGGTCGGGTTGTCACCGCTGAGGAGACCGCGGCATTCCCGTTGCCCGCGAACAACAGTTTCGTGTGGGCGCACAACGGTGGCGATGGCTTGGTTCTTCCTGCTGATAGCGTGCCGTGGTACACGGGTGCCGTCAAGTTCGGGCTGTGCCCTGTGGCGTACGACTCGGAGGCTGAGAACTTCTCTCTGACCGGATTTGATTTAGCTGGTGGTTCCCTGCCCACGACGGTCGACACGAACACTACGACCGTCGACGCCGACTCAGCGGTGATTCTGGGGATTGAGGGCACCGGCAAGATTCAGATCAACTACACCACTCCGTCGGGCGCTCTCGACTCGGTTGACGGCGGGGTGATGGTTGCACCTGCCGACACAGCAATTGTGGGGTGGGATTACAGCGCCCCCAGGGGGGACAGCCAGTGGATACCCGCCGTGGATACCGACGGCGACGATGTCGTTGACATGGCCCTTGTTGCGCTAGCCTCTGATGATGCGTTGTTGTGGTTTGCAGGTACCGAGCGCGGCCGAATGGGTGCACTGGATGTGGCCAGGCTGGGTACCAGAGCCGATCGCTCACTTGATACCACCGTGGTCACGCCGATTTTTGAGGACTCCACCGGAGTGACTATTGAGATGACCGCGTGGAGCAGCGACTACGATTCGACTCTCGGAGCCTGCCCGGATCCGGCGTCGGATCCGTCGCCGTACGCGTCGCTCGGTACCATCATTAATCTCAGGGAACTCCTGACCGAGGTCGGGGTTGGAACCAAGTGCTTCGCTCTGCAGACTAAAGCTGCGGACGGGATCGGAAACGAGACCACACCCACTTGGGCCGGATCAGATGAGCTCACAAGTGTCGGGGCCGTTCGTATTCGCGTCGACGTGAACCAGCCTGTCTGGGACGACAACCCGGCCCGGATAGACGCGGACACAACGAGCACGGACACGACCGGCTACGTCTGGCCCGGCACGCCCGTAATCGATATGTCCGACACGCTCCTCGAGTTGAGTCATTCCGAGTATAATGAACCTTACCTCATGTTCTGGGAGTCCAACGACCACGAGGCGGGCCTCGGGGACGACTTCACGCCTGGAGTTGATATGGAGGTCGGTTATTACGCCGCCGACGGAGCCGCCACGGTGGCCGATAGCGGGACTTGGACGGATGGCGAGATCGCTGACAATTTCCAGATCGCCGGCGACAGCACCGTGAGGCTTGCTCACTTCAACTTCAACCCGCTGTACATCGGTACCGGTACCGTCGACAGCACCGGCGTGTCAACTCCAGCGGGTGTGGACAGCGGAGTTGACACGGTAGCCAACGCGGCTGGACAGCAGACCATCTGGATGCGTGCTGCCGACCTCGCCGGCAACTGGTCCGACACGGTTTCCGTCTCGTACATCCTGGATGCCGGGCCGCCGATTGTTGCCGATGTCACCACCACTCCGACTCCGTCGGACACCGTCTTCATTCTTGATGGACGCAACAGATTCACCGTTGACCTCGGCGGGACAGTGTCGGATCCGAACCTCTCCGAAGTCAGGCTCTACCTGCTTGAATTCGATGGGACGGACGACACCTTGACCATTGACTGCGCAGAGGCGCCTTCCCATGCCAACAACGTCGATTACACAGGCTGGCCGGTCGATGAGGCAGACGGAGACGGGTCCATCTACGGAGGCTCGTGGGCCTACAACGTCAGCCACACGGTGGATGACGACGGTGTTGCCGTCCTGCCCGAGCAGGTTAGCATCATCAAACCTGCTGGCTTCCCGAGCGTCGAAGGTCGGATGGGTTACTGCTTCTTCGTGCTGGCCGACGACGGTGCCACTGCCCTGCCGGAGTTCAAGCCAATCAACCGCGGCGGTCAGGGCGGCCTCACGGAGATGTTCTGGATTGACTGGGTGCCTTAACAACAACCATTGAACCTCGGCAGGCGCGGTTAGCGTGCCTCTGAGCCGTGAGCTGTAGGATGTCTGGAAGGGCCCTCGCTTTTGAGCGGGGGCTCTTCTTTTTTGTGCAGTGGCCGCGGCCGCGAGGGACTGCAAACCATCTACAGGCGCCGTGAGCAATTTGGACCGGGACCGGATTCTTGCAGTTCTGGCGGAAGACGGAAAACGACTGCTGTCCGACCCGGCGTTTCCACGGCATCCGGCTGCCGCGTTCGAGATGCAGGGCGAGATGATCCGCCCAAGTCACCCGAGCCCGGTTGGGTTGTCGATCGGCGGGTCCGTGTCGGGGTTTGTCTTGAACGACCGTGCCGACTTCGGAGGCGGCAGGGCCGCACCCCCCGTGGATTTCCAGGCCGGTTCCGCATGGCTGAAGTTGGTGTGGACCGGGGAGGCCGAAGTGGAGGCTGCGGGAGACTTGCTGGGCCGGTTACCCGCCTGGCTCCGCCCTGAGGTGGCCGACGGTGCCGCGACCCGGAGCGCGGCTCTTGGCTTGGAGGACGGCCGGCGGCACCCTCCCGCCACTGAACTCGGAAATGCGGCCGTCGGGCAACTCGAATCGCTCCGCTGGGCGGTGCTGCCCGACGCGATACGCGCCCTGCGGCCCGGTGACTGGGTGGCGGTACGTAAGAGCGGCCGGCTGGGCGGGCGAATAAGTGTGCGGTGGGGTGACCTGCTGACCGTCGGTTTGGGGCGACTGGCCGACTTGGTAGCTGGTGGAGAGACGTTGAACGTGGAGGTGCGGGCCACGCTGAGCGCCGGCTTCAGCGTTCGACTGAACGACGAATACCGGCTGGCATTCGCCCGTTCCTCGGAAGGCCGCGCGGATGCTGCGCCCGCGGTGCTGGTGTCGGCCCGGAAGAGTTTTCGACGGAAGCGAACGGAGCGCATCGGAGCCGGTGTGCGTTTCCGGTTTGCCGCCGGGGATCCGCTGGGCGGCGTGCTGCGTCCGGTTGTGGAAGCCGTGTTCGAAGCACCCTGGGGGGTAGTCGATGAAATTCTCGCCGCTGCGGGGTTGGCCGACCTTACTCCCCTGCAGCGCAGGTACTTGCGGAAGATAATCCAGAGGTTGGGGATCGATCCGGTCTTGCTGGACCGCGCGGAGGCCGGATTTGATGCGATCCGGGCTCGCATGGAGGAGGTTCGGGCGGAGATTGAGCGGCGGCTGGCCCGGGTGGCGCTGGACGCGGCCCGCCTGGCCTTCACTTTCGACTACAGCATGGTCCACCGGGGTGAGACCCTGTTTGGGGCCGAACTGGACCTGGACGCGCTGGACGGCCGGGAGGGCGCCGAGGTCACCGGGTTTGACCGGCTGCACGGGCAGTTGATGGAGGGCGACCTGACCGGTGTGCTTTCGCTGCCGCGCGCGGCCGGCGGCGTCCGGGTGACCGAGTTCCTGGGCCGCCGTGGGTGGGACCGCACCAAAACATGGGGTCTGGGGCTGGGGGTGGGGAAACGCTTTTCCGCAGGCGGAAAAAGCAAGGTCGGGCTGAGCGAGGAGATTGAAGAGGACCACCTGACGGGCCGAACCAGGTTCAGTTTCCGGGGAATGCGGTCCTATGCGGGGAATTGGGGCGGCGACGAACTTGAGTGGCGAACCACCCTGGGAGTTCGCAGTTCAACCCGGCAAGGAGCCCCGGACGGGCCGGAGGGCTGGATTCACTATCTTCATTTCATGGTTCGGCGTACTGAAACGCACGTCAGTCTGGCGGACGCCGGCCGGGTTGTGGATCTGGCCGTCGCGTGGGGCGTCATTCCCAGGCGATTGGCTCGGGCCTGGCCCCGGCGAATGACCGGGAGACTGGCCGGCGAGCGCGACGTGGACATTTCGCTGCACCTGCGTCTCTCCAACCGACCGTTTGGTGCTCTGATCCGCAAGTTGGGAGGCGTGTCGGATGCGGCGGTGGCCGAAGCCCTGGCTGAAGCCATGCCTTGGCGGGACGACCTTGCCGCGCGTCGCGACCCCCGCGCGCGCCGGAACCTTTACGCGGGGTTCTGGCTGGCGGTGCTCGGGGGCGAGTCCACCGACCCCGTGGGTCTGGCCCGGTCATTCTCGAAGGAGCTCAAGGACCGCGGGCAAACGGATTTGGCGCGATTCGAGAGGAAATCCCGGCCGTTTTGGCCGGGGTCGGCGGGAGAGCTTGCCGCCCTGAACCCTCGCTGCCGGCGGCAGTGGCAGGACCTGCGGGCCGGTGCCCGCGCCATGGCCGGAGCCGGGGGAGGCCCGAAGGAAGCGGCGGCATCGGTGAAACCCGCGTTCCGCCTGATGCGCGGCGCTTGGGAGCAGATCCATCATGTGCGGGCAATGGGGGTCTTGGTGCGCGAACTTCTGGCCGGTGACCCGGAGGTTTGGGGCAGGACCACCCGCACCCTGCGAATCGCACACGGCGCGGGCGACGAACGCGTTGTTGAGACCATCACGGCGTCGCCGGACCAGGACTAACCTGGATTCCCCAAGCGGTGGCGCGGAAGGCAGAACCTCGGACAAGGCTGGTGAGATTGGCCAGGCAGAACACGACTCGGATCGAACGGACCCTGGAGCTCTTTGAGGCGGCACGATTGCCGCTCTTCACGGTTTTGAACGGCGTATCGCGGAAGACCCTGGACTGGAACCCCGCACCGGAGAAGCGCGGGATCGGGAAGATCTGCCGACATTTGTTCCGGGTCGATGTGTGGTTCCTGAAGCGGCTGGGGATCACCCCGGTAATTTCTCGGGACGCTCCGGGTTCGGCCGAAGAGATCGCCGGCCGCATGCGGCTGATCCAGGAACAGATCATCTCCGAGGTGTCGGGCTGCGCCGATGATGCAGACCTGATGCGGGACCGGGTCTCGCTGGAAGGCGAGGTCGCTGGTGCCAGGCTGGGCCCCGACGTGGTCCACATCGCCCAGCACTACTTGTATCATCTTGCGCAGATCGTCTCGCTCCGCCGGATCCGCGAACCCGAATGGCCGGCCCCGCTGGACGAGTGGGATGCGGCCACCAGGGTGATTGAGAACCAGATTCTGCAGCCGGTCGCCGCGTCCCCGGACCCAGATCCCGAACAGGCTTCGGACGCCGCCCGCGCCTGCGCCACGGAGCTAGCCTAACGACGTGTACTGGCTCCCCTGGACGCTCTCATGTTTGTCAAGTGGCTGATGGGCGGTGAGGACGCGGTAGGTCTCACGGGCCACGTAGCGCTTCAGGCAGCGCATCACCTCGCGTTTGGACAGCCTCTTCCCCGGTGCGCCGCTCGACGTAGGGCCTACCTCACTGACGCAGAAGGATGAACCGCCTGTGAAGGGGCTCAACCGGCCGCGCGTTCATCGGATACAGCGCCGCGAAGGCATCGACCTGAGACTGGGACACCGAGATCGACTCGGTCATCACTACCCAGCTCACTACCTCGGAGCAGGGAGGAGTTGTCAGGGAGCCGGCGTACCGGAAAAAGCTGCTTGCTTCCGGCAGGAAAGCAGTCGGGTCGAGCCCGGTGAGCGGCGAAGACGAGGCTCCGCCACCTGGGATGGCATCCCATATGCTCTGGGTGGTGGCATGGGCATCGCCCACATCCATGAAGACGCCGATCACCGCAAGGTCGCCCTCCTCAGCCTGATGCACAAAATGCACCTCCATGGGCGAGCTCGTCCCCTCGGCCGTGTGTTCGCTCGGCAGATGGAAGTGAAACTGTAGGAGGGCGAACTGCCGGCCTTCCAGCGTAATCGAACTCCCTTCGGCCATGTTGACCTGAATGGTGTGCCCGTTGTCCACCACCTGTGCCTCCGCCGGCTGCCACTGGATTTCCAGCCCATTCCCACCAACGGAAATCGCACCCGTCAGATCGATCGGGGACTGTTGTACACCGGCGTCACAGGCCGCGAAGGCCGGGTCCAGTTGCCCCCACACTTCAGTGCCGGTGTCACCTTCATAGCTCCAGTGCACTTCGCCCTGCCCTCCGCCCTGTCCATGCTCCACGTGAGCCTCCTCCGGTGCCTCCGGCCGGCAGCCGTACGACGCGACGATAAGGTGGCTCATCACCAAGCCGCTAAGTGTAACAAGTCGCATTGATCCCTCCGTCTTCGATCCCGAGTCTATCCCTGGCTGCCCCTGGCAAGCAGACGAAATCCCGTAGCGGGGTCGTTAAAGTACGGTACACTCAGCGATTGGCAACGCTCGGTGAAGTGGTCCCGGCCAGAGCGCACCTGTAGTAATGCCACACCAACCGGGCCGCCACCGCCCGCCGGGGCCGCCACCGGTCGCCTGTACGGGCCAGGTGCACGGCGTCGGCGTCGGGCAGGAGCCCGGCGATACCCTTGAGCAAGGCCAGATCGCCCGACGGCCAGACGTCCATCCTCTTGAGGGCGGACATCAGATACAGGGAAGCGCTCCACGGCCCGATTCCCGGCTGGGCCTGGAGCGCGGTGGCGGCCTCGTCATCGTCCAGCCTTGCGAGTCCGGCCACTGAGAACCGGCGTTCGGTGACGGCGCGGGCCAACGAGTGGCAGTAACGCGCCTTTTGCCGGCTCAGTCCCATGGCACGCAGCCCGCTCTCGCCCGCCGACGCCACCCGCCCTGCCGTCAGCGCCCCCAGCCCGCGGCGCATCCGGCGGTACACTGTGTTCGCGGCCGCTACCGAGATCTGTTGCTCGATGATGATGCGGAACAGGGTGTCTACACCTGCCGGGCGAGTCCAAAAAGGCGGCAGTCCCCAGCGGTCCAGCACGAACCCGAATTCGTCGAAGTCCCGCGCAAGGTCTCTGGCGCGGGCGGGGAAGGTCCGGGCGGTGAGGGGCTCGTGAAGACGGCCCGAACTAGCCTGGGTAGTCAAACCTCAGTAGAAATGTCCGGAGTTTGTTCAGAGTAGGGCGGGGCGCGAAAAACATATGTCGGCGGGGAAGGGGTTGCGCGACGCCTGAATGCGCTCGCCGGTTTCGACACCTTGGCTTGAAATCCGTAATTTGCCCATGAACAACGCCCCCACTACCCACCCCGCCCCTCGTATGCCCGGGAGGTCAGCAATCGTGCATCGTTTCCGTCTCGCCTTCCTCCTGTCCGCGCTGCCGGCCGCGACCGCGGGTGCCGCCGCGCCGTCAGCCGCCTCGGCTCCCGTTTCGACCGGCCAGGATGCCCTCGCGGCCCTCCCGGCGCCGACGCCGCAGGCTGCCGCGATTTCAGTGCCCGGACTTGATCAGCCGGTGGAGATAATCCGCGACCACTGGGGCATAAACCACATATACGCGCAGACGGAACACGACCTCTTTTTTGCCCAGGGGTACGCGGCCGCTCGCGATCGGCTGTTCCAGTTTGAGGTGTGGAGGGCGCAGGCTACCGGCACGGTGGCCGAGATGCTGGGTCCCGATGAGATCGAACGCGATGTCGGATTCCGGCTTTTTCGCTTCCGGGGTGACATGACCCAGGAGATGAACCACTACCACGACCGCGGGGCCGAGATTATTCCCGCTTACGTGGAAGGGGTGAACGCTTACATCGCCGAAACTGAAGCTAACCCCGACCTCTTGCCCGTCGAGTTTCACCTCCTCGGGATCCGCCCCAGGCGATGGACTCCGGAAGTAGTGGTTTCGCGGCACCAGGGCCTGTTGGGAAACATCCGCGCAGAGCTCGGCTACGGGCGGGCGGTCGCCGCGGCGGGTCCCGACGCGGTCAAGCAGGCGGCAAGTTTTCACCCGGGTGACCCGGACATCGTTCTGGACCCGGCGATCGACGGGTCGCTGCTCAGCCAAGACATTCTGCGCATCTACAACGCCTTTCGGAGGCCGGTCCAATTCAGGCGGGAACACTTGCAGCCGGAGTTCCGGGTCGATGAGGGGGCGCTGGACCAATTGAAGGCGTCAAACGCGGCCCTGCGGGTTGGCCGGGACACCTGGCCGGCCGGCCACGCGGGCGGCACGGACTTCAACCCGGAAGACATCGGGTCCAACAACTGGGTCGTGAGCGGTCGTCTCAGCCAGAGCGGCTACCCCCTCATGGCCAACGACCCGCACCGGGCACAGTCCATCCCGTCTCTGCGGTACTGGGTGCACCTGGTGGGGCCGGGCTGGAACGTGATTGGCGGCGGCGAGCCGGAGATTCCCGGGGTCAGCATCGGCCACAATGGGCACGGCGCATGGGGTCTCACCGTTTTTCAGACGGACGGAGAAGACCTGTACGTATACGAGACTCACCCCGACGATCCTCAGCGTTACCGTTACAAGGGTGGATGGGAGTCCATGGCCGTGATCACCGAAGAGATTCCGGTGAAGGGGCAGCCCGCGGTCACGGCCGAACTCAAATACACGAGGCACGGTCCGGTGGTGTTTGAGGACCCGGACAACCGGGTTGCGTATGCGGTGAGGGCCGCATGGCTTGAGCCGGGTGGAGCGCCCTATCTGGCAAGTTTGCGGATGGACCAGGCGAAGACCTGGGAAGAGTTTGTCGAGGCGTGCAACTACTCCAACATTCCCGGTGAAAACATGGTGTGGGCCGACACGGACGGGAATATCGGGTGGCAGGCCGTCGGCATCGCACCGATCCGCCGAAACTGGTCCGGCCTGGTACCGGTTCCCGGCGACGGGCGTTACGAGTGGGACGGCTATTTGCCCATCAAGGCGAAGCCCAGTGCGGTCAACCCCGAAGCGGGGTATTTCGTCACCGCCAACAACCACCTTACGCCCGGCGACTATCCCCACATGGACGCGATCGGGTTCGAGTGGTCCGACCCCTACCGCTGGGCACGTGCCTCGGAGGTGCTGGGGTCGGGCAGATTGCATTCAATGTCCGACATGATGGACCTGCAAACCGACTTGTTGTCGATTCCGGCGAGGCAGCTGGTTCCCATGCTGAGGCATGTCTCATCCGGACTGGAATCCGTCGAGATCGCCCGTTGGTGGTTGCTCGACTGGAACCATGTGCTGGACCCGTCTTCGGTCGCCGCCGGGATATACGTCGCGTTCGAGTCGCGGGTGCGCCGCAATGTGAATGACCTCGTTGTGCCCGAGTCAGTGCGGCCGTTCGTCAGGGGTATGGCGTTGGCCAGGGTCATGGATCACCTGGTCGCCCCGGGCGGAGAGTTCGGCCAGGATCCTCTGGCCAGCCGGGACGGGCTGCTGGTCCGGAGCCTGGAAGAGGCGGTTGAGGATCTCCGCGTCAAACTTGGCGATGACATGGCCAACTGGCGGTACGGCCAACCAAGCTACAAGCACGCCTCGCTAAGCCACCCGCTGGCAGCGATAGCTCCCCCCGAGGCGGCCCGCCGTTTCAGCATCGGCCCGCATCCCCGAGGGGGCAACAGCTACACCCTCAACAACACGGGCGGGGGTGACAACCAGACTTCGGGGGCGTCATTCCGGATCATCGTTGACACCGGTGACTGGGACCGCACGGTCGGATCCAACACACCGGGCCAATCTGGCGACCCGGAGTCGCCATTTTTCGACAACCTGTTTGAGTTGTGGGGGGACGACCGCTACTTCCCGGTCTTCTATTCGCGCGAGCGAGTCGAGTCGGTGGCGGCCGAGCATCAAACGTTGGTCCCGCCCCGTTGATCTGACGGACCCCGGGCGTGACCTCAGCGCCCGTGCCCGCCGCCCTTCACCCCTGGCCGAGGTCCACTATCCGGAGGTTGCGCCACCTCACCCTGATGCCCCCGCCGTCGTGAATCTGGAGGGCGATTGACCCGCGGGCCGCGCCGATCAACTCATCGTTCAGGTCGATCATGCGGACGCCGTTGAGCCAAGTCGTTACCCGCTCCCCGACAGCCCGGACCCTGAGGGTGTTCCAGTCGCCCTCGCGCAGTACGGAGTCAAGCTCCGGGTCTGGTTGGACCAGCCAACCGCGGCCATAAGATTCGTAGATCCCGCCGGTAGCATTCCCCCGGGGAGCCACCTCGGCCTGCCATCCGCTCACGGTGGTCCCTTCCACACTGGACCGGAAGAAGACGCCGCTGTTGCCGTCGGCCTCTTGCCTGAATTCCATGCTCAGGTCGAAATCGGCGTAGGTGGCCTGGGTGGCCAGGTACCCGTATTGGGCGTCCGGCCCGCTCTCGCAGACCAGTTCGCCGCTTTCCACGTACCAACGTTCGGTCCCGTGCACTACCCAACCGTCCAGGTCGACCCCGTTGAACAACGAGACGGCGGAGCTTGCTGACCAAGTGGCGTCTGCAATCTCGGCTTCCGCGGTTTCGGCGTCTTCGCCCGAACCCGACGTGCAGGCCCACGACAAGACGAGAATCGGCACGACCGCCGCAAGGAACAGGACGGGTCCGCGGCGCTGCCGCCTCATCCCCGTAACCTCATGGCGCCGGGATCCCAGCGGACGATCCTGTCTTCAAAAAAACTCAGGTTGCACGCGAGTGCGGGAGCCGCCGCTCTGAGGCCAAACGTGGCGTCTTGGCGCACCGGCGGGCCTCCGCGCATTGCCTCGAAAAAGTTGAAGAAGTGATCGACGTGCGCGCCCCGGTACCCTCGTTCAACCTGGTAGCGGACCTCGGCGGGGGGCCTCATGCGCGATCTGGGCGGGAGCCCGCCGCCGTCGGCGGCAGCCGCCTCGGCGATCTTCTCCTGCGAGAAGGCGTCCATCGGGTCCACCGCGATGTTGTTGCGGAGCACGACTTCGGTCCAGGTCACGTCCATGGCTCCCTCGCTCCCGACCAGGCGCAGGAAAGTGCTCCCCGAGGTTCCGTCCACGAAGTTGACGCGCAGAGACAGGTTGAACCCGGGGTGGGTCTCGGTCTCGGGATAGTCGAACACGCCCAGCAGGACGTCGGGTACCTCGCGTCCGTCTTTCCAGTAGCGGAGGCCGCCTGCCGCCTGGATTCGCGTGGGACCAGGCGAGCTCACCACGAAATGCAGGCTCGAGAAGAGGTGTACGAAGAGGTCTCCCGCCACGCCGGTTCCGTAATCGCGGTAGTTGCGCCAGCGAAAAACGCGAAGGGGATCGTAGGGTCGGTCCGGGGCCGGTCCCAGAAACTGCGGCCAGTCGACGGTTTCTTCCGACGCGCCCTCGGGGATCGGATACTGCCAGGCACCGAGAGGGTCATTTCGCGCCCAGAAACCCTCTGCGTAGTTCAGTTCGCCGATAGCGCCGGCTTCGTAGAGGTCTCTGGCCTTCTCGTTGCCCAACGAGCTCATGCCCTGGCTGCCTACCTGCATGACCTGACTCGACTCCTGCTCGGCCCGAAGAAGTTCCTCGCCCTCGCCGATGTTGTGGACCATGGGTTTCTCGCAGTAAACCGACTTCCCGGCGCGAAGCGCGTCCACCGAAATCGGCCTGTGCCAGTGATCGGGAGTCCCCACGATTACCGCGTCAACATCGGCCCGGTCCAGCACCTTCCGGTAATCGCGGGTCGTGAAGATTTGGCCGTGCCGTTCTTGGGCGGCCTCCAACCGCCCGTCGAATATGTCGCACGCCGCCACCAGTTCAACTCCCGGAATCTTGAGCGCTGTGTCGACATCGGCCATGCCCATGCCGCCCGCGCCGATCACCGCGAGGCCAATCCGGTCGGACGGCGGGACAGTGCCCCGAATGGTGCGGGGGCCGCGGGCCAGAATCCTGGAGTCGGCGGTGGTACCCAGGCCCGGGAGCACAGCCGCGGCCGCGCCTCCCGCCAGGGCGGATTTGATGAAACGACGGCGGGTTGGGCGGGGGGGTTGAGTTGGGGGCATGTTCAGGTCGCTATCGCGGCTGGGGATCGGAGTCGAGGCGTCAAGATCTGCTTCATTTTCCGCCCGCGGCCGCCTTCCTGCCAGCCCCGCCGGCGGTCTTCCTGCCGCCCTGCCCACAAAGTGCCAGATTCGGAGCAGCGGAACAACGATGCGTTACTGTGGGGCATCGGTGTCAAACCGACCGTTACAAAGGCGCCCGGGCCGACCGACGAGACGGCGCGCGAAACCGACCGACGCAAGGGCAATCACATGGGCCATCCGAGCGAAAACCAACCCCCGTCCGGCTCAGGACTGCACCGCCGCGGCTTCGTCGCCGCGCTTTCCGCGCTCGCCGCCGGAGCCACGGTTGCTCCCGCCAGTCTGAAGGCCGACGAACGCCTCCGGCGGGCGCTCGGGACCGCCACCGAAGAGATCACCAAGGAGTCGATCCAGGCGGCGGCGGGCATCGCCGGGTTGGAGTTCACCGACGAAGAACTCGACCTGATGGTGGACGACCTGAACAGCACCAGAGAGCGGTACCTGGAAATGCGTGAGGTTTCCATCCCCTATTCCACGCCTCCGGCGCTCCACTTCGACCCGATTCCCCCGGGTGTGCCGATGCCCGACGCACTGAGCAGCCGGGGAGAGGCCGGAATGCCCGGGATGCTCCGTTACACCAGGCCGCGGCGGCTGGCCGCCCCGGACAACATTGAAGAGATGGCGTTTTGGCCGGTGACTCATCTGGCGGAGGCGATCCGCAGTCGCCAGGTGACCTCAACCGCGCTGACCGAGATGTACCTGGACCGACTTCGCCGGCACGGGCCCACGTTGGAGTGCGTGATAACCCTGACCGAGGACCTTGCGATGCGGCAGGCGGCGCGGGCGGATTCCGAAATTGCGGCGGGCGGCTACCGCGGACCGCTGCACGGGATTCCGTGGGGTGCCAAGGACTTGCTGGCGGAGGACGAGTACAGGACCACCTGGGGTGCCAAGCCCTATGAAGAGCAACACCTGCGGCACGATTCGACCGTCGGCCGCCGGCTGGAGGAGGCCGGCGCCGTGCTCGTGGCCAAGCTTACGCTTGGGGCGCTGGCGCAGGGCGACCGGTGGTACGGCGGACGTACCAACAACCCGTGGAACCTGGAGCAGGGTTCAAGCGGCTCTTCGGCGGGCTCGGCCTCGTCGGTGGTAGCGGGTTTGGTCGGGTTCACCATAGGCAGCGAGACGCTCGGTTCGATTGTCTCCCCGTCAACACGGTGTGGCGCCTCGGGGCTGAGGCCGACATTTGGTACGGTAAGCCGTGCCGGCGCAATGACCCTGTCCTGGTCGATGGACAAGCTCGGCCCGATCTGCCGGAGCGCCGAAGACTGTGCGCTGGTGATGCACGCCGTCCACGGCGCAGACGGCCTGGACCCAACGGTGCGCGACGTGCCGTTCCACTGGGACGCCGACAGGCCGCTGTCCGAACTGAGGGTCGGCTACTACCAGTCCGCGTTTGAGGACCGCGAAGAAGACGAGGGCGCGGAATTCGACAGGGCCTCGCTGGAAGCGGTGCGGAGTCTGGGGGTTGACCCGATTCCCGTGGATGTGCCGGAAGACCTGCCCTACTCGGCCATGCGGATTGTGCTGAGCGCAGAAGCGGGGGCTTCATTCGACGAGTTGAGTCGGTCAGGGCGGGACGATCTCATGGTCAGGCAGACCCGTGGCGGCTGGCCCAACACCTTCCGCAAGGCCCGGATGATTCCGGCCGTGGAGTACATCCAGGCCAACCGGCTGCGGACCATGGCGATGCAGCAGTTCGCCGCGGCGATGGAGGGCATCGATGTGCTGGTGACACCCAGTTACGGCGGCCCGATTCTGCTGCTGACCAACCTGACCGGACATCCGCAGGTCGTTATCCCCAACGGGTACAGGGCGGAAGACCAAACGCCGACCAGCGTCTCGTTCGTGGGCGGCTTGTTCAGAGACGCCGAGGCCCTGCGCCTGGCCCACGCAGTGCAGGGGGTTACGGATTTTCACCGACAACGTCCCCCTGGTTTTGCAGTCTAACACTAACTCTAACTCTAGTGTAGCTTTATTGTAGCTACTCACAGAGACTGCGGCGACTCGACCTTTTTACATGCCCGAACCACCCATTTGCTATCACCTACGTTGTTAGGAGATAATTCGAACCAGGAGACCCTCATGCGCCGCTGGATGGCCGTTCTCGTTGTCATGCCGCTCGTAGCGCCCACCGCTCGGGCCCAGCCGCCCCAGACGAGGCCTGCCACCGAAATCCGTCTGTCCGCCGAACCGATCCTGTCGGTCGGGAGACTCGAAGGGCCGGAAGAGCAGCTGTTCGGCGAAATCAACGCCGGCGCCCGGCTCGCCGACGGCAGCGTGGTCGTGTCCGACCAGCAGAACTTGCGGTTCCAGCGATTCAGCGCCGACGGGGAGCACCTGTGGAGCCGTGGTCGTGCGGGTGAGGGGCCGGGCGAGTTCCAATTCGTCAAGATCGCGGAGGGATGCGCGAACGAGGAGTCGATCGTCTTGTACGACATGTGGAGCACGCGGGTCCACATGTACGACAAGGAGGGGAATCTTCTGAACGACTACCGCTTCGTGTACAAGGAACTGCCGCTGCGCGACTTCGCCTGCGCCCCGAACGGGCGCGTGGCCTTCACCGGAAGCAGTTCGGGCTTCGGAGAGGATGAGGTCGAACCCGGGGAGCTTTTTCGCGTACTTCTGTCGCTGGGCTCTGCTGAACCGGGAGACACGGAGGCGACGATGTTGCGCGAGGGGATTCCCGGACGCGAGCAGAGGGCTCTGGGCGGCGGCAATGCCATGCCCGGCAGAGTCTGGACGCATGATGTGGTGTTGGCAGCGACCAACGACGGAATCTGGCTCGGCACCAGCGACGACTACGAGGTGGAGCTGATCGACTGGCTCGGCACCACGATCCGACGGATCCGCTGGGAGGGGCCGGATCTGGCCGTCACGAGTGAGGATGTCGAACGATACCGGGATGACCTGGAGGAGCTCTACCGCGAGAACGGCGGTCCCGACTGGCGTGCGCGGTTCGAGGGCACCTGGGAATGGCAGAGCGAGGTCGTGCCCGACGAGTTTCCCGCGTACCACAGGCTTCTGGTCGGCGACGACGGCGTCCTTTGGGTGCACGACTACACCCGCCCGGGAGAACAGAGCGAGTGGTTGGCGTTCGACGAGGACGGCAGGTGGGTTCGCACGCTCGCCCTGCCACCGCGTACCTCTTTGCTGGACATTGGGCCCGACTGGGCGCTGGTGAAAACGTGGGATGAAATGGATGTGCAGCGGGTGGAAGTGCGGGAGTTGGTGCAGCCATGACGAAGACCGCGGCCATCGCGCTCGCCGCTCAGGTCGCGGGCACGCAGGACTCCCGGGGCGCCGCCGGGCCTGCACAAACGCCGGGATGCGGCAGTTTGCAAACGTTCGCTTCGCGCCGCAACCTTGGATCAACCCGGACCCGAATCGCAGCCGTTTCACCCGGGGGAAGTCGCCTCATGCCCCGCAAGACCGAGCCACTTAGCCTCGGTTTCAGAGGAGCGAGCTTGTGCCGGGCCGAGGCCGGTCAGGTCTGGCCGGCCGCCGCTTCTCGCTGCAGAGACCTGCGGTCGGAAATCAGCACGGCCATCCACCGGGTGCTGTCGTTGGCGGCCAGCACCAGGCGGGCCATGACGGTTAGCGGAACTGACGCGATCATCCCGACCGGCCCCAGCACCCAACCCCAGAACACCAGCGAAACCACCAGCACGAGCGGCGAAAGCCCAACGCCGTAACCCATGAAGCGCGGTTCCACGATGTTGCCCAGCACGGTATTGATGGCAAGGTACACGCCCGTCGTCACAACCCCCGTCAGCGCTCCCCCCTGCAGCCAGGCCAGCAGCACGGCCGGGACGGCGGCGATCACCGAACCCACGGTGGGGATGTAGTTCAGAGCGAAGGCCAGTGCCCCCCACAACAGCGCGAAATCAACGCCCAGAATCAACAGGGCCAAGTATACGGCCCCTCCCGTGGCCAGGCTCACGGCAGTCTTGACAATTGAATACCGCCGCACCGCAACGCCGATTTCGTGCAGGTGCAGATGTGCCAACCCCGCCCACCGGCTGCCCACCGACACCTCGAGTCTGCGCCTGAGGTCCGGGGCCTCCCACAAAATGAACCCCAGCACAATGAGGATCAGAAAACCGTTGGCCAGCATTTCGCCGGCGTTTTCCGCCAGCTGCTGGCCGAACGTGATGAACCGCTGCAGAGACAGGTAGTCGGCCAGTGGGCGCTCGGGCCCCTCGGCACCGAACCTCTGCAGCCACGCCACCACGGCTTCGTCGAATTCGGCGACCCTCTGCTGGAACACCACGTTGTAGATCTCGGCCCGCGAGCCGAGCTCCACGGCCGCGGCCCCGACCAATCCGGCAGCCAGCGACCCCAGAGCCAGTAGGAGCGCCATGAGCAGGGGCACGGCGACGGCCTTCGGAACCCTGCGCCGGACCATCCAGCGCATTGGGCCCATCAACAGCGTCGAGAGCAGGACCGCCAACAGGGTCGGCACCAACAGAGTGGCGGCAGCTCGCATCCCGGCCACGATTACGACGACCCCGGCCAGGCCGAGGACCACCCCGATCCAACCGGTCTTCGCGGATGTCCGAACTTCCATGATTGGGTATCTTACGCAGCCTCGCCCGGTCCCGTAAGCCGGGCGAGATAACTGGCTTTCAGACATGTTCGGAAAGGACCGCATCGACACGTGGAAGACCGCAGAATCCGCGTGCTGGTCGGGAAACCCGGTCTCGACGGTCACGACCGCGGGGCCAAGGTCATAGCCGCGGCACTCAGGGATTCGGGGATGGAAGTCATCTATACCGGGTTGCACCAAACCCCGGAGATGATCGCCTCGGCCGCCCTCCAGGAAGACGTTGACGTGGTCGCCCTGTCGATATTGTCCGGGGCGCACATGACCCTGCTGCCTCGCATCCGGAAACTCTTGGACGAACAGGACATGGCGGATGTTCTGGTTACCGGGGGCGGCATCATCCCCGAGGAAGACCGGCGGGAGCTCCGGCGCCGGGGGATCGGCGAGTTGTTCGGACCCGGGACCCCCACTTCCGCGCCGGTTGAGTACATCCGGTCCTGGTTTGACGAGAACCGGGTCGAGTCCGGTGGTGGCGCCACCGGGGAGCCCGGATCCGCCTGAACCCTCGTTCGGGCACGGAGACCCGCCTGGAGGCCATGGTCCGGGAGCTCCGCGAGCTTGAGGCGCGGATCAAGGACGGCGGGGGAGAGGCGCGCCGCCAACGGCAGCATGCGCGGGGTAAGTTGACCGCCCGCGAGCGAATCGAGCTTCTGCTGGACCCCGGATCCCTGTTTCTTGAGTTGGGGCTGCTGTTGGCGTGCGACAAGTACGATGGGCAGGCACCCGCCGCGGGCGTGGTTACGGGGGTCGGCACCGTCTGTGGGCGCGAAGTGGTCATCGTCGCCAACGATCAAACGGTGAAGGCAGGAAGTTGGTGGCCCGAGACAGTCACCAAGATCTTGCGCGCCCAGGAAGTCGCGATGCGGTGCCGCACTCCGATCTTCTACCTGGTCGATTCGGCCGGAGTCAACCTCCCGTACCAGGACGGCGTGTTCCCGGGCCAGTACGGGGCCAGCCGCATCTTCTACTACAACTCGCTGATGCGCCGCTACCTGCGCGTGCCGCAGCTGGCTGCCGTAATGGGCCAGTGCATCGCGGGCGGTGCCTATTTGCCGGCGCTCTCCGATTCGATCGTCATGGTTGAGGGAACCAGCTTCATGGGTCTTGGAGGGGCTCATCTGGTGCGGGGAGCCACCGGACGGCAGGTGGATTCCGAGCGTTTGGGCGGCGCGGCTTCGCACACCGAGATCAGCGGCGTGGCCCATTACCGCGCCAAGGACGAAAAATCCTGCCTGGCCCTGCTGAGGAGGCTGCTCGCCGACCTTCCCCCCGACGGCCCGGGAGCCGCGCCCCACGAACCCGGAAGCGAGGACGACGCCACGGGTGCCCGCGAACCAGCCCGGCCGCCCGAAGAGGCGTACCAGCTGATGCCCTCCGACCACCGCGCCCCGTTCGATATGGAGGCGGTCCTGGAGACATTCCTGGATGCCGGCGGCAGCCAGGAATTCCAGGCCGAGTTCGCGAAAGAGATGTTGTGCACGCAAGCGCGGCTGGGCGGCATTCCGTTGGGGGTCATCGCCAACCGCAGGGGCATGTACCCGGGGCCTCCCGGGCAGCCCCCCCGTTTGGGAGGCATCATCTACGCGGACACGGCGCGCAAGACCGCCTATTTCATCGAAATGTGCGAACGCCAGGGCATCCCGATTCTATTCGTACAGGACGTCAGCGGGTTCATGGTGGGGCCCGAGGCAGAGCACTCGGGTATCATTCGGGCGGGGGCCGAAATGGTCGAAGCCATGGCCTGCGCCCGGGTCCCGCGTCTGGTACTTACCGTGAACCATGCCAGCGGAGCGGGCTACTACGCCATGGCGGCGCAGGGGTTTGACCCGGACTTCATCTTCTCTTGGCCCACGGGCCGAATGGGCGTGATGGAGGGCGAAGCGGCGGTCCGGGCGACATTCGGGCGCAAGCTGAACGCAGCAGCCAAGTCCGGAGAACCGGTTGACGAACACACCGAACAGGCGATGGAACAGACCCGCGCGGACTACAGCGAGCAACTTGACGCCCGTTACGCCGGTGCCCGGGGGTTCGTGGACGCGGTAATCGCGCCCGAGGACACCAGAGACATGCTCGGCCTTGCCCTTGCGTGTTCGGTTCGCGGTTTGGGACACCGGCCGTTCTTCGCAAGGGGGGGGCGCGGAGCCGGGGGGGATCGCTGAGCACCGTGCGCGTTGCCGCCGGCCAGGGGTTCTGGGGCGACTGGCAGGAGGCGCCCAAGCTCCAGGTGCGTAGCGGTCAGGTGGACTACCTGATGCTCGACTACCTGGCCGAGATCACGATGTCGATCATGCAGAAACAGAGGGACAGGAACCCCGCTGCCGGCTACGCCCGCGACTTTGTGGCCCTGATGGCGGATCTGATGCCGGATCTGCTGGAACGCGGCGTCCGGGTGGTCTCAAACGCCGGAGGAGTAAACCCGCTCGGCTGCCGCGCGGCCCTCGCGCGGGCGCTGGCCCGGGGGCCCGATCTGCCGCGCCGTCCCCGGGTGGCCGTTGTTGCGGGCGACGACCTCATGCCCCGGCTGGACCAGCTCTTGGCCCACCACGAATTGCGGCACATGGAGACAGGGCAGCCGCTGTGTTCTGTCCGGGAGCGGGTGGCGGCAGCGAATGTCTACCTGGGGGCGGGCCCGATCGTGAACGCCCTGCGGGACGGAGCGGACATCGTGATCACCGGGCGTTCGACCGACACGGCGCTGACCTACGCGCCCATGATCCACGAGTTCGGATGGGCCGACGACGACTGGGACCTGCTGGCTGCCGGCGTGGCTGCAGGGCACATCAACGAGTGCGGAGCCCAGGCCAGCGGCGGCAACTCGCTGGCCGAATGGCGCTCGGCAGACCTGCGGCTCCCGGGCTACCCGATCATCGAGGCCGAGCCCGACGGTTCGTTCGTGGTCACCAAGCATCCGTCGCTGGGCGGGTGCGTGACGCGGGCATCCGTAACCGAGCAGCTGGTCTACGAAATGGGTGATCCGGCAGAGTACATCACGCCCGATGTGGTCGCGGACCTGACCGGCCTGGAACTGCACGAGGCGGGACAGGACCGGGTAAAGGTCACCGGGGCCAGGGGAAGGCCCGCGCCCGACAAGCTGAAGGTGTCGATCGCCTGGCGGGACGGGTTCAAGGCCGTGGGCGGCCTGACCTATGCCTGGCCGGACGCCCTCGACAAGGCCCGCAAGGCGGACGAGATCCTGAGGTGGCGTCTCGACTACCTGGGGCTGGCGTTCGACGAAATCCGCACCGAGTACGTGGGAGCCGGGGCGTGCCACGGACCGGTTGCGGGCGCGCCCCCGGAAAACCTGCCGGAAGTCACGCTCCGGGTGGGAGTGCGCGGCCCGCGTCGCGGCGATGTGTCGCGATTCACCCGCGAGATAGCCCCGCTGATTCTGGCTGGGCCGCCGTCGGTTACCGGGTTCGCGGATGGCAGGCCCAGGGTGCGGGAGGTGGTGGCGTACTGGCCCGCGCTCATCGACCGCGGCGCGGTGGAGAGTGATGTGACGACGGAGACAGCGGTCCTGTGAGCCCCGAAGCCGTGGGTGCCCCGATGGTGTCGGTTGAGCTGCGCGAAGTTGCATTCGCGAGGTCAGGCGACAAGGGCGACACCGCCAATGTGGGAGTCGTGGCGCTTGACCCGTCGCTGTATCAGGCCCTGGCCAGGGAGCTCACCGTCGCTCGGGTGAAAGCCCACTTCAGGGGTGTGTGCACGGGCAATGTGGAGCGTTTTGAGCTTCCCCGACTGAACGCAATCAACTTCCTCCTCCACAACTCTTTGGGGGGAGGGGGGACGGGTTCGCTGATGCTGGACGCCCAGGGCAAGACTCTCTCGACCGCGATGCTGCGAATGCGAATCAACATTCCCCGGACGGTCCTGGAGTCGTGGCGCGCCCGGTCGGGAACCTTGGCCGGCACTGCGGCCGGAGCTCAACAATGAAACATGCCGCACCAGCGGAAGACACTTCCCGGGGAACCGGGCAACAGGAAAGCGCTTCGGCGGTCGTCGCGATTCAGGACGAGGGCCCGGTCAGGTGGATTACCCTCAACCGCCCGGGCCGCCGCAACGCGCTGAACCAGGTGATGATCAGGGCCCTGCGGGACGCCATCGGGCAGGCAGCGGCGGATCGCGGGGTACGGGTGATCGGGCTGCGCGGGGCGGGGAAGGACTTCTGCGCCGGGGCGGACTTGTTGGAACTGCGGCTGGGCGCGGACCCCGTGGAGAGCCTTGAGGAAGCCCAGGCGCTCGGAGACCTGTTCTGCGAGATCCGTGTGGCGCCAAAGCCGGTGGTGGCCGCGGTGCGCGGACGGGCGCTGGCTGGTGGATGTGGGCTGGCCACGGCGTGCGATATCGTCCTGGCTTCCGGGGAGTCTCTTTTTGGATATCCCGAAGTGAAGCTGGGGTTTGTTCCGGCAATGGTCATGGCGATGCTCCGGCGGGCAACGGGAGAGAAACGGGCCTTTGACCTCGTGACCTCGGGAGAACCGGTCACCGCGCTCCGCGCCGCCGAACTGGGCCTCGTGACGCGTGTCTTGCCGAGCGATGGTTTCGCTCGGGGTGCTTCGGAGTTTGCCGCGGCTCTGGCGGCGCGGAGCGCTTCCGCCCTCGCGCTGACCAAACGGCTCTTCCACGCGACCGACACCACGGGGTTCGAAGACGCGATACGGGCGGGTGCCCACGTCAACGCGCTGGCCCGCGCCACCGAAGACTGCCAGGAGGGGATCCGCAAGTTCCTGACCCGGAAGGCGTCCACGGACACGGAGTCAGGTTGACCGAAGAAGGCCAGGGCTCGCCCCCCGCCCCGTCCCGGAATTGGTGGCTTCGGCTGCAAATGGGGCTCGCCCTGGCCGGGGGCGTTGTCTGGGCGGGCGGTGGGGCTCTGAGCAGCGAGTTCGGCTCCGGTGTGGGCGTGGGAATCTTGGTGGCGGCGCTCGTAGTCAGCGTTGGTCGCAGGAGAGCGGAGGGCCCCCGGGGCGGTTGACGGCCGGTTTATTGACAGCCAGTTGATGGCGGGCGCCATAGTGCGGGCAGGAGGGTCCGCGCCATGGATGCCACCCAAGCACTCCGGCATTATTTCGGCTACGAATCGTTCCGGGGCGAACAAGAACGTGTGATCCGGGCGTCCCTCCGGGGCAGGGATGTCGTAGCGGTACTGCCCACCGGGGCGGGCAAATCGGTTTGCTTCCAGATTCCGGCTGTAGTCCGCCGCGGGTTAACGGTGGTGGTTTCTCCCCTGGTATCGCTGATCGAAGACCAGGTCAGCGGGGCACGCAGGCGGGGGATCGCGGCGTTTGGCTGGACGCAGACCACCCCCCGCACCCGGGTAACCGCTGCCCTGAACGCGGCCGGCAGGAGAGAGTTGGACCTGCTCTACCTTTCTCCCGAGCGGCTGAGCCTTGACGGCGTTTGCGAAAGGCTGGCCGAACTGGGTCTATCGGCGCTGGCGGTTGACGAAGCCCACTGCATCTCGCAGTGGGGGTTCTCGTTTCGGCCTTCCTACCTGGGGCTGCGCACTGCCCGCGAGCGGCTTGGATGGCCTCCGACCGCCGCTTTGACCGCCACGGCGACCTGGCGCGTCCGCAGGGACATCGAAAGGGCGCTCCGCCTGAGGAACACCGTGCGAATTCTGGCCTCGGGCAACCGCCCGAACCTGCGGTGGGAGGTGCGGCGGGTTCAGAGCCCCGGCGAAGCCTGGGGTCTGATCGAGCGAGCGGTCACGAGCAGCCGCGAACCAGCCATCGTGTACGCGAGGACCAGGAAACGCAGCGCCCGCCTGGCCCTGGAACTGACCCGGCGCGGTGTGAGCGCCGGGGTCTACCACGCCCGCCTCCCTCACGACCGACGTCAGGTGACCCAGGAGCGATTCCTGAGCGGGGCGCTCCGGGTCGTGTGTGCCACCACGGCGTTCGGGATGGGCATTGACCACCCCGGCGTCCGATTGGTAGCTCACCTGGGGGCACCGGAGTCTCTGGAGGAATACGTGCAGGAGGCCGGCCGGGCCGGCAGGGACGGCGCCCCGGCGGGCTGTCTTCTCGCCGACATCTCGTCCCGCCGTCGCAGGCCCTGGCGGCCCGGCCGGCAGGACCCCGGCGGCAAGTCCCCGGACGCGGCCGAGCTGGAGCGTCGGGCCGGGATGAGGAGTTACGTCGAGACCCGGGGTTGTCGGCGCGAAGCGATTGCACGTTACTTCGGGGAGCGGACCCCCCGTTGTACCGGATGCGACAACTGTTTTCCTGGCGAACCGGGCCCGCGCCGGGCCTAGAACCAGATTCCCAGTCCAAGCACGGCGACGATCGGGATTCCGGCCAACGACTCCGGGCGGGCCCGCTCGTCGAAGCCAGTGCTGTAGAAGAGCGCGTCGCGGCGGTCCAGGGAGTTCAGCAGCTTGAGATAAGGGGCCAGCGTGATCCCCTGGTCCCCGCCCGTATCCCAGCGCCGAGCCAGCTCCGCGTCGATGCGCAAATAGGAATCGCTGGGTGCCCCCGAAAGGGGAGGGGCAGACAGTTCATCAAAAGAAAAGTGTTTCACTCCCGGCGAGGGCGCTGCCTCGTTAACGCTAACAAACGGAATACCCGCACCATAAGACACCTGCGCCCCAACCTCCCACCCGCGAGCGTCTGCGGAGATCCCCCCGGTCAGGAGGTGCCGGCCGACAAAACTGCGTTCGCCGTCACCCAGCTCCGACCACACCCAGGCCAGCGAATACCCGACCCAACCGGTCAGCGGTCCCTCTGAAGCATGCACCCACAAGTCCGCCCCGGAAGAGGAAACGCTCCGTGCACCCGGGACGCCGGTAAACGATTTGAAGTATCCCTCAAGGCCGATCTCAACTCCCGATTCTAGCCTGTTTTCGAGTCCCACCACCAAGTGCGTGGCGGCGGCGACTGCCAGCTGAGAGGTGCCGTCGTCCGATCCCGGGTCGTCCACGACCGGCACATCGGTCGCCGTGTTCAGGTTCCCCGAGAGAATCGACTCGGGACCTCGCAGCGTCTGGAAAAATCTGCCCGCCGACAACTTGACCGACGCTGACGGGGCGACCTTCCACGTCGCGGCTAACCGCGGCGCGGCACGCCCGTATCCGGCCCTGGCGAAATAGCTGCCCCGCAGCCCCCCCCGCAGCTCGACCGACTCGTGAGCCCGCCAAATGACTTCTCCCCAGGCCGCGGACACCCGGGCCCGGGCTTCGTGCAACGGCCCGGAAGAGATCGGCCAAAGCTGCGTCACCGAAGACCGCTGGGTGTCAAATCCCGCGCCGGCTGCCCACCGGAGTTCGTCTCCGCCCGACTCGTAGATGGCTTCGGTTCGGGTCCGCTCAAGACGTGCCTGGGAACTGGGCACGCGCGTGGTGGTCAACGCGGTTTTTGAATTGGGGAGAGGGAGTTGGGTCACAAAAAGCCCGTAGGCAGCGGTAAGACTCAGACCGCCTTCGCCCACGGCCATCCTCCACGACGCCGAACCGGCTGTGTTTCCCCAGTGCGCCCGCCCGAAAAGCCCGCTTTGGGCGACATCTTCCTCCAGAAGAATGGACTCGCGGTTCCAAAACCCGGTTCCGGACAGATGTCCGCCAACAATGTCGGCGTCAAGGCGAACAAGGGCGTCGCCGTAGCCGTATGCGAGGTCAACGCCGTCGGTGATGTAGGGGTACCCCAATCCGTGCAGTATCCGTCCGCTCCCGATAACCCGGGCATGGTCTCCCAGACTTGTCTCCGCGCGAACGGTTGAGCCCAGCATGTCCAGCTCGGTACGCCCGGAAGGCCGTTCCCTGGAACCCTCCCTCACGTTGAGTTCCAGGACGTACGACAGACCGCCATCGTAGCGGGCCGGCGTGCCGCCCGTGTGCAGGGCAGAGCTCTCCAGCAGCCCTCCAGGGAAGGCATCGAGCAAACCGCCCAGATGGAAAGGAGCGTAGACGGGCGCGCCGTCCAACAGCACAAGCTTCAGATCATTCGCGGCACCCCGCACGTACAGGACGGCCGCCGGATCGGTCGGATCAGCGGGAGCGGTCACTTCGACCAGACCCAGCTCCGCGGCACCGGGCGAGGATTCCATGGCCGTGCGCTCTGTCCAGCTGGTCGCGCGTGCCTCTTCCGGTGTGAGCCCGGGGATGCTCAATCGCTGACCGCTCACCATGGCCACAACGCCCTCGATGGGGAAGGGGCGAAGGACCAGTCGCAGGTCCAGGCGCAGATCCGTGCCCGACGTCAGCCAGGCACGGGAAGAGAGGGGCGTGCGGTCAAGAGCCCGGGCGACTACCAAGATCGGCCCGGCCGGCACCCTCCGGAACTCGTACCGCCCGGCGTTGTCAGATACGGCGTAACGAATATTCGTGCCGTCGAACAGCTGGACCGTGGCACCGTGGATGGGGAAACCGGTGCCGCGTGCGAGGATTAGCCCCCCGATGGTTCCGGTCGAAGTTGCCTGAGATTGTGAGGGTGTGCTGTTCAGACCCGCGTCGGAGGCCTGCAACGCCGCCGTCGAAGCAGGTCCAGCGGCAGCGAGGGCGATGCACCCCAGCGCTAAGGGAAGTGCCGGCCCGCGGGAAGGACCCACTCCGTTTTCTTAGTTGCCCCCCGGCAGTTCGATCGTCGCCCCGCTTCGTTCAGCCGCCGGCGTCAAAGCAAGGAATCCGCGCTGCGACACGGCTGCTTCGACTCCGTTCACGATCAGCACCGCGGACTCGGCCGAGCGCGGGACCTGCACCAAGATGTCGCCGCTAGCCCCAGCCGCCTCAATTCGGCCCTCTTCAACGGTAAACCGTGCGGCCTGGCCCTCGACCCGGGCCCACGGCCCGTCGTCCAGCACCACCCTGACCGACAGGGCAGGGTCGCCAGGCGCATCCAGTTGGATGTGGACTACGCCGTCCCTGGGCATGGCCGCAACAGCCTGCGGGGCAGCGGAAGCGACCGTTGAAGCACCGCCGTCTCCGCCCGCCAGCCCCCGAACGAGGGCATCCAGTCCGCCGCCGAACAAGTCTCGGACGCCCGTGGCAGGCACGGCGTAGGCACCAGCGGCAATCACGAACGTCAGTCCGGCCGCCGCGGCCCACCACCGCGCCGGTGTGCCGATCCCGCCGAGAATACCCCCGGAAAAACGCTCGGGCGCCGGCGCGGATCGCCTCGACCGACCCGCCAGCATTTCCCGAGCAGCCAAGGTCGTGGGGGCCGGGTCGAGCGCCTCCAAGGCGGCCGACACACGGCGAGTCGCAAACACCATGCGCTCCCGCCTCGCCGTGCAGTCCGAACACTCTCTGAGGTGAGCCTCGGCAGCGGCGGTTTCGCCCGACCCCAATTCGTTGTCGATCAGGCTCAGCAGAAGCCCGTCGTCCAAATGATAGTTGATAATTGTGTCCGTGTTCATCGGTTTTCCGCTACACCTTGTCTTCCGTCCCGGGGTCCAACTCCACCGGTGCTTCCGTCCCTTTCCCGCCGGTCATTTCCCGAAGGCGGGTCCCCACTCCCCAGCAGTACTCGTTCAAATTGTTTCAGCGCGCGTGCCAGAATCGTGCCAACCGATCCATACCGTAATCCAAAAACTTCCGAAATCTCTCTGTATGAATATCCTGACTCGCGCATCAGCAGGAGCTGTCGGTTGCGCTCGGAGATTTGTTCCAGCGCCACCCTGACCCGCCGTATTGTCTCGTCTCGTTGTTCTTGTTCGTCCGGGGGGGTCTCGCGCGTGGGCAAGAGCACCGCCAATTGGTCTGGATACTCCCGGTGTAACCTTCGTTCTCGCGTTCGCCTGCGGGCCTCGTCCCGCAAGGCGTTGGTGACCACTCTCAGCAACCAGACACCTACTTCGGCACTGCGGACCTCGTTCTCCATCAACTTCACGAACGCCCCCTGCACCGCGTCACTGGCAGCTTCGGGGTCGCCCGACAATCTGACAGCGTAGGCGTAGAGCGAAGCGTGATGCCGACGAAAGACCGCCTCGATGTCAGCTGTGCCCTTGGTCATCTGTTGTTTAGACGCCTGAACGCCCGTGTTTGTGACATGCGCCAGTCTCCCTTCGGGACGGGTGTAACCGGCTGGTTCGGTGCGGTGTGCCGCGCCAGTGGATAACTTAACATTACCCAACGGGGGGCGGGAACGGGCCGCCCGCCGCCGGGCTGCGAGGATCCCGTTTCCCGCTCCGCGGAATCCCGCGGAACCCTGCAACCAGCCCGAACCCGCACCCCCGAACCTCCGAACTCTTTGGACAACTACTACCCCTGCCTGGGTTCCGAACATTTCATGCTCCGCGACATGGTGCGCGACTTCGCCGAGAACGAGGTGGCACCGGTCGCGGCCGGGCACGACGAGACCGAGGAGTTTCCGTGGGCGACCGGCGCGCAGATGGCCGAATTGGGGCTCTTCGGCATCCCCTTCGAAGAGAAATACGGGGGAGTCGGCCTGGACCTGCTGTCGCTTGTGATCGCGGTCGAAGAACTGGCGCGAGTTGATGCGAGCCACTCCATCATGATCGGGGCGCACACATCGCTCGCCGCGTCACCCATTTACAAGTGGGGGACCGAGGGCCAGAGAGAGACATTCCTGACCCCCCTTGCTTCGGGCAGGGCTCTGGGCGGTCTGGGCTTGACCGAACCCGGTTCTGGATCCGATGCCGCGGGCATGCAAACCACTGCTGTGCGGGACGGAGCGGGGTGGCGGCTGAACGGTGCCAAGACCTGGATCACCCACGGAGGTGTGGGAGAGGTGTTTTGCGTGGCGGCCATTACGACCCCGGCAAGTCCCCAGCGGGGTGACAGCCCGGGAATCAGCTGTTTCATCGTGACCAAGGAAACGTGCGGCCTGACCGACGAAGGGCATCTGGGGCTGGCGGAAACAGGCCCTCGGGGCGCACGCTTCGGGCACGACCCCGACCTGGCTCCCATGCCGGGCTTCACCGCCGGCCGCAAACTGAGGAAACTGGGGTGGAACGCCTCGGACACAAGAGAGCTGGTCTTCGACAACGTCGAGGTCCCCCCCGAGAACCTCCTGGGCGAGGTTGACCTGGGGTTTCCGCTGGTGCTGGATACCCTGGACGGAGGCCGAATCGGCATTGCCGCCCACGCCGTGGGCGTCGCCCAGGGGGCCATGGACAAGGCCTGCGAATACACGGGCGAGCGCGAACAGTTCGGGAAACGCGTCAACCAGTTTCAGGGGGTGCGTTTCATGCTCGCCGACATGGAAACCAGAATACATGCAGCCCGGCTCATGACCTATCATGCCGCGCGCCTGCGAATGGATGGCAAGCCGCACAAGAAGGAAGCCGCGATGGCCAAATTGGCTGCGTCCGAAACAGCAGTGGATGCAGCAGACCTGGCCGTGCAACTTCACGGTGGCTACGGCTACTCCCGCGAGTACCCGGTCGAACGGATGCTGCGGGATGCCAAGATCACGGAGATAGGGGAGGGAACAAGCGAAATCCTCAAGATCGTGATCGCGCGCGAGATGATGGGGAGAGTCGACACGGTGACCTGAATTGGCCACGGCGCCGAAACGCCAAATCATCGTCAACGATTCGGTTCGCGAAACCCGGGTCGCCATCCTTGAGGAAGGCCGCCTGGTTGAGTTGATCCACGCCGGGGTGGGCGAGACGCGCCTCAAGGGCAACATCTACCGGGGCGTGGTTGAGGCCGTGGTTCCGGGGCTTCAGGCGGCTTTCGTTGACATCGGCCACGAGAAGGCGGGCTTCTTGCACGCGTCGGACCTCCTCACCGAGCCCGACGAAGACGATCCCTCCGCGGCGAACCCGGCGGATACCGAGCCTGCCCGCATTCAGGACGCCGTCCAGAAGGGTCAGTCGATACTTGTCCAGGTAACGAAAGAACCCATCTCGACCAAGGGCTCGCGGGTGACCTCGCAGGTCTCGTTGCCGGGCCGGTTCATTGTGTACATGCCCGCCTCCGACCACGTCGGGGTCAGCCGGAAGATCACGGCCCGCGAAGACCGCGCCTCGCTGCGGCAGATGGCCCGCAAACTGCTCGGAGTAGGGGCCCCGGACGGCGTGATTGTGCGGACCGCGGGCGAGGGGCTGACCGAGGATGTTCTCAAGAAGGAACTGGCACGCCTGCGCGGAGCCTGGAAGAAGATCCAGCGACGTGCGAAGGGGAAGAAAGCTCCCGCCCTGGTGCACGAGGATGCTTCGCTCACCCAGGGGATTATCCGCGACCTGTTCAACGACCGCGTTGACCAGTTGAGGGTGGACTCGGCGGCGCTTCACCAGGAAATCAAGTCGTATCTGGGCGAGATCGACAAAAAGCTGATGCAGCGGGTGGAGCTGTACGAGGGCGACGGTCCGGTTTTCGATCATTTTGGGGTCGAGGACGAGATTCGCCGCGCCTTCCACAGGACCGCGCGACTGCCTTCGGGCGGTCAGATCGTGGTCGAAGAGACCGAAGCGCTCGTGTCGATCGATGTGAACACGGGCAGGTTCACGGGGAAAGGGAAGAAGGACCCGGCCGACACCATCCTCAAGACGAACATGGAAGCCGCGTCGGAAGTAGCGCGCCAGCTCCGCCTGCGGGACATTGGCGGAATAGTGGTAATCGACTTCATCGACATGGACACTCAGCAGCACCGTGACAAGGTCGTGTCAGAGATGAGGCGGCTGCTCTCCCGTGACCGCGCCCGCACAAAGGTGTTCGCGATCTCCGAGCTGGGGTTGATGCAGGTGAGCAGGCAGCGGGTGAACCCGTCGCTCAAGCAGCGCATGACCTCTCGGTGCGCGTTTTGTTGGGGAAAAGGGAACGTTCTGTCGCCGGAAGCCGTGCTGCGCCGCGTTGAACGGGCATTGGTCAGAGCCTCCGCGGATCGTCGCGTGCAAGGCCTGTCGGTGGTGCTCCATCCGTCGGTGGTTTTGCACCTGCTGGAGCACGAGCGGGAGTTCCTGGACCGGGCCCGTGAGGAAACCGGGTTGACTTTGGAGCTGGCCGACAGCCCGCTGCTGGACCAGGACGGAGTCCGGTTGTTACAACACCCGGGTGATCAGGACGTAAGCGGGCGGTTCTTACCTAATTAGGCTCCCGCCAGCAAGCTCCCGTGGTTAGCGTTTTCCGGTATCATGGACTATAATATCAGGCTGTCCCAAACGGGCCGTAGAGTTGCTGGGGCCCGGCGAGTTGGTGCGGGTTTGACTGGTTGAGATACGAAGAGAGTTCCTGACATGTACGCGATATTTCAGGCCCAGGGGAAGCAGTTCAGGGCGGATCCGGACGCCGTTCTCCGCATCCCGTCCCTCCAAGCCGAGCCGGGTGAGACCGTTGTTTTTGACACCGTGATGCTCGCCGGTGATGACGAAGGGGTCCAGGTCGGTCAGCCCACGCTGAGCGGAGCGGCGGTCAGCGCCGAAGTTCTTTCGCACGGCCGGGAAGACAGGATCGTCGTCTACAAGCTCAAGAGGCGCAAGGGATACCGGCGTAAGAAGGGTCACCGGCAGGGATTCACCGAGATCCGGGTCACGGAAATCAACGTCTCTTCGGACGGTGCCAAGGATGCCGACAAAAAGACGGAAGGCGCAGGGGAATAGAACATGGCCCACAAGAAAGGCGTCGGCTCAAGCCGCAACGGCCGCGATTCCAATCCCCAGTATCTGGGCGTGAAGCGTTACGGAGGCGAGCAGGTCACTGCGGGCAGCATCCTCGTCAGACAGCGGGGCACGCCCTTCCACCCGGGACGTAACGTGGGGCGCGGCAAGGACGACACACTATTCGCTCTGACCGACGGCGTGGTAGAGTTCAAGCGCGGCAAAGGCGGCAGGCGATCAGTCCACATCGCCTGAGGACGGGCCCCCGGGCTCAGCTGCCCTTGAACTCCGGCCGGCGCTTCGACAAGAAGGCGTCTACACCCTCGGCCATGTCATCGGTGGAAAACAGCAACGAGAACCAGGCGCTCTCGAACTTCAGCCCCTGATCCAGGGGCATGCGCCTGGCGGCCAGCACCGATTCCTTGGCCGCTTGAAGCGCCACGGGGCTCCGGCCGCCGATTGCGCCCGCGAGCTTCATCACATGCTCTTCCAGTTCTCCGGGCTCCACCGCAACCTCGACCAGGCCGATCTCAGCCGCCTTGGTGCCCGAAATGAACTCGCCGCTCGTGATCAGCCGCATCGCCCATCCTTCCCCAACCAGGCGGGGCAGCCGCTGGGTGCCACCGGCCCCCGGAATCAGGCCGAGGTTGATTTCCGGCTGGCCGATCTTGGCGGTGGACGCGGCGACTCGCATGTCGCAGGCCATGGCCAGCTCGCAACCGCCGCCCAGGCAAAACCCGTTGATCATGGCGATCACGGGCTTGGGGAAGGCCTCGACGGCGTCGTAGATGTTCCCCGCCTTCATCCGCCGGTACTGTTCTACCGGTCGAGCATCCTTGAACTCGCCGATGTCTGCTCCCGCGATGAAGGCTCGCCCCCCGGCTCCGGTCAACACCACAACGCGCACTTCGTCTTCCGCAGCCAGGTCGGAAAGCGCCGCCAGCAACGCGCACCTGACCGCCCCGTTCAAGGCGTTGAGCTTCTCGGGTCGGTTCACGGTGAGCCGCGCAACACGGCCTTCCAGCTTCTCAACGATCAGGACATCGCTCACGCGGTCACCTCCGTTTGAGCCAGGGTGGGATTTCCGACCAGACGAACGCCGGAGCAACACGGCCGGGCAGTGTGGCCGGGGCAAAGCCGCCAACCCGCTGCAGCGGCTCCGAAACTAACGCCGGGCGCTAGGTTCGGTGCCGTTACGTGCTGTAAATTGCGGACGGGATTATTGACCGATTGAACTGGGACCAGCCGTGAGCCCACCAACAAACCTCCAGAGGGGTATGGGCCTGTTCGACGCCACCGCGCTCGGCGTCGGTGCGATCGTAGGGGGTGGGTTCCTTGTGCTCGCCGGTGTGGCGTTCTCTGCTGCCGGGCCGGCTGCGATCATTGCATTCGCCCTCAACGGCATGATCGCGATGATCACCGTTGCCAGCTTCGCGAAGCTGGTCCGCCGCTTCCCGGAATCGGGCGGCATTTACACCTACGCCCGCAAGGTCGTGCCCATAGAGCAGGCGTTCGTGATAGGCTGGCAGGTGTGGTTCGCGTCGATAGTAGCCGGTGTCCTATACGCTTTGGGATTTGGGGTCTTCGCCGGGCAGGGTGCGGCCCGGTTGTTGGGAGAATCGCACTGGCTGGCATCGCACGTGGTTCAGGTCAGCCTGGCCCTCGCCGTGATCATCTACTACGCCCTGAGCCTGACCAGGAAAGCCACGGGCGGCGGCAACGCTCCGACCGTCGGAAAAGTAGCGGTGCTGCTGTTCTTGATGGCGTTTGCGGCGGTTGCGTTCGTGGCGGGCGACTCGGGGGAGCTCGTGTCTCGGATGAGCCCGTTTTCCCCGGCGGGAGCCACGGGTCTGCTGGCTGCGATGGGGTTGACCTTCATCGCCCTGCAGGGATTCGACCTGATCGCCGCCGTCGGCGGAGAAGTGCGCGAACCCGAACGACTTCTGCCCAAGTCGATGTACCTGTCGCTGGGAACGGCACTGGTCATCTACCTGCCTCTGTTATTCTTGCTTGCCACCGTTGGCGCCCCGGAGGATGGAATCACCGCCGTGGCTCGCGAAAACCCGGAAGGCCTGGTCGCCGAGGCGGCTGAGAGAATCATGGGACCGGTGGGCTATTGGGTCGTGCTTGCTGCAGGGATCCTGTCAATGCTGTCAGCGCTTTACGCCAATTTGCTGGCGGCGTCGAGGGTTGCTCTGGCGATGGCGGGCGACCACACACTTCCGCGCGTCGTTGGGCGAATCAGCAAGAAAAGTGGCACGCCTGTCGTGGCCGTCGTCGCAACCGGAGTCGGCATGCTGGTGCTGGTGGCGGTGGTGGGCGAGGTGGAATCCGCGGCAGCCGCCTCCAGCCTGATCTTCCTCGTTTCATTCGCCGCGGTGCATCTGGTAACGCTTCTCCTGCACCGCCGGTCCGGTGGAAGGGGAGTGCCGGTACTGCCGTCCGCAGGTGCCGCCCTGTGCCTGGCGCTGGCTCTGTTTCAGGCGTTTGCGGTCCCGCTGGCGGGAATTGTCATCGTGGTATGGCTGCTTGTGGGGATCGGGTTTTACTTGGCGCAGGTCGGGCGCGGTGCCGGGCTGGCCGATGTCTCGGCGCTGGCCACCGACCCCGAACTGGCGCGGCTGCGGGGCATGAGACCGCTGGTGCTGATTCCGATCGCCAACCCGGAAACTGTCCAGGGCCTGATCGACGTCGGGGCGACGCTCCAGGCCCCCGGTTCCGGCAGGGTAATGCTGATGTCTGTTGTGCAGGCGCCCCCGGCCGTGACCGAGACCGGCGACTCCGCACGCGCCGGCGAACTTTCCGGGCGCGAAGTCCCGGGCGAACTCTCCGGAACGGTGAAGGAGATTTCCGAGGCTTCGGATCTGCTCCAGAAGGCCCTTTGGAGCAGCGTGGTGACCGACATCCAACCCGAAACCCTGTTCACGTTCGCCCCCAGTGTGTGGGACGAGATAGTAGACGCGGCCAATACGCACAGGTGCGAGACCGTGCTTCTCGGGCTGGCGCGCATCGCCGACAGCAGGGTAACACTGCGTCTTGAGGATCTTCTGCGCCGGATCGACGCCAACGTTGTGATATTGAGAGCCGGGCCGGGCTGGCGGGTAGACAACGCCCGCAAGATCATCATCCCGGTGTCCGAGACGGCCAGGCACAGCCGGCTCCGCACTCTTCTGCTCGCGAGCCTGGGGAGGAGGCACATAAAGGCCCAGATCACCTACCTGGGCGTGCTTCCGAAGGACGCATCACCCCAGACCCGGGCGCGGGTAGAGCGCTTGCTGGCGACTCTGGCCAGAGACGAAGCGCACGGGTTTGAGGTGGACTTCGATTGCACCGAGGACCTGGCCGCGGACCTGAAACGACGGCAGGACCAGGCGGACCTGGTTGTGCTCCGACTGCCCAGGCGGGCAGACCCGAGATCGGCCATCGGCCAGTTGACTCTGGATGTCGCACGCGAGACCGACGTGCCGCTGCTGTTGTTCAGCGACCGGGCACGTTTCGGCCTGCGACCGGGCACGGCCCGGGAAGGGCTCGCGGCTCGCGAAACATCACCCTCGCCGCCAACCCGATGAACGCCGATGTAGTCGTTGTCCTCGCGGTGCTGGCGGCCGCCGCGGTCCTTTTTGTGACGGGGCGCGTGCGCTACGATGCCGTGGGGTTGAGCGTGGCGGTTGCCTTGGCTCTGCTGGGGGCAATCCCAATGGAGCGGACGATTGAGGGGTTCGCCAACCCCGCCGTGGTCACCATCGCGGCCGTGCTCGTGCTGAGCGGCGGGCTGTACCGGACCGGGGTGGCGAACTTTGTGGGCAGGCGGGTCATGGGACTGGCCGGCCGCTCACCCCTGCGCGTGACGGCCCTCCTGATGCTGACCGCGGGTCTCATGTCTGGCGTGATGAACAACATCGCCGCTACCGCCCTGCTGTTGCCGGTGGCGCTCGACATAGCCAAACGTCTTGAAATGCCGCCGTCCCGCCTCTTGATCCCGCTTGCCTGGGCGTCACTCCTCGGCGGGATGACCACGCTTATCGGGACTGGTCCCAACATCCTGGTCTCCGAAGCTCTGGTAGCGGCGGGAGAGGCTCCGGTGCGGTTTTTTGACTTCACCCCCGTGGGGGCGGCCGCCCTCGCGGCCGGGATCGTCTATATGGTCTTTTTTGGGGTTCGTTTGCTGCCGGCGCGGTCGTCGTCCGCCGGTGAAGACCAGGGTCGGCGCGGCCTTGGCCAGCGGTACGGACTGGCAGGGGAACTCTTCACGTTGCGCCTGCCGCACGACAGCCTGCTGCACGGCCGAACCCTGGTCGGCGCCCGGATCGGGCGCGCCCTCGCGGTGGACGTACTCGCGGTCCGTCGCGGACGTTCGCTGACCCGTGCTCCGGACCGCCTCTTCACCTTGCGGGGCGGAGACGAACTGGTGGTGAAGGGGCGCCGGGCCGCATGCGACGAGCTGCGGGCCTGGGGTTCGCTGTTGCCGGCTTCCGCGGCCGGGGGGGACCGGCGGCAGTCCACGCCATGGGCCTTCCTTGAGCGTGCCACCGCTGCCGCGGAGGTGGAGGTGGCGGAGGGTTCGGAGCTGGCCGGCCGCACGCTGCGCGAGGTCGATTTCAGCAATCAACTGGGGGTACGGGTCTTGGGTTCGGCCGGAGAGGTTCCGGGCGGCCAAGACGGCACCACCGGGCATGCCGACCGGGGCCAGAGGGCAACGGGAGCCACTGCGATCGAACCAGGGGGGCGGCTTCTGGTGGTCGGACCTTTCGAGGACATCCGGGGACTGGTCCCCGGCGAGGATTTTGCCAGCGTGCGGACCGTGACCCTCAGCCAGGCGGCTGCCAGGTACGGGCTCGACGACTCATTGTTGCGGTTGAATGTGCCCGAGCGGTCGGGGCTGGCCGGAGTGACGCTAGCCGGTTCGCGGCTGTCGTGGGCCTTCGGGTTGACGGTTATCGGTATCGAACGTGCGGGGGAGATGATCATCCTTCCCGGCGGGAACGTGAAGCTGCAGGCGGGCGACCGGCTGGCGATAGACGGAGACAGCGCGGACCGGGATGTACTGATGGGTCTCCAGGCCCTGGAGCCCGGAGATGCCTTGCCGCCCCTGTCCGAGTTGGAATCGGATCAGGCGGTGTTCGCCGAGGTGACCCTTGCCCCCAGTTCCACGGCGGCCGGCAAGTCGCTGAGGGACCTTGATTTTCGGAGGAAATTTGGCCTGTCGCTGCTGTCGGTGTGGCGGGGCGGGGTGGCCAACCTGTCGACATCGGGGCTTCGGGGGATGGCGCTGGAGTTCGGGGACGCCCTGTTGTTGTATGGTCGTCCGCGGAGCGTGGCCAAACTCAGCCGGGACAGCCGTTTCCTGGTGATGAACGCCGACCCGGGCGAGTCGTTCAGACTGGAGAGGGCGGCCCCGGCGGCGGCCATCATGCTGGCCGTGGTGGGCTCCGCCGCCCTGGGCCTGATGCCGATTTACGTGGCGGCACTTGGCGGGTCATTGTTGATGATCGCGACCGGCTGCATCAAGGGCAGCGAGGTTTACCAACTGGTGGATTGGCGGGTCATTGTGTTGCTGGCCGGGATGATTGCCCTGGGGCTGGCCATGGAGGAGTCCGGCACGGCCGAGCTGATAGCGACCGAAGTGGTTGGCAGGGCGGGGGCGGGCGGCTCCCGACTGTTGCTGGCGGCGCTGTTCCTGGTGTGCGGGGTGGCGGCGCAGGTGGTCCCGACCGCGGTCGTGGCCGTGTTGGTGACGCCCGTGGCGCTGAGCGTGGCCGCCGAGTTCGGGCTTTCTCCCCATGCACTCCTGATGGTTGTGGCGCTCGGATCTTCATGCGCCTTCCTGAGCCCGTTCGGCCATCCCGTGAACCTCTTGGTGATGGGTGTGGGCGGCTATCGGGTCACCGACTACACCCGGGCCGGGCTGCCGCTGTTTGTTGTGCTCGGGTTGATCACGGTTTTCGTGCTGCCTCTTGTATGGCCCCTGAGATAACGTCCCGGCGGGGGCGTCTCCCGTCGTTGCTGTCGCGCCGGTTCAAGCGATTCCTCGCGGTCACGCTCGGCCTGGCCGGGTTCATGCTGGCAAACACTCTCTACCTGTTGTTGAACCGGGCCGCCGAAGCGGGCGGATGGACCCGTTTCGCGCCAAGTGCCGAGTCGCTGCCCAAGTTCTTACAGGCAATGGTGTTGGCACATACCGCGGTCGGGTTGGTGCTCGCCGTGCTCCTGTTCGCCTTTTTGGGCCTCCATCTGCCCAGGGTTCTGGAGCGGAAGCGGCCGGCCTCGATGTTATCCGGGCTGGCACTTGGTCTTCTGGGGGGCGGGTTGGCGGTTACCGGCTTGTTCATCGTCACCGAATCGGCCTCGCACGCCAATCGGTGGGCGTGGTGGGCTCACGTGGGTGCCGCCCTGCTTGCCGTCTCGGCCTACGCAGGCCACCGGTTGGTCAGTTACGCGCGGCCGCCGGGGTCCCGCGCCAAGAGGTTCGCGGCGCTCACAGCGGGCGGGTTCGCATTGCTCGCCGTGGTTCATGTGATCACCTACGAGGGTCCCCGGTTGACGCCGGAGGCCCGGTTGGCGGCCACCCTCGGGGCCGGGCCGGAAGGACCCGGGGGGAGAGAGCGCCCGGCGGAGCGTTTCGAGGGAGAAGTGTCTCCGGAGAGCCCGTTCTTCCCATCGCCCGCGACCACTGGAACGGGAACCCACTTGCCGTCACGGATCATCACCCGCCGCTCGGCCCGAGCTGTACCTGGGGCCCACGACGGGGAGGCCCCGGACCTTGCAGAAAGGGTGGCGGCCGAGGTGGAAGAACGCGGTTTCGCCGCCGATGTCATGATCGGAGCGCAGACCTGCCAGCGCTGCCACCCGGACGTGACCGAGCAGTGGGCGGCTTCGGCGCACCGTTTCGCCTCGTTCAACAACCCATTCTACGCGGCGACCATCGACAAGATGCGTGAAGAGTCGCTGGGCACCGAAGAGAACCTGGCGGCACACCTGCGTTCGTTTGGGCTCCCTCCTGGCGCGGCGGGGCGGGCGAAGAGCAAATGGTGCAGCGGGTGCCACGATCCGGCCCTCATGTTGGCGGGGGCAATGGAGTCGCCGATCGACCCGTCCTCGGTCGAGGCTCAGGCGGGGCTCACGTGCCTGTCGTGCCACGCGATTGACCGCACGCACGGGAATACGGGCAACGGCAATTACAACATCGCCGACGAAACCGAAGACCCATACTTGTTGGCGGATGCCCCGGACGGGTCGATCGGCCGGACCGTGCACGATGCCGCCCTCCGTGCCCGCCCGGATGTGCACCGCAGTCAAATGCTGAAACCCCTCCACCACACCGCGGAATTCTGCGCCACCTGCCACAAAGTGAGTTTGGACCTGCCCGTCAACGGGTACCGGTGGATCAGAGGCCAAAATGAATACGATGCCTGGCACGACAGCGGAGTCGCCTGGAACGCATCCCGCACGTTCTATCTCCCTCCGGCGGCCAGCCAGTGTCAGACCTGCCACATGCCGCCCGAACCTGCGCCGCTTGGGGATGTTTCCGCGGAAGGCGGCATGGTCCGGTCGCACCGGTTCCTGGCGGTGAACACGGCGCTTCCGTTCATACGAGGCGATTCGGTGCACCTGCGGATGACCGAGGAATTCGTGCGGGCCGGAAAACTGACCGTAGACATTTTCGCCGCACGGACGGGAAATGCGGACGCCGACCCGGTCACGGGCCTGCCCCGGTCGGTTGCCGTCTCGGATCTGGGCCCGGCGGCCGATGCCCCTGGTAGCGTGCCCGGCCATGAAGTCACCTTCGATGTAGTGGTCCGCAACCGGGGAGTCGGGCACACCTTCCCGGGGGGGACCAACGATTCGAACGAGGGGTGGCTGGAGTTCGTGGTGCGGGCTCCGGACGGAGAGATTCTCGCGGCGTCCGGACTGATCGGACCCGACGGACACCTGGACCCCATGGCGCATACATTCCGGTCGATCGTTCTCGACTCGGCGGGTGCCCGAATCCACCAGCGGAACGCCCAGGACATTCGGGTCACCGCGGCGGCGAACGTGATCGGCCCGGGTACCGCGGATGTCGCCCAATACAAGGTGCGCGTGCCCGCTCTGGCCCGGGACCCCGGCAGGGCCGACGGGCCGCTGACCGTCACTGCCCGCCTTTTGTGGAGGAAATTCGACCGGCCGTACACGGAATTCGCATACCGCAGCCGGCCGGAGGGCTTCAGGCAATTCGCCGATGTGCCCGACCTACCCGTGACCGAAATCGCCGCCGACACTCTGACCCTTGTCGCCGGGCCCGGCGGCGATGGCCCCGGAACAAGCGCTCAGCCGGAGTGGGAGCGCTACAACGACTACGGGATCGCAAATCTCCTGAGGGGGAACACCCGTCTGGCCCGCCATGCCTTCCAGCGGGTGGCCGCGCTCGCCCCCGACCGGGTGGACGGGCCGCTGAATCTGGCCCGGACCGCCCTCGTCACGGGCAACCTGAAAGACGCGCTGGCGCGTCTGAGCGAGGCCGAGCAGGTATCTCCGGGCGACCCCCGGTCGGCCTGGGTGTGGGGAGGTGCCCACCAGGCAGACGGTTCCTACGATTTGGCGGAGCAGGCGTATCTTGCCGCCCTGTCGGCCTTTCCCGGGGACCGGGCGGCTTGGTTCGAGTTGGGGAGGACGCGGTACCTGGCCAGCCGGTACGCCGAGGCGCTGGCGGCCTTCGAAGAAGTACTTGCCATCGATCGCGAGCACAGGCAGGCACACTACAACCGCATGCTGAGCCTGCGAGCGCTCGGCCGGGACGCCGAAGCAGACGCTGCCCAAGAGGCTTTTGAGAAATACTCCATCGACGAAGCCGCCCGCGCTCTTGCCAGAGATTTCCTGGCGAACAACCCGGGTGCGAACCTGATGTCGCAGCCGGTTCACACGCACGACCTGACCGTGCCTCCGGGGCAGTACCGTTGATGCCGCGGCCCGGCCTGGTGCTGGCGTGCAGCCTGTTCGGCGCCGCGGCTTGCGGAGAAGGGGACGCCCCGGCGAATGAGGTACCCGAATACGCCGTGGGGCGATCGGTCTATGCGACCGACGCCATTCAGGCGGTGTCCACCAGCATCAGGCTGGAAGACGTGACCCAGGAATGGGCAGTCGCGTTCCGCCACGCGACGGGAGCGTTCGGCGAGAAGTGGATGCCCGAGACGATGGGCAGCGGCGTGGCGATTTTCGACTACGACGGCGACGGGTGGCCGGACCTGTATTTTGTGAATTCGACAGGGTGGGAAGGGCGCGGCGAAGACCGCGGGGCGGGCCCGCGGTTGTATCGAAACCGGTTTGGCGACGGCCCCGGTGCCGAGCCCGGCTTCAGCGACGTGACCGCCGAAGCCGGGCTCGGCGCCTGGGCGGCGGACTACGACGGCGACGGAGACCAGGACCTGTACGTGACTGCTGTCGGCGACAACAGGTTGTACCGGAACGACGGTGGGCGGTTCACCGATGTCACCGCCGTGGCAGGGGCAAAAGGCAACGGCCCGGGAGCCGCGGACCCGGCTTGGTCCACAGCCGCCGCATGGTTCGATGCCGACCGAGACGGCTGGCTGGACCTCTTGGTTTGCAACTATGTGGACTGGACCCCCGAGACCGATCTGTTCTTCAGTCGCGACGGGGTGAACAAGTCGTACGCGACGCCCGAGGAATACGAGGGCGAGTCGTGCCGGCTGCTCAAGAACGACGGCAGCGGCAAGTTCACCGACGTTACAGAGACCGCGGGCCTGCTGAACGCGGAAGGGAAGTCGCTCGGCATCGCGGTTGACGACTTCAACGACGACGGGTGGCCTGACGTGGCCGTGGCCAACGATACCTACCCCAACTTCCTCTACATCAACCAGGGCGACGGCACTTTCGCTGACGCGGGCCTCGACGCGGGCATTGCATTCGACAGGTCGGGCAGGGCGCGTGCGGGAATGGGGATCGACGTTGCCGACATCACGAACCGCGGACAACTCTCCATAGCCATCGGCAACTTCTCGAACGAGGCCGTGTCGTTGTACACGGCAATCGGGCCACTGACCTTCCAGGATCTGGCGGGCACGGCGGGGCTGACGCGGCCGACCCTCCTGCCGCTGACCTTCGGGCTCCGGTTCGCGGACCTGTCAAGCGATGGCAACGTCGATCTTGTGCTGGGCAACGGACACATTGAACCCGAGATACGCCGGGTGCAGGGGGACGTCGATTTCGAGCAGGCTCCGATCCTGTTCCAAAACGACGGGCGCGGGAAGTTCATGGACGTTGGGTCCGGAGTCGGCGGCGGATTTGCCGAACCGATCGTGGCGCGCGGTGTTGCGACGAGCGACCTGGACCGCGACGGCGATCTGGACCTTGTGTTCACGGCGAACGGGGGCGCGCCCAAGGTGCTTCGGAATGACACCGCCCCGCCCGGCGCATGGGTACGAGTGCGGTTGCGGGGCAGCGCGCCCAACTTCCATGCGATTGGCTCGATTGTGAAGGTGTTTGCCGGCGGGGTCGCCCGGCGCTTCTACGTCGGAGTGTCGGGTTCTTATCTGTCTCAATCAGAAACCAATCCGGTACTGGCCGGCCTGGGCGACGCTGTGCAGGCGGACAGTATTTCGGTGCGGTGGCCAGATGGAGAGACGACAATGACGGGTCCTGTAGCGGCCGGTACGCAGATCGAGATCCAACAACCGGGCGGAGGACGGTGATGCCACGCCCCAGGGTTTCCGCGGGGTGCGGCCCCGGGCCATCGTGCCGGAGCCTCTGGCGCGCCGCGGGAGTCTCGGTGCTCTTACAGGCGTGCGGCGGCGACGCGCCGGTGCCCGACCTACCTCTTTCTGACTTGTTGACGATCCGCGCACAGGCCGACGCGGCGTTGCAGCAGGACAGATTGGACGATGCCCGGGCAGATTACTCGCGACTGGTCGATCTGACTCCCGAAGAGGCAGCCGGGTGGGCCGGACTGGCATTCGTGGCCCTCAAGTCCGGTGACCTGGACCAGGCTTCCGAACATTTGACCGAAGCCCGGCGGCGTGCCCCGGACGCGCCCGATCTGATCCTGGCGCTGGCGCGAATTCGAGTGCTGGAAGGCGACGCCGGGCAGGCTCGGTCCCTACTGGACGAGAGCCTGAAAGCCGACTCCACACATGTGCCGTCCCTCTGGGCCCTGGCATCGCTTGAAGCCGGTGCGGGCCGGCGGGCCGAGCGCGCGGAGCTGCTGCGCAGGGCGCTGGAGTCATCACCCGGGAACCTGGCCCTGCGCGTCGCCCGGGCTGACCATTTTCTGGAAGGCGCGGCGTCTTCCCCGTCCCGAGAGGCAGATGCGGCCCTCGCCGAACTGGAGATGTTGCGGCAGGTGGCCCCGGATTTCGGGCTGCTGGCGTTGCCCTGGTACGAGGAGGTGGTCGAGAGTCTAAGGGACGTCGGGACCGCTGCCGCCGCGGGCGACGTGCCCGCCGGCCTCGTGCAGCGGGCCAGGGGCGCGTTTGATGAATTCAAGTCGGTGTTCGAGCTGACGCCGGCATACCAGGAGGGCTTCCAGGAGCTGGCCGAGCCGCCGTCCACCCTGGCCGGGGTGCCTGAACTGGACTTCAGTTTCCTGGTCTCACTCGCGGTGCGGGAGCCCGCGGCAGTGCTGGAGGCGCTGCGCTTTACCGAGGCTTCAGAGCTGGCCGGGTTGGTCGAGATCTCGGCTGGTTTGGGCACGGCACCGCGGGAGAGTTCGACCGGTGACCGCGCGGAGGGCGGGGCGGCTTCGATTGTAGCGGGCGACTACGACGGCGACGGTGACGAAGACCTGCTCTGGTTGCGGGGAGGAGAACTCAGGGTTCTTCGTGTCGATTTTGGCAGGTTCGTGGATGCTACCTCCGAGGGCGGGGATCTGGCAGGCACCGAATTTCCCGGTGCCTCGGAGGCCCGGTGGGTTGACCTGGATGACGACCGCCGTCTGGACATCTGGGTGGCGGGGGCTGAAGGATCCGCAGCGCTCCGCAACGCTTCCGCGGGGAGATTCGAGTCGGTCGGCGGTGGAGCGGTCGCGGCATCCGGGTTGGTCGGTCGCGCATTGTTTGCCGACCTTGACCATGACGGAGATCTGGACGCGTTCGAGGCCCGCGAAGGCCCGGACGCGCTACACCGAAACAACGGCGACTGGACCTTCACCGAAATGGGGGCCACTTTCGGCCTGGCGGGTCCGCCCGGTGCGGTCGGCACGGACGCGGCCTTTGGCGACGTAGACGACGACGGGGACACTGATTTGGTAGTGGCCGAGGCCGGCGGCGGGATCCGGATCATGGACAACCTCAGGGGCAGCCGGTTCGGCGACGTGTCGGGCCGGATTTCGGGGAGCCCGGGGGCAGGCGTTTCCGGACCGGCCGGCGATGCCTGGGCGGTGGCGCTTGCGGACGTCAACCACGACGGGAAGCTGGATCTGGCGGTCGCCTCGCCGGTGCCTGCAACAGCAGGCGGCGCGGCGACTCCGGGCGAACCCGGATACACCGTGACGATCCTGTTGCAACAACCTGACCGGACCTTCGCCCCCGGGGCAGGGGATGCCCAAATGGCACTGGGTGCCCGGCCGGCCGCCATGCAGTTCATTGATTTTGACAACGACGGCAGCCAAGACCTGGCGGTAGCCCGGGGCGAGGCCGGCCTGGCGCTGTTTCGAGGACGTGGGGACGGCTCGTTCGAAGACGCCTCGCGTTTCCTGCCGCCCGAGACTCCCGGCGTGGTTACCGGCCTGGAGGCCTTTGACTACAACGAAGACGGCGACATCGACCTGGTTCTGCTGGACGGTGAAGGGCGTCCCGTGCTGCTCCGCAACGACGGCGGGAACGCGAACCATTACATGCGGCTCGACCTGACCGGCTTGGGGGAGGGGAGTCGCAAGAACAACAGGTTCGGCATCGGAGCACGGATTGAAGTCCGGGCCGGCGATTCCTACCAGATGCTGACCCAGACCCGGCCCCGCGTACTTGTTGGCCTGGGACCGCGCCTCAAGGCCGACGTGGTTCGGGTGCACTGGCCGAACGGAGTCGTTCAGGACCTGTATTTCCCCGGCACCGACCAGGACCTGATAGAGCAGCAGACCCTGAAGGGTTCATGCCCGATGTTGTTCCTTTGGAACGGCGAGGAGTTCGAATTCGTTGGCGACGTGCTCTGGAAGAGTGCCCTGGGTATGCCGCTCGGGATCTTGGGCGGCCGGGCGCAGGCGTTTGCCCCGGCGTTCCCGTCGCAGGAATACCGCCGCCTCCCGCCCGGAGTGCTCCGGCCCCGCGACGGCCGCTACGAGATGCGGATAACCGAAGAGCTCTGGGAGACGATCTACGTGGACGGCGTTCAGCTGGTCGCGGTGGACCACTCCGACTCTGTTGAGGTGTTTGTGAACGAGGTTTTTGTTCCCCCGGCTCCGGTAGAACTGGATTTGTGGAGGGCGGGCACCAGGCATCTGCCGGTCAGCGCCACGGACCAGGCGGGCCGGGATCACCTGGCCGCCCTCTCAACCAGGGACTTCGCATTCGTCGGTTCGCTTCCCCTGGGTCGTTACCAGGGGCTGACCGATCCCCATGAGCTGGTGCTGGATCTTGGTCCCCGGGCGGCTTCCGGCGACGTCACGCTCTTCCTGACCGGGTGGATCTTCCCGACCGACGCCAGCATCAACGTGGCCATGTCCCAAACCGAAGAGTACGCACCGCATTTCCCGGCGCTGGACGTAACGGGGCCGGACGGGGAGTGGGTCGAGGCAGTGCCCAACCTCGGGTTCCCGTCAGGGAAGGACAAAACGGTGATCGTTGACATGCGGGACCTGTGGGCCGGGCCGGACCGCAGGGTCCGGGTGCGCACGAACCTGATGGTTTACTGGGACGAAGCGTTCTTCACCACCGGCCCGCGGAGCCCGCGGGAGGGGGAAACCGTGGTCACCGCCCTGTCTCCTTCGGAAGCCGAGCTCCGTTACCGCGGTTTTTCACGCGAGTTCAGGAAGGGTGGACGGTACGGGCCGCACTGGTTCGATTACACCGAAGTGAGCACCGCACCCAAGTGGCGCGACCTGTTCGGCGCGTACACCCGCTACGGGGATGTTCTCGAGTTGGTGCAAGCCGGCGACGATCGCTACGTGATTCAGAACGCAGGGGACGAAATCGCACTCTCGTTCCCCGTGGACGGGTTCCCGGCGTTGCCCCACGGGTGGGTGCGGACGTTCTTGATTTACACCGACGGATGGGTCAAGGACGGCGACCTGAACACCGCCACCGGCGAGCGCTCGGGACCACTGCCGTTCCGAGCGCTCGCCGTGTACCCCTACGACCCCGCCGGAGTCGCCGGGGTCGGCGAGTCGGGCATGCCGGCGGCGGGCGGCCCTGAGGCCGCGTACACGGCCGACCCCGCCCGGAGAGAGGCCATGGAGCGTTTCAACACGCGTGGCGTGGTGCCCCGGATTTCCGGGCCCGACCACCTCCCCCCGCCCGGATAGAGGATCCGGGAGCGCCCGAGAAGGGGTCAGGTGTTGTCGTGCGAGCTGGCGTGGAGTGCGAAGGCGGCGCCCTGCGGGTCCATGGCGTGCAGGATCATGTCGCCGCCCGGAACTGACATGGGATCGACGGTGATTCTGCCGCCTGCCGCTGCGATTTTCCCGGCAGCGGCCTCAACGTCCGCGACCCGGATGTAGAGAGCCCAGCAGGGAGGGACCGGCATCTGGTCGTTGCGGTTCATCATCCCGCCCAGCTTCACCCCGCCCCGCCCGAACATCTGGTAGGCTCCGGCTGGTCCCATGTCCATGCGGTTTGTCTTCTCCCAACCGAACAGCTCCGTGTAGAACGAGCACGATGCCTCCATGTCGGTCGAGATGAGCTCGTGCCATGAAACCTCGCCCTGCTGCCGGTGTCCGTCGTGCCCGGGGGTCTCGTCATCGGGCTGGATTGCCATGAAAACCGGGCCGCCGGGATCTTCGATAACGGCCATCCGGCCGACCCGAGGTATCTCGAGCCGATTCACGACCTTGCCCCCGAGCTCCTCTGCCCGGGCGGCGGTAGCGTCGACGTCGGGTGTCGAGACGTAGGCGAGCCAATGGTTCGGCACACCGTGCTCAACCAGTTCGGGAGGCATCACCATCATCCCGGCCACGGCCTTCCCGCCGTTCAGGAAGTTCGTATAGGGGATATCCTCGCACGCGCTCGACTCCCAGCCGGTGACCTGGCTATAGAACTTCGAAGCACCGTCAACGTCGCTTGTCAGCAACTCGTACCAGCAAAACCTCCCCAGGGGAGTTGCCGTCGTGGGAGAATCTGGCATGGTGGTTCCTTCGGTTTGGGCCGGGGGGCCGAAAAGACGAGCCCCGGTCGCTCACTCGAAACCCCCGGGGCGGGTTGACGCGGTAGTGTAAAGCGGCGGGCGGTCGGCTGCTACGAAGTTCGATATTCCCGTTCACGGCCGAGACCTCGATTGACGGCCCGCTACAGCCGGGGCGGAGGTGTTTCGGCAGCGCGGCTCGTGCCGATTCACATTGCGGGATGGTGTAGTACGGTAACCACCTGACAGTAGGCCGATGGAACAGCGGCGGCTAATCGGTGTCTCTGAGGGAGGAGGCATCCAATGGAGGAGGTTACCATGATCGGGATCGATCTGGCAAAGCGCAGCTTTCAGGTACACGGGGCCACGGCCGACAGGTCGGTCCTGACGGCCCCGCGGGACTTGCCGATATGGGCGGGTTAGTGTGAATCGCGCGAACCGCATTAGTTTGTGTGCAGGAGGGTCAACGAACCCGGATCACGATTTGAGGGGCCATTGTAGCCGGGACCTCCCAGCTACAAGATCCCTTGTCCGCGGGGTGCGGCTTCGAAAGGAATCCCAGGAATGATTCCGAAACTGAATGAACCCAGGCTCCGCGGCATCGATGAGCTGCCGCCGTACCCCGAGGGCTGGTACTTCGTCGTGCACCGCAAGACTCTTCTCGAGAAGCGGTTGATCGAGAAGACCTGGATGGGCGAGGACATCATCGCCTGGTGCGACGAGCAGGGTCGCATCTGCGTGGCCGGCGCGTACTGTCCGCACCTGGGGTCGCACCTGGGACCGACTGCCGGGGGGGTGGTGCGCGATGGCTGCATCGTGTGTCCATTCCACGGGTTCGAGTTCGACGCGACCGGGCAATGCGTGGCTGTACCCCATGCCCCGGCTCCCAAAGCCGCGAAGCTGGAGGTCTACGAGACGGCCGAGATCCTCGGTATGGTCTTCGCCTGGTGGGGCAGCGGCGACCTTGCACCGCAGTGGCACCTTCCGGAGGAACCGCCCACCGGTACTGACTGGAGCAGCGTGTGCTCCACTACGCTGCGCTTCCGGGGTCATCCGCAGGAAACCACGGAGAACTCCGTGGACCTGGAGCACCTGGACTACACCCACGGCTATCACGACGTAGAACCGACCGCTCCCTTGACAATCGACGGTGCCTACCTGAAGAGTTGCTTCGACTTCAAGAACCTTCGCACGGTCGCGGGTGTGATCAACATCCACTCCGAAATCTCGGCCGTCACCCACGTCCATGGGTTGGGGTTCTCGTTCGTCGAAATCCACGAAAAGACGGTCGGCATGGACGCAAGAATGTGGGTCCTCGCGACGCCCGTGGGGCACATGCAACTGGAACTGACCCTGGCTACCCAGGTACGGGAAATCCGTAGACCAGGGCGATTTTTCGCGGGCCTCGGCTTCCTGCCGGTGCCGCTGCGCCACAGGCTGATGACTCGCCTTTTCCTGTCGGAGGAGAGGCGCTTCGTCCAGCAGGATGTCGTCATATGGCGGCGGAAGCAGTACAGGGTTCCGCCGCGGCTGTCCCGGGCCGACGGCCCGATCGGGAAATACCGCCTTTATTGTCGGCAGTTCTATCCGGAGTTACCATCACGGATCGAGTCGACGGGCCGAATCGGCCTGGCGGACGTGAGCGGGGGTCCGAAGAAGGAGAGACGAGCATGAGATTCGGTGACCAGGCAGGAGCGCGAGACTGATGGCTGTAGCTGCAAAAGAGGTGACGGTCGAGCACCTGAGCCTGCCCGAAGAGCTCATCCTGATGCTCCTCAACGAGGAGAACGGCTATTTTCACCAGATTGCCGGCTGGCAACTGAACTGCGCTGTCATCGGCGCCGTCCTCGCGGAGCTTTCGCTTCGGGAGCGCATCGACACGGATCTTGAATCGCTGTTTGTCGTGGACGAGACGGAAACGGGCGACCCCGCGCTGGACCCGATCCTGAAAGAGATTGCCAGGGAACCACGAAAGCGAAACGCCCGGTACTGGATCGAACGGTTCGCGCTCCGCGCGGAATCCATCATCGATCTCACTCTGGACCGTCTGGTGCAAGAGAAGATTCTGGAGCACCACGAAGGCGAGTTCTGGACGTTGGCGCGTACCACCTGGCTGCCCGGCGCGCACAGTAGACCCCAGGAGGTTTCCGTCGGTCATTTGATCAAGACGCGGATCAGCAACTTGATTTTTTCCGACATGATTCCCGATCCGAGAAGTGTCATCGTTGTATGCCTCGTCAACACCTGTGACGTTTTTCGCTTCATGTTCAAGCTCGACGAAGAAGCCGAAGAGCGCATCAATTTCATCTGCAAGATGGATCTCATCGGCCGGTCCATTGCCGAAGCAGTCATCCAGAACGCTTCGGCGCCATTGCTTCGACGTGCACACCTGACGAAGCGAGTCCCGGCCATCAAGCTTCGGGAGCTGCTGCGCAGTCCCCACGTGCGGGACGGCAACCTTCCGGCGCTCTTCGCCGAACTGGCAAAGAAGCATGGCCCTGTATACCAACTCAGTCCGCCGTTTTCAGAGCCGTTGACCTTCCTCGCGGGTCCAGAGATAAACCATTGGGCGAACCGTCACGGGCGGATGTACCTGAGGGCCAGGGACTACTTTGCCAACTTCGAGAAAGTGTATGGCGCGTCGGGCGTCCTGCCGTCCCTCGATGGAGCCGATCATTTCCGACTGCGCAAGGCCATGGCACCGGCGTATTCGCGCAGAAGGCTGCAGAGTCAGGTGGATCAGCTCTACCAGCATGTGCGTGGCTTCATGGCCGACTGGAAAGTGGGCGAATCGTACTCGGCACGGCGCCTGTGTCGGCGCATGATCAACGCCCAGATCTCGCCCATGTCCGTCAGCGTCGATTCGCAGGATATCTTCGACGATCTGATGAAGTACAAGGAGAGGGCGCTCACGGTCCACATGTTGAGGCTTCTGCCGGAGTTCACGCTGAAGACTCCGGGCATGAAACGGAGGGCGAGGGCGATCGACACGCTTCTGGGTCGTGTGCAGAGCGTGCATACGCCCGCCCAGCGGGCCGGTTGCCCCCGGAACCTGGCGGACGACCTCCTGAGCCTCAACAGCAGCGATCCGCAGCTGGTACCGGAATCCAATCTGCGGTTCGCTTTGTCGGCGGCGCTGATTGCCAGCGTCTACCTTGGCGACGCGTTCAGCCTGGTGGTCTACGCCATGGCGTCACGGCCGGATTACTACGCGAGAATCCGAGCCGAAGCCGATGCTCTATTCGGGAACGGCGACCCCGCCGGGGATGCCTTCACACCGGCCGCAGTCGATATCACTCACCGGTTCGTGACCGAATGCCTGCGCATGTATCCGATCGTGCCGGTGTCCGTGCGGAACGTCATGAATTCCTGCGTGGTGGAAGGCTACGAGCTGCCCGTGGGTGCAAGGATCAATATCGCCCAGACGGCCCCGCACTACATGGAGGATGTCTTTCCTGACCCGTTCAAGTTCGATATTGACCGCTACCTTCCGCCGCGCTGTGAGCACCGCAGTCCCGGTTACGCGCCCTATGGTGTCGGAACGCACCGATGTCTCGGTTTCCGATGGATGGAACTTCAACTGATGATCAACGTGCTGATGATCGCCCACCATTTCACTCTCGAGGTGGCTCCGGCGAACTTCAAGTTCCGGTTCGCCCCGTTCCCGTCGCTGAAGCCGAGCAAGAAGCTGAAGTTCCGCGTCGCCGAGCAGGTCCGCAAAGTAGTGGCCTGACATCCGGTCCCGACCGGGCCGCTTGCGAGATCCCGGAGCCCCGGGCCGTCCTGGTCAGGAAACCGCGGGCGTGAGGGCTTGACCGAAGGCAGTGCCGCTACGGCGCGCAAGCCAGCGAAGGCGGAGCGAAGACAGCGCCGGCACCAGGAACATCAGGATGGCGGTGGTGAAAAGGATGCCGCAGCCGACCGAGGCCGAGAAGGGCACGAAGAACTGCGCCTGGATGGCGTCTTCGAGAATGAGGGGCGTGAAGCCGAGGAAGGTGGTCAGCGAGGTCAGCATGATCGGACGAAAACGCCCCTTGGCGCCCTCGATGATCGCCTCTCGCTCCGGGAAGCCTTCTTCGAGTTCCTGATCGATGAAGTCGATCATCACCAGGGAATCGTTCACCACGACTCCGGCAAGGCCGAAGAGCCCGATGAAGGACTCCGAACTCAGGGCGATGCCCAGGATCCAGTGGCCGAGGATCACCCCGATGAACCCGAACGGGATGACGGCCATGATGATGAACGGCTTGGTGTACGAGCGCAGCGGGATAGCCAGCAGCGAGAAGATCAGGATCATGGCGATCCCGAACCCGGGGCCCAGCGCGTTCATTGATTCCAGCTGCTGCTGCTGTTCACCGCCAAAGGAGTAGGTCAGTTCAGGGTCCTCGGCGATCACCGCCGCAAGGATGTCGTCTTCCAGAATGCCGTTGGCCTGCCCGCCGGAGATCACCGCCGGATCCACATCCGCGGTAACCCTGACGACGCGCTGACCGTCCTGGCGATGGATGGCGGTCGGCGACCTGCCCGAACTCAGGGAAGCCACCCGGCTCACCGGGACCTCGGCGCCTGTCGGCGTCCGGACCAGGGCGCTCTCGATGTCGGTGATCGAGTTGCGTTGTTCCTCGGGAAGTCGCACGTACACACGAACCTCGTCCCGGCCCCGCCGCACCCGCAGGGCTTCCGCGCCGAAGAACGCGGCTCGCGTCTGCACGGCGAGGTCGTCGAGGGTCAGGCCCAGGGTTCGCGCTTCGGGCAACAGGCCGAGCTGGATCTCGGGGATGCCGGGGGTGACATCGGAGCGTATGTCGTGGATGCCTCCCACCTCGCGGAGACCATCAACGACCGATGTTGCGATCGCGGGGAGGCGCTCCGGATCCGGATGCGACAGCACGGCCTCGACTGGGTTGCCCAGGTCGTAGATCTCGCCGCTGATGGTGAGCCCGCGCACATAGGGCAGGACACCCACTTCCTCGCGCCACGCCTGCACGACGTCTCCCGTGGGAATCCGCCGGTGCTGCGCGTCCAGGAGTTTGAACGCGATGGTGGCGACATTGGCTTCCGGGTTCAGGTTGGGATTGGGACTGAGTCCCCCTCCCTCGACGCGCGGCCGTTGGCCGACGGTGATCGTGACGCCTGAGAGCAGCGGAAGCGCGTCGTCGGGCCGATCTTCGGAGACGCGTTCGATGGCCCGGTGACCGGCCGCTTCCAGTTCGCGGGCCACCTCGTAGGTTCGCTGAGCCGTCGTCCCGTCGGGCATTTCCAGGGTGGCGGTTGCGAAATCCCCCTCGACCTTTGTGGCGAAGGTGAACGAAACGATGCCTGCCGGCAGCATGGCGCCGCAGAGGATGAGCAGTGCGACGGCCGCCGAGAGCGTCAATCCGGGTCGATCCGTAGCGAAACTCACCCCGCGATGCAGCGGACCCTGTATGAACCTGCTCAACTGCGAATCGACACGACCCTGAATCCGGGCCACGAATCGGTCCAGGCGCGATCGGGGCGCCCAGTGCGGGCCGTGAAGATGGTGGGACAGGTGGTTGGGAAGCACCAGCAGCGACTCGATCAGCGAAATCACCAGCATCGCGATGACGATGGTCGGCAGCGCCTTCCAGGTCTGTCCGACACCTCCGGGAATGAAGAGCAGAGGGGCGAACGCGACGACCGTGGTCAGCACCGCAAAGATAAGAGGCACCTTGATCCGCCGGGCGCCGCGGATCGCCGCGTTGACCCCTGGCGTCCCCTTCATTCGTTCCAGGTGGATGTGTTCGGAGACTACAATCGCATCGTCCACCACGATCCCGATGGCGAGCACGAACGAGAACAGCGAGACCGCGTGGATCGCCAAGTCGAACGCCATCATTACGGCCAGGGCGCCGATGCCCGAAACGCCGAGACCGACCGCTACCCAGAAGGCGAGTCGGAGTTCGAGAAACAGTCCCAGGGCGAGCAGCACCAGCAGGAGCCCGAGAAGACCGTTCTTCAACAGGATGGCGGCGCGCTCCTCGAAGGCATCGGATTCGTCGTTCCAGATGGTGATGCTCACCCCGTCCGGGAGTGAAGGGGCCACCTCGTCGGCGACGTGCTGGCGAACGGCGCGCGCTACAGTCATCACCTTCTCGCCGTCGGCCCTCGAGACCTCGACGAAGGCGGCCGGCAGACCCTGGTGCCGGACAATCAGATCCGTGGCCTGGAAGCCATCTTGCACCTCGGCGATATCACCCAGAGTGACGACCGTGCCGTCACCCCGGCTGAGGAGGACGATCTCCTCGAAGTCCTGTTGATCGTAGCTCTGCCCCAGGGTGCGCACCCGGACCTGGGACTGCTCCGTGTCGATGCTGCCGGCGGACAGGTCCAGGGAGCTGCGGCGAATCGTGTTCGCGACATCGGTCAGGTTGAGCCCGAGGGCTCTGAGCCGCTGCAGGGGCACTTCGATCGAGATCTCGTAGTTTCGCACGCCGCTCGTCTCGACGTGGGAGACGTTGGGCAGCGCAGCGAGTTCGTCCTCGACGCGATATGCGAGTTCCTTCAACGAACGCTCGCTGACATCGCCATACACGATCAGCCGCATCACGCTCTGGGCGTTGGTCATCTCCCTGATCTGGGGCCGTTCGGCTTCGCCCGGGAAAGTCTGAATGCGGCCGACGGCCGCTTCGACATCGGCCAGGGCATCGTTCATGTCCGTGCCCGAACGCATTTCCACCCTGACCGACGCCATGCCCGGGGCCGCCACGGACTTGACCGCCTTCACGTCGCCCAGCCCGTTGACCTGGTCCTCGATCTTGGCGACGATGGCCTCCTCCACCTCTTCCGGGGTGGCGCCCGGATAGGCGACGGAGACCTCCACCTGGTTGAAGGGCACGGTGGGCCAAGCTTCCAGCTCGAGTCCGAATAGCGATGCCACTCCCGCGACGAGGATGCCGAACATCAACAGGTTGGCCGCAACGCTGTTGCTCGCCATGTAGGCGATGGGGCCGGGAGCTTCTGCGTGACTGCGTGGTTTGCGACTCATTGTGCCGGGTCAGCCTCGGTGGACGGATTCCGGGTTGTCAGGGGTACCGCGCACCCTCGTAGGATACTCAACGGGTAGGAGTCATGCACCATGACGGGACCGTGTCGCGCTTCCACTCCGTCGCGAATCTCGTGGAGGTATACCGCCTCGTACTTCAGCGACCTCCACAGCCGCTCGTGTGTGGACGCCCCCTGGTGGGCAAGCCCGGATTCAGAAACCGAGGCGGTGGCAGCTTGGTCAGGTACCCATCTTCGATATCCTGCCCAGCCTCGGCTTGCCGCCTGTGGTGTGCTGCCGGGGCACGAGACGGAGCCAGGTCGAGAAGTCACGCCCGCGGAACCGGCAGGCAACCACACGTGCCCCGCGGTTTTCCTATCTCCAGAATGGCGGCCCACCAGACGGGCCGGCGGCCACCACTCGTAATGAACCCAGGAGGGGAAGAATGATCAGGAATCTGACTGGACGGAGAACAAGGGCAGACGGGATTTCGTCACCGGCGGCGACAGCGGGCCTGGCTCTGGCACTGGCGCTGGCATTCGCTGCGGACGCGACCGCGCAGCAGCGGAGGATGCTGGTTGAAGCCCCCCGCGTGTTGGAGGAACTGTCAGTTGTGTATGCGGGATCAGGATCCTACCTGGGGGTGATGATCGCCGAGGTTGGCTCGGAAGGGGCAGAGAGCACGGGGGCCGACTACGGCGCATTCGTTTCCAGCGTGGTTGAGGACGGCCCGGCAGCCGCTGCCGGCCTTCAGGCCGATGATGTGATTGTGTCTTGGAACGGCGAACGGGTGGAGGGAATTGCCCAGCTGAGGAGACTGCTCAGGGAGACGCCGCCGGGCCGCACCGCCGAGCTCGGAGTAATGCGGGGTGGGAGCACCATGACCATACAGGTGGAGCTGGGCGAGCCCTCGGAGCGCGCTGCCACAACCGTTTACGCGACAATGGAACGCGCTGCCGCCGCCGAAAGGCAGGCCCGGGAAGAATTGCAGCGGGTCCGTGAGGAGGCGGTGGAAGAAGCGTTGTCGGTCCGGGAGCGTCACGGAGTGGTGCAGGAGCTCCGCGAGCGCCTCTTGGACGCGCAGGGCGACCTTCGGGTCATGGACCTTCCGGTCATGCTTGAGGGTTTGGACTCACTCCACCATCTCGTTGAGGGACTCGGCGACTACGCTCTGTTTGCCCCCCCGGCCGGCGTCTCGGCGCAACGGCTGGGCGACCAGCTGGCCGGGCACTTCGGAGTTGAGGGAGGTTTTCTGGTAACGAGCGTCCGCGAGCAGTCGCCCGCTGCAGAAGCTGGTCTTCAGGCGGGGGACGTTATCATTTCAATCGACGGGCACGACGTTACGGATCGCAGCGGAGGGTCCGGCTGGTTGGTGTGGAGGTTAACGGAAGAAGCGGAGGAAGATTCCCGGGAGGGCGGCGGGAACATGGAAATCCGAATAGTCCGCGACGGAGCCGAGCATACCGTTACAATCGAGGTACGATCCAACGAGACGCGGAGGGGTTTCTGGCCGCCCGGCGGCGGTGCCATGAACATGCGGGTGCCTTCGCTCCAGTTTCGGACCCCCGGAGGTCTGTCGCGGAGGCCGTCGCTCCAGCTTCTGCCGCACGTCGAGGCGGGCATTCACCGCCCTCGGGTGTTGATCCGCGGGCGCCCCCCGGTGGTCAGGGTCCGGGCAATCGGAACCAGGTGATCAGAGCCTAGAGACTGACTCCCAGCCTGAACATGAAACTGTCGAGCCTGGGATCCCCCTCGCCGTCCAGGGGGATCCCGCCTATGTGCAGGCCTTCCGCGTTGAAGAGGCTGCCCAGAGAGAACCCGTAACGGATCTCTGGCCAAAACGTCATGCCCAGGCTAATGCGGAGCCCCACGCCAATGTCAAACCGCGTGGGAGCCGAAGCCAGGGCATCGTTGATCGACGGGACCGAGCTGGACGGGAATGTGAATACCGGCCCGAATACCGCGTAGGGGCCCAGGAAGCGGGCAGGGATCTTTACAACAATATCCAGCGGCAGTTCCAGAACGTTCACATCGCCGTTGACCGAAGCACCGCCCGTTTCCGAGACCAGTTCCGGCAGTTGGTGGTAGACCACCCCCGGCCGGATGCCCAGGGGCCCCAGTTCAAGGTTGTAGAACACACCCAGGTGGTAGCCGTCGGATTGATCGGTTAACGAATGACCCGCGGCGGGGGAAAAATCGGTAATGGAGTCCCGGTTGTAACCGCCCAGGATCCCCAGCTGCGCCTGTGCCGGGGCAGCGGCCCCAGACGCGCACGCCGCGGCCAGCGCAGCCGCCACCCCGCGAACCCCCGGCCACCCGGCGGCGATCCGCTCAGCCCTTCTCAACGTTCCTCACTCGCTGGTCTGCTCCGTTTTCCGTGCCCGCCGCCGACCGCCATCCGTCCGCGGCCCTGGCCGAGCCCGTTTGGACTTCTCTCGCCCAACCGAACTTAGATTACGGGCCTGCGGGCCGCCCGCCTTGTCTCGGCGGGCGAACGACCTCAACATCACCGACCGCACTGTCGATCGTGCCCACCACGCCCACAAAGGACCAGCGCCCCATGCCAGGATTCTTTCTCAGCTCGACTCGTTTGTTCCGACCGCTGACTACCCTTTGCCTGCTGGCTGGTTTGGTCGCTGCCGGTTGCGGCGAACCGGCAGACGGCGCGGCCGACCTGGTCATGACAGGCGGGAAGATCGTCACGCTGTCCGACGCCATGCCCGAGGCATCGGCGCTGGCCGCCCGTGACGGGAGGATTGTAGCGGTTGGGAATGACGATGACGTTGCCGGGCTGATCGGTCCCGAGACTCAGGTCATCGACCTGGCCGGACGCCTGGCGATTCCCGGGTTTATCGAGGGACACGGGCATTTCATGGGGCTCGGGAATGCCAAGATGATCCTGGATCTCACGACCGCGGGTACATGGGACGACATCGTGTCGATGGTGGGCGAAGCGGCATCGTCGGTGCCCCCGGGAGAATGGATCAGCGGCCGAGGGTGGCACCAGGAGAAGTGGAGCGAGGTTCCCGAGGGGGCAGTGGAGGGGCAGCCCACGCACCAGACCCTGACGGCCGTGAGCGAGGATAATCCGGTAATTCTGACGCACGCGAGCGGCCACGCGGCGTTCGCAAACGGAATGGCCATGGAACTGGCGGCCATTGACGCCGACACGCCCGATCCCGACGGGGGGACGATAGTGCGCGACTCCGACGGGGAGGCAACGGGCGTTCTGCGCGAGACGGCGCAGGGGCTGGTCCGGCGCGTGCAGTCCCAAGCGATGGCGGCCCGCGGCGAGGAGGAGATCGAACGGGAGGCCCGCCTTCAGGTGCGGCTGGCCGGGCAAGACCTTCTGAGCAAGGGGATCACCAGCTTCCAGGACGCCGGATCGGGATTGGGAACGGTCGACCTGTTACGCTCGATAGCGGACCAGGGCCAGCTGCCGGTGCGGATGTATGTGATGCTGAGCGGCGGTCCGGAAACACTGGCAGACCGCCTGCCGGAATACTACATGGTGGGTTACGCCGACAACTGGCTAACGGTGCGGTCGATCAAGCAGGTAGTGGACGGGGCCCTGGGATCCCACGGGGCATGGCTGCTCGAGCCCTATACCGACATGCCGTCGTCGGTGGGGTTGGCCACGAACCCGCCCCAGCGAATCGAGGCGGTCGCGGACCTGGCGCTTGAGCACGGCTATCAGTTGGCGACCCACGCCATCGGGGACCGGGGTAACCGGGAAGTGCTGGATCTGTACGAACGGGCCTTCGCCGCCGCGGCGGGGGAGGGTGGTTCGCCGGCGGACGTGGGTGCCGGGGTGCGGTGGAGAATCGAGCATGCCCAGCATCTGGACCCGGAAGACATCCCCCGCTTTGGCCAGTTGGGCGTGATCGCGTCGATGCAGGGCATCCACAACTGTTCAGATGCTCCCTGGATCCCGATCCGGTTGGGCGACGAGCGGGCACGCACCGGGGCCTATGTGTGGCGTGACCTGATGAACACTGGCGCGCTGGTTACCAACGGGACTGACACGCCGGTGGAAGACGCAGACCCGCTGGCCAGTTTTCACTGTTCGGTAACGCGCCTCACCAACACGGGAGATCCGTTCCATGTCGAGCAGGCCATGACCCGCGAAGAGGCGCTGCGGTCCTACACCATCAGCAATGCCTACGCGGCGTTTGAGGAACACATCAAGGGGACCCTGGAGGTAGGCAAGCTGGCCGATATCACCGTGCTCAGCCGCGATATCATGACGATCCCCGCGGAGGAGATATTGGATACCGAAGTCGATTACACGATCATCGGCGGATCGGTGGCCTATTCCCGGAACTGACTAACGGTAGAGGCAGGCCTCCGCCTCGGCGTGGCTCTCCGGGTGCACGGTTCGCTGCACCAGGTTGCCCTCACCGTCGTCTTGCCACTGGATCTGGAGGCCCGAAAGCAAGTTTTGTGCCCCGGCGTTCGACCCGCTGGCCAACACACTGAATGGACCTAGAATCGTCTCGGTCGCAGTGCCGAACAAGTAGTCGCGAAGCTCCACCCGGTCGATCTCGTTGTCTTCGGTCAGGGTCTCGGAAACAGCTTCCGCCAAAAGTTCGATCGCTCCAAAACCCAGTGCGGCGTGGTATCCGGGGGCCACGCCGTGTTCCTGCGTGTAACGCTGCACGAACGTGTTGTTCGACGCCAGGAACCCGTGAGTGTCTATCGACGCGGCCCACGGCGAGTGCCCCATCACGCAGACAGAGGCGTCGGTGCCGGCATCATCGGGAAAGGTTGGGTCGGCCGGCCCGATTCCCAGGCTCATCATTAGCGGTTCGTAGCCGGCCAGCTCCACGGCGCGGGCCAGTTCAACGGCGACCGGGCGGTATCCCGCACTTACCAGGAAATCCGCTCCGGAATCGCTTGCAGCAGTAACGAACGAGGCAAAATCGGCCTCCCCGGCCGGATAGGAGGAGTCAATGAGCACCGCGAGCCCTGCTTCCTGAGCCGCCTCCCGAACTCCCGCCGCGACAGCCTGGGGGATGGCCGTCTCCTCGGTGAACAGTGCCAGTCGGGTCGCTCCGGCATCCACCGCAACCTCAACCGATCCCTGCAGCCAAGCCCTGGCGGGCACGGCCATCTGCACAGTCCAGGCCCGGGCTTCTCCTGCCCAGATCGAGGGAGCGGCCGCGGCCGTCGCGATCAGCGGCCAACCGGCCAACTCGGTTATTTCGGCCGCGGCCGCGGTTACCGAGGGTCCAAAAGGTGCCACAACGGCATCCACGCTATCGTCGGTCACAAACCCTGCGTATAGAACTCGACTGGTCGCGGGGTCGCCCCGGTCATCCTCCAGCTCCAACACGACCGGGCGTTCGCCGAGGCCGCCCTGTTCGTTCAGCATGTCTACCGCCAGCCGGTAGCCCGCAGCCATTTGCGCGGCCTCAAACGCTGTTGCCCCGCCCTCGGCAAGGGTACCCTTGAAAATCATGGGTTCCGGCGCAGGCTCCGGTATCACTGGTTCGCTGCCGCAGCCTGGTAACGCCGCCGTCACCAGGGTGCACGCACACCATACCCCGACCCGGAGGTTGCTTGACGAAGTCACAACCCAACTCTCCTGATCAACCGCCAGCGTCGGCACTGTCGGAAACGAAGATGGCCAACCCCGTCGCCTCTTCCAGGCTGCCGTCCACGAACCGCAGGCGCGAGATGTAGACCGTGGCAGCCCGGCTGCCCGCCCCGGTGGATGCCAGGTCGACCGCCATCCTGTCTCGCGGAAGGGAGAAAGAGTGCTCCCCTGTCCGCGCCGACTCTGCCGCCGCCGCTTCGAGCACGTGTGGGTAGGAGCCGGCAAGCCGCACGTCGCCCCACTCGATTACAAGCAAGGACTCGGTCTCGGATATCGTGGAGCGGATTTCGGTGGCGGGTTCGGGGGCCCCGGCGTAAAGGCCGTCCAACAAATCCATGTCCTCAATGATGAAGGTCGCGCCAGGGGCAACGAGTAACGCGTTGCCCCAGTCAGACGACGTGACCGTGCCCAGTCCTTCCAGGGCCACGCCGGCCGCTGCCGTGTATCCGAGCCGTGTCACGGCCAGCCGGCTCAGGCGGTCGGCGTCGCGCCCCCAGCCGGACAGAGGCTCTCCGCCGCCGGCAAGACCGGCGGCACCCTCTTGAAACCAAGGGGTCAGGGCCTGCTCACCGTGCATCTCCACCAGGTAGCCGAAGATGTCGCGCACCTGGGTAAGATCTTCAACCGAAATCTCGACCGGGGCCGCAGGGTACAGGGCCAGTATTCCGTCCAGCCGTCCGGCCTGGCTCCGCTGCGCAACGGAGTAGGCCGACCACGGGCCAACCAGCGTGAGGCCGGCGACGCAGGCCAGAGAGAGCGGAATCCAGCGAATCCCCGATGGTTTTCTGACAATCGCGAACGCCGAGGCGCCGGCCAGCCACACCGTCGCGGCGGCGAGCAGGAACCGGGCTTCGGAAACGCCGTACTGGCCAATGCGCTGCCAAAGGGCGGCGGCCAGCATGCCGGTCTGGGGAAGCACCGCAACCCAGAACCAGCGCGAATACCGGTCAAGCCAGATCCCCACCGGCCCCTCGCCACCGCGCTGCGGATACACCAGGAGCAGGGCGAGAATTCCGACCAGGGCCAACCAGGACACCATGAACCCGATCCACCCGCTCGGCCACTCGCCCAGGGCCAGCACGCGCACCATGTAGGCGGTGAGAATCAGAAAGTAGACGGCCACCAGCGGCAAGAGCACGTACTGGGCGAAAACACGCAAACCGACCGGATACTCTCCGCGCGGTTCGTCGACATCTGTCCGCGGAATCCCGGCAACGACGAACCATGTCTGGAAGAGAAACGCCATGAAGAAAAAGAGGCGTGCGTAGGTGAGGTCCGAGACATCCACGCCGAAGAGGTTGTCGAGACCCGCCAGCGCCGCGGACAGGCCCGCATAAAGAACGCCGGTGTAAACGGCCCCGAGCAGAAAACGCAGGAACAGTCTCTTGTTGAACTCCCAGAACTGTTGCTCTGGTCTGCCTCCCGGCGACCGTTCGCGCCCCAGAAACGGCGATACGGCCACCGCGAAATGAAGTGCCGCCCCCAGGTGGAAGACCCGCATCCCGACCCCGGTCTCCGTCCAGTTATCGAAGCTCCAGAAAAACAGGAACAGCACCGCGGCACCGGCAAGCCGCGCCAGCCAAAGCCCCCGGGCCCCGAACCCTCTGCCTTCGGCGAAAAGGGTCAAACCGACAAACAGCGATATCCCCAAGCCGCCGGCCGAGAGGATCCGGACCAGATTCTGCTCCTGGCCCGGAGAACTGTCTACGACAAGAGAAGCAGTCCAGGCGGCTGCCAACCCGCATACCAGCGCGAGCGGGAACCGCCGGGCAGCCGCGACGGCGGCGCCCGTAACGGCTCCCGCCCGGATCTTCACGCCACCGCGCCCGCCGGGGGCCGGGTGGTCAGTGGAGCTTTCCTTCCGGACCGGGTACTCCGCGGCTGACGAGGATCCGCGAACCGGCCGCACCGAACTGGTTGGCCATTCTTGCCGCCTCGTTTGCACCGGGCATCCCGGGCTCATCGCGGATGATGGCGCGCAACCTGCCGGACGGATCAAACACGAAGTGCTCAACCGGTACCGAGTCTGGTCCCATCC
>JAGWBR010000002.1 GCA_021295785.1 Gemmatimonadota bacterium
ACCGACTCTCCCGTACTCCATTGCATCGACACCAATCCGGTAATCGAGGATCATCTTGAGGTTGTAGCCGCTGATCCACGGGTCGTCGCAGTAGGACATCACATCCTTGACATCGGGATCAACGAGCTCTTCCGTTTCCCGGTTGTAGCCCCATGATCCGATGGCGGCACCCCAGTAGGGGTAGTCGGGATCGATACTCGGCGGAGACGGAAATCCGCAGGGGGCGTGCCACAGAGACAGGTTATGCCCCCACTCATGGGCGATCACGTCGTTCCTGAGAATCGAGAGCATCGCCCTGCCGGGTCGATACGCGAGTCCGACTATCCCCAAAACGGTCCAGCTCTGCGTCCCGAAATAGAACCGCCCGGTGCCTTCGCTAATCCGGTATGTATCGAGGGCACTCAGCGCCTCATACCAGTCGTCCGTGGGGTCATAACTGGTAAAGAGCGGTTCATCAATCTCGATATCAAACTCGTCAAACCCCATCAGCTGGCGCGAGAGTACCAGATTCTCGGATTCTGCGGTCAGGGCGTTGGTTTCCTCCTCAAGACCCGTGTCCGGGTCGCCGGACTGGAGCATCGGGAGGATGGTCGCATGGAAAACCGGCAGGTTCACTACGTCCAGCACATTCCTCCCCTCTTGGGGTAAGCGCCGGATCAGCCCCAGGTCGTTGGGCACGTCGCCGTCGGGGTCGATTTCGATCACTAACTCAACCCCTGGTTGGAGAACCTCGCCCGGAATAACCGCGTTAACCGACTGGGTCAGGTCGTTCTCGATCGTGTCGGTCGGGATGATGGTGCTTTGGCTCGGGATGTCGGCCTCATGAACCATTACGCCACCCTGATAGAAGCTGGCCACGGTCCGGGGCAGGCCGTAATCGGATTCTTCGGTGGCGATCACGAACACGCGGAGCAGGGCGTCCTGGTTGGCGACCAGCGGTACGGGGTCGTGGAAGGCCTGGATGGACTGCACGAGGTAGGCGGGTCCCACACTCACGGGGCACTCGTTGTAGTTCGCCACTGCGACCTGCTCTATCCACTCCCCGAGGTTCTGGTAAATGAAATCGACGCACATCCCGGTGTCGGCGATGCTGAATTCTTCCAGACTGGCCAGCTGGGCCAGCTGCTGGGGCACCGAACCCTGCATTTCCCTGTTTCCGGTCAATACCAACCTTCGCAGGCCGGAGATGTCACCGACCGACGCGGGGATGTTCCCGGTGAGATCCAGCACTCCTTCCAGCAATAACGACTCAAGCGAATCCATGCCGCCCATTGAAGAAGGCAGCGGCCCCCACAAATTCGAGAATGAAAGGTCCAAAATCCGGAGCTGTTTGAGGTTACCTATCCCCGAGTTGATCGAGCCGAAGACGGTTGACCAGGAAAGGTCCAGCTCCTGCAGCTTCGCGAGGTCGAAGATTCCGTTTGGTATCGAAGATGTCAACAGGTAGTTATGGCTGAAATCGAGTCGCTCCAAATAGGCCAGCTCCCCGATTCCGTCCCAGATCTCTCCGCTCAGGTAATTGTAGAAAAGGTCGAGCGCCGTGATGCGTCCTTCGGAGTCGAGCGTAACGCCGTACCAAGTCCCAATCGGTTCGGACGTGAGCCAGTTATCTTTCCGAAGCCATCCGTCACCACCCATGGCATGATAGAGATCCCAGAGAAGCGCGAAATTGCCATTCGTGGTGTCGTCCACTGTTATTGACGCGGATCCCTCACCATCATCCGCGCGGGCCGTGATCTCGGTGGTACCGCCGCGCAGCCCCGTTACGGTAATGGTCCCTGCTCCGACAGGCCCGTCATCCGCCCTACGGGCTACCAAGCTGTCGGTGTTCCCCCAGTCGATTGCCGGCAGGGCTTCGTCCGGGATCTCATATCCGTTGGCGTCAACCGCCGAAACTGTGACCTCGACCTGTTCGCCGGGATTCAGAGTCGTGCTGGCCGGAGACAGGTTGAGTGAGGCAACATTCTGCCGAACGATCACCTGCGCCGTGTCAGCCAGGCCGCCTATCGAACCCTCTATTTCGGCAACACCCACCTTCACCGAAGTGACTGCGCCCTCGGCGTCAACCGAGGCGACTGCGGGATCCAGGCTTGCCCACTGAACGTCGGGATCGGCAATGATGCTCCCGTTTTCGGCGACCACCTGAGCTGTGAGGCTGGTCGTGCTGCCAAGCGCCGTTATGACGCTGCGGTAGGGTGTGACATTGATGCGCCTGGGCGGGGAAGCGTTGACCGTGATGCTGAAGTCGGCACTGGCCGAGCCGCCGGACACGGTGATGGTCACCTCGCCTTCGCGAAGCCCCTCGATCACTGCGCTCGCGCCATCGCCCTGAACCGTGGCAATGTCTTCGTTGCTGGAGGACCATGTAAGGNNNNCGAAGGAGTTGGCGTCAAACCCCGCGGCGTCCACATCGATCTCGTCGCCCACAAACAGCTCGGGCTCTGATTGCTCAACGGAAAGGGTCGCCAGCTCCTGGACGACCGTCACGGCGATCTCGGTCGTGTTTAGCCCCAGCGCGACCGTGACGGTAGTGGTCCCGACACCCCTCGCGGTGATCAACCCAGTGGAGGTAACCGCGGCCACTCTGGGATCTTCAGCCAGCCAGTAGTCTGGGCCCCGCGACATGGGATCGCCGTACTGATCAAGGATGGTCGCCGTGGCCTGTTCTGTTTGCTCCAGCGCCACGAAACCCACCGAAGCGGGCGACACCTGCAGCGAAGTCGCCACGGAAGGCTCCATCGGTTCCGGAGATTGCCAGCAACCGCGCCGGCCATCCTCGCACCTGCCGCCAGCCGCGTGAGTGTGTCGTCTCGTTCGGTGGTCTTGAGCATTACCAGTCCTTGTTCTGAGGGGTTCCCCTGCCAAACAGCACCTCTGCGCCCGACCGCGCCAGCTCAGCGCGGCCCGCCGCGGCTTCCTCCGCCGCGGCTCCATGCAGGAATGCCGTGATCCGGCCAGTTGCACTGTCTCGAATCAACGCCACCGGTTCCACTCCCCTGCCGGAGCGGTCGATGGAAGCCACCCGTCCGCCCGGCCCCGTCAGCCGCAACCGGGCCAGCTGCCTCCAGTTCGGGTACGCCGGCAACGTAAACACGAATCCCGGGAGCGTGCCGTCAGCGGCGGTCTCCATCCCGAACCGCCGGGAAAAAACCGGGCTGCCCGCCGCGTCCAGGCCTTCCAACAGATATGGCCCGTCCTCGGTAGGCTCGCGGGGCCGGGCGTCGATCACCAGGGACGGCATCAGATACGGCCGCCCGGAATCGTCCAACCCGCCCCAGACCACCAGGGTTTGCCGCCGCGCGGGGGCGGCTCCGCGCTCCGACGGAAGCGCCGGGTCGTCCTGCGGGCTGTCCCGAAACCCCAGCACCGCGTTGAAATGGTACGGACTGATCCAGTAGCCGCCGCAGTATCCCATCAGGTCTGGCTGGCTCGGTGATACCAGCTCGGCCTCGCCGAAATCGTATCCCCAGGCGCCAATCGCACCGTCCGGTTCGGGATAGTGCTCGTCTGGTCCGCCCGCGCCGCCGCAGGGGGCGTGTTGCAATCCAAGGTTGTGCCCAAGTTCGTGGGCGATTACGAATCCGTTGAGTACCGCCACGCTGGTCAGGCCCGGACGGTAAGCCAGACCTGCCAGTTCGTTGGCCATCCCGGGTATGAGCCCCATCCAGCGACGAACGCCGGTTTCGCCCGACGTCAACCGCAGAAGCCTCGTTGCAGCCAGAAGTCTGTATCCGTCAATCGTGGAAGTCAGCACGGGGGGATGGGCTCCGGGCCGGATTTCCGGCAGGGGCAGCAGCGTTCGTGTGTCGTCCAGCAGCGGGGTGGTTTCCCACTGACCGGTCAGGTCGGAAGCGGCCTCCACAGCCGCCGAATCCAGCGTCTCGGTCCACACCCAGGGGACCCACATCACCTCAAGTGGAGGTGGTTGGCGAACATCCAGCTCGATCTTGCCGCTGGAGGGAATGCGGCGGGTAACGCCCAGGGACTCGGGAAGGGCACCCTCCGGGTCAATGTGGACCAGGAACTCGGTGCCCGGCTGGATCAGGTCTCCCGGAATCTCGAAATTCACGGAGCGGGCCAGGTCGCCCTCCAACAGATACTGCGGAATGGGGGGACCGTCGCGGGCGGGCGAGGCGACTTCGTGCACCCGGTTGCCGCCCCGGTAAAACCTGGCCTCGACCCGGGGCAGGCCCAGTTCGGTCGCCTGTCTGCTGGCGACAAAGACCCTCAGGAGCGCCTGCCGGCCCGCGATGAGCGGCACGGGGTGCTCCAGGGACTGCACGCCCTGCACCAGGTAGGCCTGGGAAGCTGGTGTCTCGCAGGGGTCCACGCGCGCCCTCGTGAGGTTCCGGTACCAGCGGAGCAGTGCCTCGTCGCCAGAGGGCAGGCACAGACCGGAGCCCGACGTGTTGAACTCGCGCATCCGGCTCAAATGACGAAGCCGTCTGGTAACCGGGCCCGTCATGCCGGGATTGTCTGCCAGCCGCAGCACTTCCAGGCTGCGCAGGTCGCCGGTCCAGTCGGGGAGGTTTCCGCTCAGGCCGGGAAGGTCGCTCAGGTCCAGCTCCCGCAGGGCCGACAGGGCACTGTAACTGGCGGGCAGTGGACCCGTAAACTGGTTTCCACCCAGGCGTAGGATCGTCACGCTGGCGGGATCGGCGAACTCGGCAAGCGGACCGGCAAAGTTATTATCGCTGACCCCCAGCCGGCTCAGTCCGGTCCGTTCGACCAGAGGTGCCAGCGACCCCGACAGCTGGTTTCCGTCTGCAATGAACGCACTGAGGTTTGCCATCCCGGTCCATTCCGGCACGGCGCCCGAGAGGTTGTTGTTCGCCACGTCCAGGATCTCGAGCGAGGTCATCCCCGTCCACGCCGCCGGGAGGGAGCCCGACAAATCCTGTCCGTAAAGCCAAAGCCTCTCAAGGCTGCCCAGTCTCCCCAGCCCGGGCGGGAGCGGCCCGGAGAGCCGGTTTGCGGCGAGGAAGACCGAGGTCGCAGACGTCAGATTGCCCAGCTCGGGGGGGACCGGTCCTTCGATGTTGGTAAACCCGATCCAGAGCCGTTCCATGCCGGTCAACCGGCCCAGTTCGGGCGGTAGAGTGCCGGACAGGGGCACGTTCCAGAGTTCCAGCGTGTCCAGCTGAACCAGGTTGCCCAGCTCGGGGGGGATCGGTCCGCTCAGGGACGTATCGGCCAGGTCGAGCATGCGCAGAGCGGTCAGCTGCCCGAAAGTGGACGGGATTGTGCCGGTGAGGGCGGTAGAACCGAGACGGAGTGAGGTGAGTGAGGTCAGCCGCCCGATCGATGCCGGGATGGTTCCCAACATGAGCGGGTTGCCGTGCAGGAGCAGCGTCCTCACGCCGGTCAACTCCACAAGGGCTTCGGGGAAGAGACCGAACATGTTGTTGTTGGAGAGGTCCAGCCCAGTCACGGTCCCCTCCGCGTCGGCGGTCACACCGTACCAGTCGCCGAGCGGAGCATCGCTCAGCCAGCCCGTTGCGTCCCGCCACCTGACCCCGTCGAGTTCCTGGTAGATCTCCTCCAGCACCTCGCGGTCGGTGCGGATTTCGACGACGATCTGCGCCGAGGCCGTGAGGGAGTGGCCGCCCGGTTCGGCCACCGACGCGGTCACGGCCACCGTTCCCGGGGCGAGGGCCTGTGCCGCGGCGAGGTCCTCGCGGGGGCATTGGCAAGAGACTGTCGCAACCGATTCGTCGCCGGACGACCAGGACACTCCGCGCAGGGCATCAGGTGCTATCGCGGCCCCCTCCGAGTCGAGGGCCGACAGTTCCAGAACCCCGGTGCGCCCGGCGAACAACGGCAATACTGCTGGAGAAAGGGAAAGAGACGCCGGTTCACCAAAGACCTGCACCCTCGCGGTGGCCTCTATTCCCCCGGCTCGCGCGGTGACCCCGGCGTGACCCCGCGAACGAGCTGCCACCCGGGCCGACAACCGAGCCGGGTCCTCCACGGAAACCGCCGCCACCGTTTCGTCACTGCTTGACCAGACCACGGGCGGAAGGGCAGTGGCGGCAATGGCGAAACCCCGCGGATCGAACCCGGTCAGCGCCAACCGCCCCGAATCTCCCGCGATGAGGTTGAGGGGGGTCGGTTCGAGTTCGAGGAGCGCCAGTTCCTGCTCCACGGTTACGGTAACACCGGCAGTGAGCGATCCGTGGGCGGCGGTCACCCGGGCGGTCCCCGGGCCCCGGGAAACCACAAGTCCGTTTGGGCCGACCGTGGCGACCCGCGTATCGTCGCTGGACCAACTCACCCGGGCGTCGGGGATTTCCCGGCCGTCCGAATCGTAGACCGTCGCCGCTAGCTGACGGGCCGTACGGAGCGCCGAGAAAAGAACCGAATCCTGGGAGGCTTCGATCGAGGCAGCCGGCGGGTGTCCGCCAAAGGGAAGGGGTTCGACCGCCCGGGAACAAGACCCGGCAAATGCCGCCGCCAAAAAAACGGTGAGCGGAACGCGGCGCACCGTCAGAGCAGGCTCCCTACAGCAGAAAGCCGTTCGACGGCCTGCCGGAGCATGCCTTCGGTCTTGCAGAACGCAAACCGGACCAGGTGGCGGCCGGAGTCAGGAGAACTGAAGAAGCTGGATCCGGGAACGGGAGTGACCCCGACCTCCCGCGCCAACCACAGCGCAAACTGGTCATCGGGCTGGTCCGAAAGCCCGCTGAAGTCGGCCAGCACGTAATAGGCTCCCTCGGGCCGGGCCGCTTTGAAGCCCGCCTCAACGAGGGCTGGGTAGAGCAAGTCGCGCCTCGCCTCGTATTCCGCGCTCAGGTCGGTGTAATAGTCCGGCGGCAACAACCGGAGCCCCGCCGCCACACCTTCCTGCAGCGGTGCCGGTGCCCCAACGGTCAGAAAATCGTGCACTTTCCGCACGGCGGAGGAGACGTCTCTGTTCGCGATGATCCAGCCAATGCGCCACCCGGTTACCGAGAAGGTTTTCGAGGCCCCGCTGAGAGTGATTGTCCGCTCTGCCATGCCGGGAAGAGTGGCCATCGGCACATGTTCCAGTCCGTCGTACAGAATGTGCTCGTAGATCTCGTCGGTTATCGCGTAGGCGTCGTACCGATGGCAGAGCTCCGCAATGCGCTCAAGGGCGGACCGGCCGAATACGCGCCCGCTGGGGTTGTTCGGGGTGTTGACGATTACTGCCCGTGTTTTCGGGGAAAACGCCGCTTCCAGACGCTCGAAGTCGATGTCCCACGTGCCCGGGCTCAGTGGGGCATATACCGGTTTCGCGCCGCAAATCTCCGTGTCAGGGCCGTAGTTCTCGTAGAACGGTTCCATGACCACCACCTCGTCGCCCGGATCGACGATCGCCAGAAGCACGGCGGCCATTGCTTCGGTGGCGCCGCACGCCACGGTCAGATTTTCTCGGGGGCAGACATCCATGTGGTACCACTCGTAGATCTTGGCGGCGAGCGCCTCCCGGATGTTGGCGGACCCCCAGGTGATTGCGTATTGGTTGACCCCGCCGCGGATGGCGTCCACCGAACCTGCAAGAAGCTCGTCGGGGGGCGAGAAGTCGGGGAATCCCTGGCTGAGGTTAATGGCCCCGCATTCATCGGAAACCCGCGTCATCGTCCGTATGACCGATTCCGCGAACCCATGTGTGCGGCGAGCGGTGCGCCACACGCGCGGGAGGGCAACGCTCACTCGGCCCCCTCGGCCCACGGAATGAACCCGGCTCCTTTCAGGGCATCCTCGGCCTCGTCGGTACTGTCCTGGTGGCAGGCCAGGGTCAACCGGTCGCCCACCTCCAGGGGCCGGGCGTCGGAGGCCGGTCCAACCCAGCGTCTGGAACGATGGACCAGGGGAAGCAAACGGCCGGCCGACGCGGCCGGAGCCAGTGCCTCGGACAGACTCTCCTCCGTGCCGCCGCGGGGTTCCTTGTAGGTCCAAACGCTGGTGACCGCCCGCCCCTGGCGGATGGTATGCGCCCACCAATTGTGGTCGATCCCTGCCGCAAACAAGACCGCTGCATGGACTTCGTGCGCGTCTCGCGGGCCAACCGGGCCTTCAAGGCCGACTGCCGCGAAATAGTCAGGACCATGCGCGTCCTGGCTGATCCGGTCTGCAAACAAGACGTTGGATGCCGCGTTGGGCGTCAGGGTGATCACCGCCCGTTTGGAGCCGAGCCCGGCGCTGGCCAGAACACGGGCGTCTCCCGCGTTACCGTGGACCGCCTTCAGGTCATCCCGCTGGGCGATTTCAATCTCGCCGGAGTTCGTGTCGATGAGAAGGGCGCGCCCGGCTTCCGGCGCATCTTTTTCAAGCGAACGCGCCAGCAGGCGGGCGATGGCGTTTGCACCTATCAACGCCCATCCTTGGTTACGGGGCTCCCGAACACCGAGCAAGCTGGCGGCCGGGGCAGCCGTCAGACCTTGGGCCACCACAGTCGAGGCGATCACCAAAAACACCATCGCGCTCAACTGAACGGCCTCTTGCTCCATTCCATGGGCGGAGAGTTCGGCGGCGAAAAGGGAAGTGACAGCGAAAGCCACGATTCCTCTGGGTGCGAGCCACGCAAGAAAGGCTCGCTCGGGCCGGGTCACGGGCGACCCGCGCGTGCAAAGGCTCACGGCCACGGGGCGAGCGATGAACACCAGCACGGCCACCACCGCCAGTCCCTGCCAACCCAGTGCTCTGACGTCGGCGAGGTTCACGGTAGCGGAGAGTATTACGAACAGAAGGCCCACGAGGAGAGCCGCAAGCTCCTCTTTGTATTCGGTGAGTTCGCGCAACTCGGCAGATTTGAGCCCTGGCATGTTGCCCACGACCAAACCGGCGACGGCCACCGCCATAATGCCGCTTTCGGCCAGAATTGCGTTTGCGCCCGCGAACAGCAGGAGCGCGCACGCCAGGGTGAACACGTTGCGCAAGTCGTGGGCCAGTGCCCGCCGGGAGCGCAGCACGATTCCCACCGCGAACCCCCCCGCCACCCCGATCACGGCCCCCAGTCCCAGCCGCATCACCATTCCAAGCAGCCCCCCGCCCAGGGCCCGGGCGGTGCCCAGGGCCTCGCCGCCGGCGAGCGCAACCTCCAGGGCAACCACCGCCAGAATCGCGCCGATCGGGTCGATCAACACGCCTTCCGCTTCCAGAATCGTGCGCAGTTTGCCCCGGAGTCGGATAGCACGGACGATCGGTTGCACCACCGTTGGACCGGTAACGCAAACCAGGGTGCCGAACAGAAACGCGGTCCTGGCGCTCCATCCCAGAAAGAGGCCCGACGCCAGCGCGGCCAGCGCGACGGTGACCGCGGCGCCGAGCGTGATGAGCCGCTGCACGTCTCTAGCCTGCCTGCGCAACCGCCGGGCGTTGAGCTGGAGCCCGCCCTCGAACAGGATCACGGCAAGCGCCAGACCCGTGATGGCCTCGAGTCCGTGCCCCAGTGTGCCGGGCCTGACCACGTTGAGCCAGCTCGGTCCCAGCGCCACTCCCCCCGCCATGAGCAGAATAATGCCGGGAACGCGAACGAGCCGGGCCAGCGCCTGCAGGCACGCCCCCGCGGTTAGCGCGAGCGCGAACGCAAAAGCCGGGCTATCCAGGTTCACCTGGTGGCCAGGACTTTCGCCCGCCCGCCGAGATTCCAGAGTTCACCCAGTGGCCAGCGCGCTAGAAGACCACGCCACCGCCGATACTCCAGACGAACTGACCCATTTCGGAATCCTCAATTCCCCCGCCGAACCGGTATCCAATGTTAATTGCCGTTACTTGAGGGTATGAGCTGACTGTGGCACCGCCAAACAGCGAAATCCCCACGTTCCCGCCGGAGCGCCTGTCCTGGTCGTCGTACCAGGCGCCGGCGTAATCGACGAACGCGCCAATTCCCGCCCCCATTATTCCCAGGAAATCGTCCTCCGCAAAGTAGCGGTGCTCCATCGTGAGCCAAAACGCCTGCTCTCCGACGAAGGCGTGAGCGTCCCATAACCTGGGCAAAGCGGTCAGCCCAAGGTCGAATTCTCCGGCCGGATCGGGGTTCCACTTTCGTCCCCAGCTCGCGTGGGCGAACGTCACGTTGCGCTGGTTGGACCGAACCGAGGCCGTCCCGGACAGCTGCATCGAAGCCGAGTCAACCGCCATCCCGGATTCGGCTTCGTCACTAACCCAAATCGCGTTGGCGTCAAACAGGGCGCGCAGCAGCACCGGACCCGCCGAGGCGCCTGTATAGGCGGCAAAACGCCCCCCGATCCCGGACCGGGGATACCCCAGGTCGGTGCTGATCAGCCGTCCCTCCAGGAAGAGGACGTCGCTGATGTCCTTGTCTTCTTCGGCGAACCCGTTGTACCGGCGTTCGCGGACGTACCGGCCGCGGCGCAGTTCGATGTAGGCCGACGGCGTGATGTACATGGTGTCCGCGGGGACGGGAGGATCCTCTCCCGCCGTGGGATCGAGCTCTATCCCCTGGCTGCGGAACTGGACTCCGCCCCCGATTCGCACATACCCCCGGGGTGAAGCAACCGGGGCGTAGGCGCCGAACAGGTTGTGGGTTGTGAAGGAGGCCACGTATTCGCTGCGCTGAAGACTGTCGGGGTGCTCGATCCGGTGGCGCAGCAGCCGCCCGTCGAAGATCCCGCCGTGGTAGCTCAACGACCATCGGTCCGAGAACGAGCGGAGTGGTTTGGCAACCGACCATTCGTATACGTTCTGATCCGACAGGTCGTGCCACACGCCAAACGCGGATAACCCCGTGGAACCAACGCGGTGGGACGTGGCGCGGAGCTCGAAGCCACCCCTGTCGGGGTCTCTCGTGAACCACAGGCGGGCGCTGTTCCCGGTACCCAGCACGTTGGCCTCGGTCACGCCGATCGTACCGGTAATGGATCCGTCGGCCCCGACTCGCCCGGAGATGCGCGGGGCCAGAGTCCAGGCATCCTCGGTGGTCACGGTCAGGGCCAGCTTCCCGTCGACGCGGGCCGTGTCAACCCGAACCTCGGTGAACAGCCCGAGGGCGCGAAGGTTGCGTTCGCTCTCGGCCACCAGGGCGGGGTCGAGCAGGTCGCCGGCCCCCACGAGCAACTCCCGGCGGACCACGTACTCCCGCGTGCGGGGATGGAGGGTGTTGCCCAAGCGAGTCAGGAAGTTGCCGTCGTCCCGGAAAATGTTGGCTCGTTCGACGATGACCGTGTCCACTACCATGCTCTCCGCCACTGGTTCGCCCGCATCGGGGGGCGGGGGGTCCTGGGCGGCGAGCGGCGGCGACCCCGCGGCAAGGGTGGCCGCCATGGCCGCGGCCACGAAGCCGGCGTTGCAGCGGGGTTTCCTTGGAGACCACTCCAGGTCGGACCGGCAAGTGAGGTCGCTGCTGCTTCCGCTGCGGAATTTCTCGGCGACCTGTGCGAGTGTGGTTCCGGCCGGACCCACCACGAAGTCGGGCGCCACATCCGCCAGAGGGAGTGCCAGGTATGCGTGCTCCCCGATTTCGGGGTCCGGCAGCGGGATTGAGGGTTCGGAGTTCTCCATGTCTTCCATCGCTGAAATGTCTATGTCGATTTGACGCGGGGCGTTCTTGTCGGTTGTCCTGCGCCTGCCCATTTGCAGTTCGAGTTGCCTGAGGACGCCGAACTTGAGCTCGGCCGGTGTCAGGTCGGTCCGTATCGCCACGGCTGCGTTGAGGAATTGCGGTGGCTGGCCGGACGCCGCCGTCCCGACAGCCGGCCCTTCGTAGATGCCTGATACCCGCACCACCCGCACGGCCTCGTCCAACCTGTCCAGCGCCTCGATCAGGTTCCGCTCGGGGTCGATGTTCGATCCCAGGCTCAGCAGGGTCAGTCGAAACGTCACGAGTAGTCAGCCGGGGTCCGCGTGATCTCCACCCCCGATGACCGGGCGAAACGAAGGGCCCCGGGTTTCTCGACCCGCACGGTGGCCCGGCGGGCTCCCTGTCTGGCGAGGGCTGTCCGCGCAATGTCGTCCGCCAGTTTCTCCACCAGATATGGCCGGCCCGTTTCGCAGAGGGCGATCACGTCCTTGGCCAACCGCCGGTAGTCGAGGGCCTGGGAAAAATCGTCGGTGGCTCCGGCGGGCCTGGTGTCGGTCTCAATGCTCACGTTAACCAGTATGTCCTGCTTCTTCTTTCGTTCCCAGTCCTGGATGCCAATGATGCCGCGAACCAGGAGGTCTTTGATGAAGACGACGTCTCCGGGAGATGGGTCGGCGCGTGTTTCGGGGGTTTCGTCAGGGGCCATTGGACTTCCAGTGGGCATACTCGGGGAGCTGCCGGAGGGGTCTTCGGGAGGCGTACGGGGTCATTCCCGGGATCCCGGCAGGATGTGTTCCCCGCCGTCCACGGGAACAACCGCACCTGTGACGTAGTCGTTCTCGGCCAGATACAGCACGGTATGGACGACGTTCCAGGCGTTTCCGCCACGGGCGAGGGGTGTCCGGGCACCGCGGGCGATCCACTCCGGGCTGGTTGGAGATTCCCCGGCATGCGGCAGAATCGGCCCCGGCACGATGGCGTTGACCCTGATGTCGGGCCCCAGTTCACGTGCCGCCTGTCTGGTAAGGTGCAACACCGCGGCCTTGCTCCCGCCGTGGTGGGCATAACCTCTCCAGGTACCGAGCCCAGAATTGTCGGCCAGGTTGATGATTGCGCCCGGTGCAACACCCGCGGACTCGGTCTCGACGCCCCGGGCAAACTCGCGCGAGCCGGAGCGCCGCATCAGCCGGGCGGCCCCGCGGCACATCAAGAAGGGAGCACGCGCGTTGAGGGCGAAGACCGCGTCCCACTGTTCCGGACCGATTTCCTCGAAGTCCTGCCGGTGGAACGAGGCCGCGGAATTGACCAGGATGTCCAGCCCGTCCATCCGGTCTCCCACCTCGTCCAGCAGTTCATCGGGGCCGTCGGACCGGGCGAGGTCGGCACGGAAGGGGTGCGCATCTTCACCGCCGCCGGCAATTTCGGCGACTGTGTCCCGGGCTCCGTCCGCCGAAGAGAGATAATGGACCGCGACCCTGCATCCGGCCTTTCCAAGCCCGACAGCAATGGCCCTTCCCAGTCGCCGCCCCCCGCCGGTCACCAGGGCGACACGTCCTTCAAGCTTCATTGTTTCTGACCGGCGTCCTTAACGCACCCGCTCCAAACGAAGATCCCAGACCCGTCCCTGCGACAGGCTGGCCCGGACCACGCGGCCACCGCCGTCGCGGCGAAAAATCAGTATGGCGCCGGTGGGGCCAACCGAGAATCCGTCCTCATAGACTGGTTCGAGGGGCATGGTCCGGTCGTACCGGTCGGCCAGAGCAAGCTGCTCCTGTTCGACCACCACGGTGTATGCAGCTTCGGCCTCGTCGCTGGTGTAGGTGCCCGTGTACTGTTGCAATTGGGCCGTGGTCGGCTCGAACGGTTCCACCCGCTCCAGTCTCAGGGCGTCAGTGTTGGGGTCGTTTCTGACCAGGGCCGCGACCCGCCGGCCGTCAAGCTCGGGGCCATCCATCCACTCGGGGGTCAGCGACGCGGTGCTGGTGCTGTAGCCCCCCTCGCCGTCTGGTGCGAAAAGGCCCCCGACGCGGATCGAGGCTCCCTCCGCACTGACCCGGACCGGCCAGCCGTTGCGCGGATCGCGGTAAAGGCCCGCCACGGCCTCGGCGGTTTGCACATCCGCCGGACTGGCCTCGGTTGCGGTCTCGTTGCCTCCGCCCCCGGAGTCGGAGTCGCCGAAGAACACCCCGGCCACGCTTGCCGCACGGTCCCATGCATTGGCTTCGGCCAAATTGCAGAGCACGGACACGGCAAAGCCGGCCTCGGGGTAGCGCGTGAGCTGGGCCCTGTAACCGGCCGTGGCACCGCCGTGGCCCACGCTGGTGGTGCCACGGCCGAATCCGTGCACGAGGCCGCTGGCGTAGCTGATTTCCTTGCCGGAGTTGAGTACGCCGCGTTGGTGCATGAGGTCTAAAAACTCGGGACCGCCCACTTCCCCGGTCTCCAGATTGTGGGTGAACTTGAGCAGGTCGCTGACGGTCGTGAGAAGACCGCCGTTCCCGTAGACGTTCTCGAAAGGCATGGAGGAGCGCCACTGCCCGTCGTCTCCGCGCCTGTAGGCGACCGAGCGGCCCTTGACGATTTCGGAAAAGTCGTCCCGCCACTGGGTGTTGGTCATCCCGAGCGGCTGGAAGATCCGGTTCTGCGAAAACTCCTCGAAGGACTTGCCGGTCACGCGCTCGACCAGCATGGCAATGAGGGTATAGCCCGAGTTGGTGTAAGAATAGTACTCCCCGGGCGGATAGTTGAGCGCCCGCTGGCGCGAGATGATGTCGAACGCGTGCAGGTGTTCGTGTACCCGGCTCCAGCGCGGCCAGCCCTCGATACTCGCCACGCTGCCCCAGTCCCTGAGGCCGCTGGTGTGGTTGGTGAGCATCCGAACCGTGATGGGAGACCCGTAGTCGGGCATTTCGGGGAAGTGCTCGCGGATGTCGTCATCCAACGAGAGCTCCCCGTCCATCGCCAGCATGATGACGGCGGCGGAGGCGAACTGTTTGGACACCGATCCCGCCTCGAAGATCGTCTCGGCCCCGTTCGGCGTGTCGGTCTCCAGGTTGGACATACCGTACGCCCTCGCCATGATCTCTTGCCCGTCGCGGGAGACGGCCACCGCGCACCCGGGTCCGTCGTCGCCCGAGACATCCTGGAAAATGGCGTCGATGCTGGCCATGTCGAGGATCCCGGAAGCCCCTTCGAGGTGGTCATCGGGCGCGCACCCCGTAGCGCACAGAGCCGCGGCCAGACCAAGACCGGTCAACACATTGCGAATGTCCATGGCCATCCTGTCGCACCGTCCCGTTTTTGAGTGCCACTTGGTTGCTTGGAGTTGGTTTGGAGTTGTTGAGAGAAAGTTAGCGCCGGGCCGTTAAGTTGGCCGAGTGCAAAGACCCGACGGAAGAATGAAGGACGCGGTAACTCGGAAGGGGCCGCCGTTCACTCTGTTGGCCGCGCAGGCGGCCGCGGACCGTCTAAAGACGGCCCGTGGGTGGCTGCGCGCCGTTCCCACGTCCGACCCCGTCTTGATCATCGGGCACACTACGGCCGCCGCGGCCCGGCTGGCCGCGGACGGGGCCGCGGGCAGGACGGTCATGGGATGGTCCCAGACCACGGTGCGCCGCCTGGCCGAGGGCTTGGCGCGGGTCCCGCTTGCGAAAGCCGGTTTGAGGCTTGCCCCGACCGCCGGGCCGCTAATGGTCCAGCGGGCCGTGCAGGCCCTCTCGCCCGGGTCCGTCTACCGGGAAAACGGCGTGTGCGATACTCCCGGGTTCCCCGGTGCCGCCGACCGGGCCGTGACCCATCTGCTGGAGTCGGGTGCGGGGCCGGCGGACCTGCCTCCCGGCGATTTGGCGGAGCTCGTGGAGTTGGTGGCGGACCAATGGGGCCTGGCGGGCCTGGCAAACCACCTCGACGTGCTGCGCTACGCGGCCAACGCTGCCGCCGACTTGGCGGAAATGAGGGTGGTGTTGCTCGACGTGCGTGTCCGGGCCAGGGCCGAAAGGGAGTTCCTGAACCGTGTTGTTTCGGCGTGTGCCGGGGCGCTGGCCGTGGCACCGGAGTCTGACGAGGTCACGCTCGACGCCCTACAGCGAATCGGTTTCCGCACCGCGTCCGCGCCGAATACGGAGAGCAGCACCGGCCCCGCGAAAGTCACCGCGTTTTCCGCGCCCGGTGAGGGCGCCGAGGCCGTCGAGATCGCGCGGCGGATTCTGGAGCTGGCGCGCGATGGTGTGCGGTTTGACCGGATCGCCGTGCTGACGCGCAGCGAGGGAGTGTATCGAGACCGCCTCGAAGAGGCTCTTGTCCGCGCCGAAATCCCGGCGTGCTTTGCGAACGGGCTTGTCCGCCCGAACCGCAGCGGCAGGACGTTCCTCTCGCTGTTGAGATTTGTTGAGGATGACTACTCGGCCCGGCAATTCAAGGACTACTTGGCGCTTCGCGGGGCCCGGCACGCGCAAGCCTGGGAACGCCTCATTGACGACGCGGCGGTGGTGCGGGGAAGGGAGCGGTGGCCCCGAAGGCTCGCCAAGCGACGCCGGGAGTTGGAGAGCAAGCTCGAAGTCGCGTGCCGCGACGAGCCCGACAGCCCCCGCATTGCCCGGACCGAAGCAGACATCACCCGAGTGGACGCTCTCGGGGAGTTTGTCGAAACACTGTTCGGTGTGTTGGATCAGATCCCGGCGGGGGCCACCTGGGACGAGTGGCTGGACTGGCTGGCGTTGACAGCCGAAGTCGCGCTCCCGGGTCCTGCCGGAATCAGCGCCGTGAACGAGGTGCTCGCCGAACTCCGCCCGTTGGGTCCTGTCGGGCCGGTCGATCTGAAGAGGGTCTGCCGCGTGTTGGGCGGCGGAATGCTGTCGCGGAGGGCGCCGCCGCCCGCCCGAAGGGGCCGGGTGCTTGTGACCGATCCGGACGGAGTGCGCGGCCTGGAGTTCGACGCGGTGTTTCTGCTCGGGTTGAGCGGCGGGTTGTTCACCCCGCGCGGGCGCGAGGGGCAGTTGATGGGCGAGGATGTACGCCGGCTCCTCAATGGTCGCGGGTTCCGGGTCGAGACCCAGGAGCAGCTGGACCAGGAGGCCGGCCTGGCGGTTGCTGTGGCGCAGGGGGCAGCCCGCCGGCGGGTGTTCTTCTCATACCCGCGTCTGGACCCGTTGAAATCAGAGAAACGCATCCCTTCTCCCCATGCACTTAGGGCCATGGAACAGGCCTCGGGACGCCCCGCCCGGATTAAAGATTTCGAACCGGCGGGCGAGGCGGAAAGGCTCCCGCATCCGGGCAGCGCGATTGACTGCGCGGAGTTTGACCTGTCGGTGCTGCGGTTGGTGGGGCAAGGCGTCGGCGGGATCGTGCGCGCGGGCTACATGACCGGGGCGAATTGTTTCCTGGCCAACGCCCTGCGGTTCCAGGGAAGCCGTTGGACTTTGAAGAAACTCACGTGGGCGGACGGATTCCTCGCCGAAAACCCCGCTGGTGCCGCGGGCACCAACGGTGGCGCGGCCGCGGCGCTTGCGGAGGCAGGTCCGGGAATGCAGCCCGTTTCGCCGACCGGGCTTCAGAAATTTGCCATGTGCCCTTACCAGTTCTACCTGAACCAGATAGTGCGCCTTCGGGAGGTGCGGCCCGCCGACGGAGTGATGGAAATGGACCCACTCCAGCGAGGGGGGATGTTCCATCAGGTGCAGTTCGAACTGCTGACGGAACTGAGGAACCGCGGAATCGACCCGGCGGCCGACGTTGACAGGACCATCGCGGTCATGGAACCGTTGCTGGAGCGGGTGGCCGCGAGGTACGCAGACGACCTCTGTTCCCTGAACAAGGAACTCTGGACGGCGCAGGTCGAAGCCATGGGCGCGGACCTCCGGGCGTGGATTCGGCGGTTTCCCGCGGAATACAACCAGTACTCTCCCTGGCTCTACGAGCTGGCTTTTGGCTTGCCCAGGGACGAGGATCGAGACGAGCGTTCGGTTGCCGATCCGGTCGACATCGGTTCCGGCATTCTCCTGAGGGGGTCCATCGATTTGCTGGAACGACGGCCCGCGCCGCCCGACGAACCGGGTGCCTCGGGGGAGCGTCCTGCCTGGCGGGTCCGGGTCACCGACTACAAGACCGGCAAGTACCCCCGGCTACTGCCGCTGCCGACCGGGCGCACCAAGACAATCATTGGAAAAGGCGAGTACCTGCAGCCCGTGCTTTACGCACTGGGTGCCGAGGGCGTGCTGCCCGACGTGTCGATCGAGGGCGGCCGGCTCTATTACTGCACCTCCGCAGGTGGCTTCCGGGCGGTTGAAGTGCCGTTGGACAAAGATGCACGCGAGGCCGCAGCGTTGGTTGGGGCAGCGGTGGGGGAGGCTTTCGAGACCGCCTGCTTCCCGGCTCTTCCCCGGCAGGACGCCTGCAGGTGGTGCGACTACCGGACCGTCTGCGGCCCGGCGGAGGAAGCCAGGATCCAGGCGAAGAGCAAGCCGCATCCGGAACTCCTGACCCGGCTGAGGCGACAGCCATGACAACGGCTGTGAAGCCTGCAGACTGGAAGGCCCGCCGGCGGATCGAGACCTGCCTCGACGAAAACCTTTTTGTCGAGGCGGCGGCGGGTACCGGCAAGACCACCGCCATGGTCGGTCGCATCGCCGAACTACTTCGCACGGGGCGCGCCACGATGGAGTCTGTCGTGGCTGTGACGTTTACCGAAAAAGCCGCCGCCGAGATGCGCCTCAAGCTGATGCAGCGGCTGGAAGAGCTGGCTGCCGCGGAGGGGGCCCCTTCCGGCGAACCTCGGCCCCCCGACGAACTGAGCTGGGTGGAGCAGGCACTGCGCTCGTTTGAACGCGCCCAGGTCAAGACCCTCCACGCCTTTTGCACCGACCTGCTACGCACGTATCCACTGGAAGCTGGACTGGACCCCGATTTCCAGGTTGCTTCGTCGTCGGTACTGGACAGGTTGGCCGGCCAGGCGCTGGACGAGTTGTTGGCCGGCAGCTCCGAGAATCCGGAAGTGGCCCGGGTGCTGCGCCGGGTCTTCAGGCGCGAATTCCACTGGGAATCCGGTGTTCGCGGCAGCCTGGTGGCGGCGATCAGGCTCTTGGCGGAGAACGGCGACTTCACGGCCCCGTGGAGCCGCCCCCGAGGCTGGAACAGGAGGGCCGAGCTGGACCGGGCGGTGCAGGCGCTCGTAGACCTTGACGCCCGAACGGTGGTTGATGCGGCCGGAGACGAAGATAACTATCTGATCCGCAACTACGCCGAGATCGCCATTTGCGTGGAAGATCTCATGGGTCGAGAGCAGGACGGCGAGCGCGACTACGATTACGTGGAGAGGTGGTTGAAGGCCGTTCTCGACCGACGGACCGGTTGGGGTTGGCACGGGAAAGGCCGCTTCGTTGGAGGCTTCAGCACCGACGAACTGCGGGAGCGACGTGCAGCGGCCCGTCAAGCTGCAAAGGCCGTGGCGGACCGGGCCGATGCCGACTTGGCCGCCGACCTGCGACAGCTCCTGCTGCCCGTGGTCGACCGTTTCCATCAGCTGAAACGGGCCGGGGGTTGGGTGAGTTACCAAGACATGCTGGTCCGCACCCGGGACCTTCTCCGCGGCCAACCCGAGGTGCTCCGGCGCAGCCGGAACAAATACTCGCATGTGTTCATTGACGAGTTTCAGGATACCGATCGCCTGCAGGTTGAGATTCTCCTGCTGCTTTGCGGCGCGGACGAGCCCTCCGGGAGCGCCGGGCCGGACCCTCTCTCCGACTTGGCCCTGGTGCCGGGCAAGTTGTTTGTGGTGGGCGATCCGAAGCAGTCCATCTACCGGTTTCGCAGGGCCGACGTGCGGCTCTACGAGCGAATTCGGAGGGAACTGGGGTGCACTGTTCTGGAGCTCACCACGAGTTTTCGAAGCCGCCCGATGCTCCAGGCTGCGGTCAACGGAGCTTTTTCCAAGCGGATGACCGGCAGCAGCGACGGGACCCAGGCCACCTACGTACCGCTTGCCCCACACCGCCCGGAGATCCCCGACATGCCGGCTGTGCTGGCCCTGCCGGTGCCCGAGCCCTACGACAGGGGAGGGGGCGTTGCCAGTTGGGCGATTGCGGCGTCTGCTCCCGCGGCCGTCGGACAGTTCATTCGGTGGCTGCTGGAGGATTCGGGCTGGAAGGTCAGCGACCCGTCCGGCGGGGATCTGGTCCCGGTCGAGGCGAGACACGTGTGCATCCTGTCGCGCCGATTCCAGTCATGGGGTCGCGATATCATGCGCCCTTACGCGGAGGCTTTGGAGGAGGAGGGGATACAACACCTTCTGGTGGGCGGCCCGTCGCTGTTCGAACGGGAAGAAGTAGTGGCGCTGTGGAACTGTCTGGCGGCGATGGAGTGGCCGGGGGATCGCCTGAAGGTATATGCCGCGCTGCGCGGACCCCTGTTCGCGTTGGGAGACCACAACCTGTTCGAGTATTCCCGGCGGCTGGGGCCGCTGCACCCTTGGGCGGACCCGCCCGCGGACATCTCGGGGGCACGCCAGGATCTCCAAGATGTGGCGGCGGCCCTTTCGATTCTGCGTGAGCTGGGCAACAACAGGAACGACGTGCCCGTGTGGCGGACCATCCATGAACTGCTGTCGCGGTTGAGGGCGCATGCGGGGATTGCCTGGCGGAAAGAAGGGGGCGACATGGCGCTGGCCAACGTGCTGCGGGTGGCCGACAGGGCCAGAGAATTCGAACGCGACCGGGCGGGTTCATTTCGCGGGTTCCTGACGTGGATGCGCGAGGAGGCCGAACGCGGTGAGCCCGTGCCCGGTGTCTTGCCCGAGGGAGAGGTCGGGGTTCGGGTCATGACCGTGCACAAGGCCAAGGGCCTTGAGTTTCCGGTAGTGGTTCTGGCGGACCCAGGATGCCGGGTGTCGCGCAATCCGAGGCGGTTTGTGGATCCGGATGTCCGGGGCGGCCTCTGGGCCGAGCAGATCTGCGGCTGTCGCCCGAGCGATGTGCTCGATAACAGCGAAGAAGAAATTGCCCGGGAACACGCCGAGGCGGACAGGGTGGCCTATGTGGCGGCCACGCGGGCGCGCGACCTGCTGGTGATTCCGGCAGTGGGGGATCCCCCCTCGTCTGGTTTCAAGACGCCCGTCAACTACCGAGATGAAGACCCAGGGTGGATGGACGCGCTTCACGATGCCGTGTACCCGGAGGGACCGGCCGGGGAGCAACGTCCCCGCCCCCCGCCCGGGCTGCCACGCACGTCGGTTGGTGCGGACACGGTGGCTTTCAGGCCGGATCGCTGGGCGGCCAACTACGGGCGCCCGCGGAAAGAAACCGTCAAAACGGGGCTCTACGAGTCTCGGGCGGGGTCCGAAGTGGTTTGGTGGCAACGCCCCGAGCCCGCTGGCACGGGTCCTTCCGGCGCTGACTCCTCGGGGGAAGGCGAGACCGAAGAGGGCGCGGGAAACGACGTGAATTGGCCGGGCGCCCTTCAGCTCTGGCAAGCCGAGCGTGCCGGGGCGACGGAAAAGGGTAGCCAGTCGTCATTCACATCGGTGACGGTCAGGGAGGTGGCAGGTGTCCACCCCGAGCCCTCCGCGAACGGGTCGGGCGCCGGCGCCGATGCCTTCGCAGTGTCAGCGGGCGGGCGGCCCGAGTGGCACCGGATGGAGCACGACCTCGAGTTCCGCGCCCGCGTCGCGGAGGTCCGGGGCAGGGAATTCGGTGACCTGGTCCACGCAGTGTTGAGGGACCTTCCCTTGATGCCGCCTGACCAACCGTGTGAGGAAGGCGAAACGGTGCGCGATCTTGCGACCGTCCTTGCCCGGGCCGCCGCGCGCCGCGCGCTGTTTCCCGACAACGCGGAACTCGTCGAGACCGCGGCCGAATTGGCCGTCCGGGCGCTGCGCCCCCCGCTTCTGCGGCGCGCGGCGACCGCCCGGGCCGGCGGCGGAACGGTCCGCCGCGAAGTCGAACTGCTGGATCGATCCGGGCTGGCGGCCGAAATCAACGAGCCAATGCGGGAGGGCCAAACCCCTCCGGCGGTGCTCAGGGGAACAGCCGACCTGGCGTTTCACGAACCGGGGCCGGACGGAGGCAGCTGGACGGTGGTTGACTACAAGACGGATCTGGACCCCGAGCCGCACCGGGCCGGGTACGAAGCCCAAGTTTCCCTCTACGCGGAAATGATCAGGAGAGCGACCGGCCTCCCGGCCACCGCGGCTGTACTGGTCCTCTAACTCCAACTTCCCAGAAAGGTCCTCTGGTCAGACCGGCTCAGACCCGTTTACCCCCCAAGTGCTGCACCCGCCGGGCCGGCCGCGCAGTGGATGTCCCGGCGGCGGGTCAGGTCCTCGATCACGGCCCATTTGAACCCGTCCTCGCCGTGTTGGGTCATCATCCGGTCCCTGTATTCGCGAAGGTCAACCACCTCAACTCCAAGCCAGGCGCGCCGGAACACGCGGGGCAGTCTGTCGCCGGGCGCGTGGATGTGGTGCAGCCCACCGCTGTAGGCCAGTAGCAGGCGGCCCCGGGGCTTGACGCGAATGACGTCCGCGATTCCCCCCCGCACGGTCATGGGGTTGCCGCGGGAGTCCAGCCCGTCGCGCCGTTTCATCCGGCCTTCCGGGCAGAACGCGAGGACAGCATCGGGGTCACGAATCTGCTCAAGGACTTGGTCCCAGGTGTCGTCGGCTTCGCGACTCACCACGGCCACTTCGCTGGCGATAAACCGGAAAATTCGCCCCACGACGGGGCGCTCCATGGTCTTGTCGGCGATCGGGATTACTCCGCGGGCGGCCACCCGCCACAGGAAACTCGCCGGGACCGCGCCCAGCAGAATGGGCTCGAACAGCGTGGTGTGGTTGAGCAGCGCGGCGATCCGCACGTCCGACCACGTTCGCGGCGACCCGGGCAACCATTCGAGCTGCACTCGGTACAGGCACCGGCTGGTCAACTTCACCGCCATCAGCACGGTGAATACGAGGAGGGCGCGCAACTGCCGGCCTAACCCTCGCTCAGCGCGGGAAGCACCACGAGTTCCGCTCCGTCAAACACGGCGGTGGTCAGTCCTTCCATCCAGCGGATCTCCGACCCGTCCAAGAACAGGTTGACCAATCGCCGCCGTCGTCGGAACGAACCACCGAAGTTCCGAAGTGCCAGTTGTGAGGCGCACCCGAAATAGTGCGACCGCCGCCAGGCTGGTAGAACGCCAGAGCGTATACTTCTTTGCCCGGGAAGTGGGGTCCTTCAACCGTCCACTCGCGCCGGTCCGGCCCCGCAGCCAACAGAAACGCCCTTTGAGAGTGCCAACCAGCACGACGGCGTCTCCTTCGTTCAGCGACAGCGCATTTGGTGCGGCAGGCATGGCCAACGGTCCAGATTCTGAGTTCGTGAAGTCCAGGGTAGGATATTCCGGCCGCCACCCGGCCGCGAGGATCCGGGACGGGTGTGCGGGCCGCCGGATAACGGGCGGGTCCGTAAGATGAGGGTCAAGGAGTCGGTGGCGCTGGTCATCGCACGGCCGCTGCCCCCCGGGCGCGCGGGCGGAGAAAACCTGGCAATCAGTCCGTGGCTGCTGGTCCAGAGGAGGGATGACGATCCCGAACTCGGCGGAATCTGGGGGCTACCGGCGGGGTCGTTATTGCCGGGTGAATCAACGGACGAGTTGATCCACCGCATCGGCAGGCTCAAACTGGGAGTTGATCTCAGTCCCAAAGATCTGCTGGTAACCGGTGAGATTCCCAGGCCGGCCTACCGGCTCAAGATGGCGCTGTTTGAGACCACGATTTCAGCGGGCCGTCCCCGGGTGCACGCACCAGTGAGTGACGCCGCGCCGGCCGGGGTCGGGGAACCGGATGTGAGCCCGTACGCCGACTGGAAATGGGCCGACCCGCGCGTCCTTCGTCCGGGTGCCGCCGCGGGGTCGCTGTGCTGCGCCCTGGGGCATGGATACTACCGCGGACTCCAGGCAAACCTCCGTTCGTAGAACTCTTCCCGGCGGCACCTCCCGCAGGCCAACCTCCGCAGACGAGGCCCGGGGTTACTGGAAGGCCCTGGACAGGAAATCGACTGTCCTCGGAAGAGCGTCAACGAGCGAGAATGGATCGTGACCTCCGTCCTGATAGATGAAGGCCTCGAAGTCGGGGACGCCCCGGCCCAGCTCGTCCATGGCATCGATCAGCGCGTAGGCCTGGCTTACCGGGACTACAAAGTCGGCCGTCCCGTGATGCAGCTGCACCTGGGGAAGATCCTGGGCGAACAAAAAACCGGACCGGCGCACAAGCTCGATGCGGGTTTCGGCGGTTGAGATATCGCCGCGGATGTACGGCTGGATGATCAGCGTGTCGAGGGCGGGGATCCCCACCACGGGGGGCGGGTTGCGCAGCGCCGTCTGCCGGACGATCTCCTTTACCCATGGATCGAAGAAGTTAGTCGGCCCGAAGAAGGCCGCAATCCTGGCCACCCGGTCCTCCCGGGCCCCCCAAAGAAGCGCGACCCCGGCTCCCCGGCTGAACCCCAGAAGATTGATGTCGGTCGGGCTGGCCTGGGGAGCCAACTGGATCGCGGCATCGAGCAGCGCGATGGAGTCATCCACGTCGCGGTCCCACGGGCTTTGTTGGGCGGTCGAAGTCCACACCTGTCCGCCGTAAGAAAGCGACTCGCCCCTGAACGAGGGGATTACATAAACAAAGCTGTCCCGAATCGCCCCGATGTTTGCACCCGCCAGCTGGAGTTCGCTGAGTCCCACGCCGCCGTCGCCCCCGTGCAGATACACGAGCACGGGGACCTGCCGGTCGCCGACTGCCTCAGGGACCAACACGGCCCCGTAGTGGGTGCCGCCGTCCAGGGTGTGCGAGACGATCCGCAGCGACCCAGCCGATCCACCGCCCAGGGAGATCGTCTCCTCAAATTCCACGGCCACGTCTTGAGCTGCCGGCGAGCGCGCGGCCCAATCGGTTTTGACTGCCAGGATCTCGGTGGCCCGCGGTGGCTGAAAAAGCATCTCCAGCTCCGCGTCGATATCGATCGCGGTGGCCCGCACTTCGGTAGTGAGGTCACCGGTGGCAACGGTCAGAGTTTGCGTGCCCGGCGAGGCACCCAGCGTCCAAGACGTCGCCACCTCGCCGTCTTGGCCCGTGGTAACCGAACCCTGGTTCGGGCCGCCGGAGCCGGGGCCAGGCGTGAACGTGACATGCTGGCCGGCCACCGGGCCACCAGCTTGGTTCAGGACCCGGATGACCACCGGGTCAAGGAGCCTCAGGCCGGCCACTGCCCGTTGGTCCGCGCCGGCCACCACGGCAATGGATGCCGGTCCGGAACCCGGCCCGGCCGGGCCCCCGTCGCAACCAGTCAGGGCCACCAGCCCGGCCAGACAGGCGAGCGAAGCGATACGTGTCTCGCGGGGTGTTGGGGTTAACATGCGGGTAAGCTATTCTCTTGCGGGCGCGCCGGGGTGCAACCGATGGCAATCCTCAAACGTCTAGTTCACATCGGAAGGACGGGCCGGCCGGGGCAGGCTCGAAGCGGGGCCAGTGAGTGGTCGCGGGACCAAGGTGACGCGTGAAATGACGGGCGGCGAAAAAACGACGGGCCGGCGCTGGTCGGAACAGTTGCGGTTGAAGCGGATACCGCAGGCGGCGCTGGTCTACGTTGGCGCGGCGTGGCTCGGAATCGAGATCGCCGGTTTCCTCGTGGCGGAGTACGCGTTTTCCCGCAAGATTCTGAACACAGTCGTCTTGCTGGCCATTCTGGGGTTCCCGGCTTTCATGGTCATAGCCTGGTACCACGGGGAACCCGGAGCCCAGCGCGTCCGGCGTGGCGAGAGGTGGTTGTTGTTGACCCTGGGCACGCTTGCCGCAGTCGGCACTTTCCGAATCGCAACAGCCCAGAACGACCCTGCGGAAGCTGATGCCGACGGGGTTGCTCCGCCTGCCGAGGCTGAGGCGCAGGGGGCGCCGGTAACCGAGCCGGCAGATGCGGGGTCGGTGATCGCCGTCGCGACCGCGGAAGACCTGGGGCCGCGGTCGCTGGCCGTGCTGCCGTTCAAGAACAACGTGCCCGATACCGCGCTCCAGTGGCTGGGGCCGGGCCTGGCCGATCTAATGACGACCAACCTTGCTCAGCTGCCCGGCCTGACCGTGGTCGGCAGACAGAGTCTCTACGACATGCTTACGGAGCAGGGCCGGTCGGAAGAAGACGAGATCCCGGAGTCGCTGGCCCTGACCGTGGCGCGGGGGACGGGGGCCAGGCTGCTGCTCTGGGGCTCGGTCACGGGGACGGCCGAGGACATGCGTATCGACCTGCAGCTGATCGATTTGGCGACCGGGCGGATTGCTCAGGCGGAATCGGCCCGAGGCAACGACGTGTTCACCCTGATCGACACGCTATCGGTGTGGGCGTCGGGGCAGCTGGTGGAACAACGGCCGGTCGGCCGGTTCCTTCGTACCAGCGACCTCGGCACAACAGATTGGGAGGCGCTGGCGGCATTCCACCGGGGCAACGCCCTGGCGCGCGAGGGCAAGCTGGACGAAGCCGAAGAGCATTTCCAGCTGGCCATTAGCCTGGACAGCGCTTTCGCCCTGCCGATGTTGGCTTCGCGCGATTGGGTGGCCGAAAACGACCGCCGGTCATGGGCGGGTGATCCTTGGTACGGGGACCTCGTGCAGGGCAACGAGGGCATCTTGTGGCCGCCGTTCCGATCGGTAACGGCCGAGCCCGGCGACTCGCCAGAAACCGGCACCCGGCTGGATTACGAGGAGCGCCGCCGAATCCGCAATATCCAGATCTACAACCGCCTCCCCGAGGAGGCTCGCCTCGCCTGGGGGGCACTGACCGGAGACGAGATCCAGGATCTGGTCGATTCTCTCCTTGTCACCCAGAGGTCAGCCCTTGAGCATCTGGCAGGGAGGCGGGGCCCGCCCGAAGGCAGCTAAGCCGTGAACTCCCAGAGAATGCGCCCCTACACCCCAATCGCCCCGTTGTTGATTCTCGGGGCCGCCACCCGATAACTACCGAGCGGCGATGCCCTGAACCTCGTAACGAGCGCCAAACAACAGATCTCCCGATCCGATGAACGCTCGGGCGGGGAAGTTCCCCGTGAAGAACGTCCGGTAGACTTGGTTGAACGTGTCGTAGAGATCCACGTCCGAGCAGAAGACCTGCACCGAAACCAGGTGGTCCATGGTCAGCCCCGCCGCTTCGAGCATGGACTTGACGCTCTCCATCACGAGGCGTGCCTCTTCGGTCGCGCTGGCCGGGGGAGCGCCGTCCACCAGGCCGAGGGTGCCCGACAGGTAAAGGGTCTCGCCGACCCAGACGGCGCCGCTGAAGGGAGTGACCCCCTCCATGCTGGCGTCGCGGGGGTTGATGTACTCACGTTCCTGCGCTGCAGCGGGTGCAGCGGCGACAATTGCCAGTGCGATTGCAGCGGCGGCGGTGGCGGTACGGTTGCGCATTATCCTGTTTCTCCCCTGTTTTCGGTGCAAACGAGTCGATGCAAGTTGATCGTGCAGTGGCAAGCTAGTCCCGGCACCGATTGAACGCCGGCGCGAAAGGAGATCTGAATGCGTGCAGGAGCATCTAGAGTCAAGCCGGTAGTCGCGGCCGGAATCGCCGCGCTCGTGACGGCCGCCGGGCCGGGGGGTAGCTCGGCCCAGGACGGGGCGGCCCCCGTATTCTCGCCCATGGATGTTTTTGAGCTGGAGTATGCGGCCGATCCCCAGATCGCGCCCGACGGGTCATCGGTGGCGTACGTGCGTACCTCCATGGATGTGATGACGGACCGCCGGCGTAGCGAGATCTGGCGCGCGGGACCAGCCGGACACCGGCGGATCGCGTCGGGGTCCTCGCCGCGGTGGTCACCGGACGGCGAACGCCTCGCCTACACCTCGGGCGGGCAGATTCAGGTTCGGTGGATGGCCACCGGCCACGCCGCAACCGTCACCAATGTCCGCAACTCTCCCCGCAACATCTGCTGGTCGCCCGACGGTACGCAGATCGCATTCAACATGCTCGTCCCGTCCGCTCCCCCCAGCCTGGCACCCATGCCTTCGGCCCCCCGGGGCGCTGAGTGGGCGACGGCCCCGGTGTTGGAAGACAGGTTCAAGAGCCAGCAGGACGGAGCGGGCTATCTGCCATTCGGACGGGACCACTTGTTCGTGGTTCCCGCTGACGGCGGCACGCCGCGCCAAGTGACCTCGGGCGATTTTGCGCACTCGGGGGCGGCCGCGTGGACTCCCGATGGTTCGCAGCTGGTCTTTTCGGCAAACCGCGAGCCGGACTGGCAGCGCAATTTCCGCGATTCCTACCTCTACGCGGTGGCGCTCGCGGATGGCGGCGTGAAAAGGCTGACAAACAGACCCGGCCCTGCGCGCGGCCCTGCGGTTAGCCCCGACGGGCGACTGGTCGCATACACCGGCTACGCAGACCGCATGCGGACCTACCAGGTCAGCGAATTGTGGGTGACTGCTTTGGACGGAAGCGGGCCCGGCCCCGTGTCACTGACGCCGGATCTGGACCGGAGCGTATCCAGCCCGGTCTGGGACCCGGACGGCGACGGGATCTACTTCCAGTATGACAACGAAGGGAACGGCACTCTGGCCTGGGTCGGTGTCGGGAGGGGCGGGGTGGGCGAGGGAGGGCCGGTTGTGTTGGCAAGGGACCTGGGGGGCACCTCGATCGGACGCCCGTACGGGGGCGGGTCATTCTCGGTGGCGGCCGGCGGGCAGTTCGCGCTCAACGTGACTAGCCCCGAGAGGCCCGGTGACGTGGCCCGCGGGAGCAGAAACGGGGGGCTACGGTCCGTGACCCGCGTGACCGACCTCAACCAGGATCTGCTCGGGACGCGGTCGCTTGCCCGTGTCGAGGAAATGTGGTGGGAATCGTCGTTCGACGGGCGTCCGGTGCAGGGCTGGATCGCTCTGCCTCCCGGACACACCAAGGGGGCGCGCCACCCGCTGATTCTGGAGATCCACGGTGGGCCGGTCTCGAACTACGGGGACAGGTTCTCGGCCGAGGTGCAGCTTCTGGCCGCGGCCGGATACGCGGTCTTGTACGCGAACCCCAGAGGGAGCACGAGCTACGGAGAGGAGTTCGGCGACCTGTTGTACCGCAACTATCCGGGTCAGGACTACGACGACCTCATTTCGGGTGTGGACGCGGCTGTGGAGGCGGGATACGCCGATCCCGAACACCTCTATGTGACGGGGGGTAGCGCGGGCGGCATCATGACAGCCTGGATTGTGGGTACGACCGATCGATTTCGGGCGGCCGTTGCACAAAAACCCGTCATCAACTGGATCAGCAAGACCCTGACCGCGGACAACTGGTACGGCTATTTCGAGAGCCGGTATGAGGGACTGCCGTGGGACGACCCCGAACCCTACTGGCGGTTTTCCCCGCTGTCGCGCGCGGGCCACATCAACACTCCCACCCTGATAGTGACTGGCGAAGACGACCTCAGGACCCCTCTCTCGGAGTCCTATCAACTGTATCACGTGCTCCAGTACCGGGGCGTGGACACGGGCGTGGTCAGGCTGCCCGGCGCGCCGCACGACATGAGCCGCCGGCCTAGCCAGCTGATCGGGAAGATTGCGAACATACTGGCCTGGTTCGACCGCTACCGGGCACGGGCCGCGGCCGATTAGGCCCGGCCGCGCCGGCAGGCACCGGAGCAAGGGAAAACACCCCGGGAGCGGCGACTCCCGGCAGACGTCGGCCGGCCGTGGCTCGCTCAACGACTTGGAGGCCGCGCTCCGGGACATCGACGGTGCGGGTTACGGGGCGTACAAGAGGATCCGCGGCAGCTGGCGCGGGCCGGATTTCACCCTGCATGTGGATCACGTCCAGGGGGATCCGTTTGCGACGCCCAGCCGCTTGCGGTTGCACCTGTCGCCCCAGGCTCACGGTATCCCGGACGAGGTGTGGCGGCCCGACGGGGAAACCCCCGGCCCGGCACCTCGGCGCACCGGGCTGTGCGACTTTCTGCTTCGCACTTTCGGAGATGCCTGCCGGGGCCTGCCCCGCGTAGGAGGCTCGGGTAAGTCGGGCCTGGTACTGGTCAGCGCGGAGACCCCGGTCGTGGTCGACCGTTCGGGCTGCGAAATCGGCCCCGGAGGGCTGACCCTCCGGTTTCGTGCGGGACTCCCCGCCCGGGGCCGCCGGTGCATGGGCCAGGCCGCCGCGAAAATGCTCACGCGCAACATCCCGCAGGCGCTGGAGGCGGTGCGCCGGGGAAACCTGGACCAGAACAGGGCGATGCGCTGGGTCGAGACCTCCGAAGACCACCACTTCATCCAGGCGGAGCTATCCGGGCGGGGTCTGGTCGCCTTTGTGCGCGACGGTTCGGTCCTCCCCAGGCGGTCGGGAGTCAGTTCGGCTCCCCTGCCACACGCGGTACCGTTTCGGTCCCCGCCCGAACTGTCCGTCACCTTCAACCCTCCCAACTCGGGAGCGATAGTCGGGATGGGGGTGCCGCGCGGGGTAACGGTTGTTACGGGGGGCGGTTTTCACGGGAAAACCACGCTGCTTGAGGCGCTGCAGGGGGGTGTTTGGCCGCGTACGCCGGGCGACGGCCGGGAGTGGGTCGCGACCGTTCCCGATGCGGTGAAAGTGCGAAGCGAGGACGGACGCGCGGTTTCGGGAGTAGATCTGACTCCCTTCGTGGACGGCCTTCCGCTGGGGCAGAGCACGAAGAGTTTTTCGACCCCGGACGCCTCCGGCAGTACCAGCTTGGCGGCCGATATCCTGGAGGCGATGGAAGCCCGCGCCTCCGCCCTCCTGATGGATGAAGACACCTGCGCCACAAACCTGATGGTGAGAGACGCCCGCATGCAGGCGCTTGTGCCCAGGGAAACGGTGACTCCGTTGATTGACCGGGCCCGGGAGCTGGCGGAAGCCGGCGTCAGCATTATCCTGGTTACAGGTGGCAGCGGCGACTATCTGGACGTGGCCGATACCGTGTTGGTCCTGGAGGACTTTCTGCCCCGGCTCGCCACCGCCGAGGCCAAAACGATAGCGGCGAACACCCCAACCGGCAGGCGCACGGGCCTGCCGCACAGACCGCTTCGGGTGCCCCCCGCGGGGAGGGTGCCCGCCGCCACCAGCTTCGGCGCGCGTCGAAGGTCAGGACGGGAGAAGGTCCGGGCCCGCGGAAGCGACGAGATCACGCTGGGCAACCAGGTGCTTGACTTGTCAGCGGTCGAGCAGCTGGCGGACCCCGGACAGGCGCGGGCGGTGGCGGCGATGCTGCGGGCGATGGCGGGTCACTGCGACGGCAAGCGCACCCTCTGGGACGTCACGCGGCGCGTGTACGAGCAAGCGCTGCGCAGCGGACTTGTCTCCGTCGACGACAGCCCTGACCTGGCACTGCCCCGCCCGCAGGAAATGCTGCGCGCGGCAAGCCGGCTAAGGAGTCTACGCGTTCAGCCGGGCTCGAACAGGTCGCCCTGAGGGCCGCGAGGGACCCGAAAGGCGGCGGTGCTCAGCCGGGGCCACTTGCGATTGAGGCCCGATTTCTGGACGGTCGCGCGAAACAGGCCCTCAACCTGCGCCCAATATTCGCCGGTACCCCGGAAACGCCGGAAAAACCGGCTGTCGGTCACGTTCCCGCCCCTCGTGTCCCTGAGGCGCGACATCACCTTGCCCGCCCTGTCGGGGAAGTGATTCTCCAGCCAGGCTACAAAATGCTCCTCCACTCCCCGCGGCAGGCGCAGCGGCATGAAGGAGGCAAACTGCGCGCCTGATCCCGCGGCGGCCTCCACGATGGCGGGGAGCTCGGTATCGGTGAGCCCCGGAATCACGGGCGCCACCATTACGCCGGCCGGGATGCCCGCGTCGGTCAAGAGCCGCAACGCGTCCAGCCGGCGAGCGGGCACGGAAGTTCGGGGTTCCATGATGCGCTGGAGGTCGTTGCGCAGGGTAGTGACCGAAATCGAAACGCTGGCACACCCGTGGGTCGCCAAGTCGCCCAGAACGTCCGCGTCGCGCGTCACGAGGTGGTTCTTGGTGACTATCCCGACCGGGTTCCGAAAATCCCGCAGCACTTCGAGGCACCCTCGCGTGAGCTTCAGCTTGCGTTCGACAGGCTGATAGGGGTCGGTAACGCCTGACATCGAAATCAGCCGCGGCCGCCACGAACGCCGGCCAAGCGCTTCCCGCAGCAGCTCGGGCGCGCGTTTCTTGACCAGGATCTTTCGCTCGAAATCCAGGCCGGAGGAAAACCCGAGGAATTCATGGTAGGGCCGGGCGTAGCAGTAGATGCAGCCATGCTCGCAACCCCGGTACGGGTTGACGGAGGAATCGAAAGGCAGGTCGGGGCTGGCGTTGCGGGCGACTACCGACCTCGAGTCGTCTTCGAAAAACTCAGTTGGCGGCGGATTTTCTTCGAGCTCGGCGAACTCCGACGGATCGAGCTCTACGTGCAGGGGCAGATAGCGATTGGGCGAGTCGTGCGACGCGCCGCGGCCCCTCAGCCCGCGGCCCTTCAGGACGAACTGCGCCGGGGCCGGGGGGCTGCACGCAGCCCCCCGCTACAAGACCTGGGACATACCAGATGAAGGACAGTTTGGATTAGAAGATCGCTCCGTAAAACCCGAACGGAGACGACTCTGTGTAGATCCGGCCGTTGCGGTTCCAGGGGTCCGCGTACTGGCGCGGGTAGTTGTTGAGGATGTTCTGGCTGCCCATGACGAAACGGATGTTGTCCGTTACGGGGTAGGCCAGTTCAAGGTCCACTACCTGCTCAGCGGGAATGATCGCGCCGTCGCCCTGGTCGTCCCAGAAGCTGCCGTAGTGGCTGAGCCTGCCCAGGGCCGTGAGACCAAAGCCGAACTGATGGGTGGCCGTCACGTTGAGGCGAGACTCCGGCAACGCACCTTCAAGCAACATCACGCGGTCGTCATCGACCTGTTCCTCGTTACGCTCGGTCACACGCGTGTTGGTGTAGTTGTAGGCGAGAGAGAGTGTAGTGATCTCCGTGACCGCGGCCGCCACTACGAAATCCAACCCGCGAGAGCTTGTCGAGAAGTCGTTGGTGAAGAACCGGAACTCGGCCAGGTTGCTGGCGCTCGTAATCCCCTCGGCGACCAGCTGATCTATCTCGGCCTGAGTCAGAGCAAAGGTCCGAGTCTGGGAAAGACGGTCGCGCAGGTCAATCTGGAAGAAGTCGAGCGACATGGTGAGTACGCCCTGGTCAACTACCACGCCAATCGCATAGTTGGTGGACTTCTCCGCCGCCAGCGCCATTCCGTTCTTGAGCTCGGCGGCCGCCGAGGTCGAGGGAATCGTGCCCCGGTTAACCAGGTCGGAGCGCTCTTCGTCCCAGACGGTGGACACGTTGAAGGCGTTCTGCTGGCCCGGAGTCGGAGCGCGGAATCCCGTGCTGATGCTGGCGCGGAAAGCGCCTGCGTCACTGACCTGGTACCGGCCCTGGAACTTCCCGTTCAGCGTGCTGCCAAAGTCCGAGAAGTTCTCGAAACGGACCGCGGCACCCAGCGTCCAGGCGTTGTCTTCGCCGGCCAACTCGGCGTCGCCATAGACACCCACGTTGTTGCGGTCCCAACTGCCCTCGGCGATCGGGCTGAACCCGGGGAAGCCGTTCGAAGCGGCGCTGAAGCCCTGCCCGGCGTAGGGGCCAAAGGTCCACGAAGCCGTCTCGCCCTGGCCGATCGTGAAGCTCTCCTGCCGCCACTCGGCGCCACCAGCAAGGTGCAACCGGTCACTGACCTGTTTGGCCAGATTAAGGTTGAGATTGATCTCTTCCTGCCGGTACAGGCCGGGATCGAACGAAGTCGGGGAATCGGGTCCCATCGACGCGTTGACCGTGTTGTAGATGAAAAAGTCAACTTCGTTCTGACCGTAGGAGGCGCTCAGGTCCCAACCGATCCCGTTGCCCAGCGTGCCGCGGAAACCGGCCAGCCCGCTCATGTCACGGGCATCGCCGCCAAACTGCGGAGTGAATCCGCCGGGAAACTTCTCTTCGAACGAGAAGCACTCGTCGCGGGCGAACACCTCGGCCATGGCGACCTGGTCGGGCACGCCGTTGAGAATGTTCACCACCGGGCACTCTTGCCCCATCGGCACATCCTGGCCTGCCGCAATGCGAGCATCTCCGATCAGAGCCTGCTGCTTGCCGGGCTGCACGAACACGGCGATCCGGTCGTTGGGGCTTCGGTAGAAGAACCCGCCGGTGACCTTCTTCGACGCGTAATTCGAATGCCCGTAGAACTCGATATCCTCGTTCAGCGGCACCCCAAAGTTGGCAAACAGTTTGGTGTCGTCTTCGACCGTGGGAGTACCCCAGATCTGGGCGGGGTCTCGGACCTGCAGGTAACCGGCGTTGGCCAGCGTCTGGGCGATAGCGCTCTGGACGCTGCGCACGGTCGGGTCTGCCCATCCGTACTCGCCGCTCAGGTTGAGGAACCCGCCAAACAGACCCATGCCGACGTTGCCGGCTACGGCGTAGGTGTCGCCGTCGCCTTCCTGGGTCGTACCGGCCTTGACTTCGAAAGCGCCACCGGAAGAGGCGTTCTTGAGCTCGAAGTTGATCACGCCGGCGATGGCATCGGAGCCGTACTGCGCGGCGGCACCGTCGCGGAGCACCTCGACCTGCCTCAGGGCGATTGAGGGGATCGGCGAGATGTCCGGCCCCTGGGCGCCGTCAGAAACCCCGCCACCCAGCCAGTAAATGACGGCGCTGCGGTGCCGGCGCTTTCCGTTGAGCAGAACCAGGGTGTGGTCGGGGGCCAGCCCGCGGACGTTGGCCGGCCGCGCGATGGTGGATGCGTCGCTAATCGGCTGTGCGTTGACGTTGAACGAAGGCGCAACGTTGCGCAGCGCGTCCGTGATGTCGGTGATACCCTGGGCGGCAAGCTCGCTGCCCGACAACACGTCAATCGGAACGGCCGACTCCGTGGCCGTGCGCGGGTCCCCACGCGTACCAACCGCGATCAGACCCTCCAGCGCAACGGCCTGTACGCCAAGGGTGACGTTCAGCGTTGTGGTTTCGCCGTCCCGGATCGTAACCTGGCGCACCGCAGTGGCGAAGCCAAGGCGCCGAAACTCCACGCTGTGGGTCCCCGCCGGGATCCCGTCAACGCTGTATGATCCATCCTGTGCGGTCGAGATGCTGACCCCGGCTGCCGGAATGGCAACCTGGGCACCCGAGACACCATCGCCGCCCATCTGGGCGGTCACGCGACCTTCAAGCGCGCCCTGCGCGAGGGCAAACGAAGGGAGGGCGAGCAGGGCTGCTGCAAGCGCAGCGCATACTCGGAGCGTGCATACGTTTTTCGCCATTGGACACTCCTGTTGTGTTGGCTGAATCATTGTGCAAAGCTGTGATTTCCCCCGCCCCGGAACCCGCCAACGCCTCCAACCATTCGGGCGGGGGGAGAACGCCCAACCAGCGCGCGGGGTGAGAATACCCGAGAACCGAACAAAGGGAGAATACGCCGGCAATCGGAAATCGTCAAGCGATCCCGGTACGAGCGGCTCTGGTTATGGCCTCAACGAAGCGGTCAAGCTCCTCCAGCGTGGTGTACACCGACGGGGAAACCCTGAGCCCCGTAAACTCGGCGTGGTTGATGGCGACCGTGAAGATACGGTAGTTGTTCCACAACCAGTTACGAAGTTCGCTGGTATCGGTTCCAACCAGCTGGACATTCGCGATTCCGCAAGCGAACCCCGGTTTCAGGCTGGTGTTAAGGCGGATTTGTCCGATCTCCAGGAGCTGGTGTGCCCAGTAGTCTCTCAGGTACTCCAGCCGGGCCTGTTTGCGCTCGCCGCCGACCAGCTGGTGGAAGGTGAGCGCCTCTCCGATCGCCAGGAAATTGGCTTCGGGGTGAGTGCCGATCTCCTCGAATTTCCGGATGTCGTCGTCTCTTGTCTCGGGCGCGGCCTGGAGCGGCCAAATGCCAGGGATCGCCTCCTTCTTCACGTACAGCAGCCCGGTTCCAACGGGAGCGTGCAGCCACTTGTGAAGGCTGACGGCGTAGGTGTCGCACTCCAGCCCTGCGATGGAGAAATGGTGATGAGCCAGGGAATGCGCACCGTCCACTATCAGCGGAATTCCCTTTTCCCTGGTCATCCGGGAGATCTCGCGAACCGGCAGGATCTGCCCGGTGATGTTGATCATGTGGCACATCAACACCAGGCGGGTGCGGTCGGTGATCTGCTCTTCGAACAAACGAACTATCTCCGCGGGATCCTCCGCGGGAACCGGGATGGGGAACTGCTTGAGAACGATGCCGTCGCGGCGTTCGCGCTGCTTGAAGGTGGTTACCATGCGCCCGTAATCCTGGGTGGTGGTGACCACTTCGTCCCCGGGCCCCAGGTCGAAACCGTTCTGCAGAATCTGCAGTCCCTCGCTCGCGTTGCGGGTAATGGCGATTTCTTCGGTGTCCACTCCCCACTCGCGCGCGAGCCGGGCCCTGACCCCTTCCCGCTGCGGCTCCAGGATCTGCCACCCGTTGTACACGGGGATCTGGTTGGCGAAATCCAGGTCCCGCTTCATTGCCTCAAGCACGTGGGCAGGCGTGGGACTGACGCCGCCGTTGTTCAGGTTCACCAGCGACCGGTCGGTCGTGAACGCCTGCTGAACCTCCAGCCAGAAGTCCTCGTCGCGGGCGATCTCGTCTGGCGTGCCCGGGGTCTTCGACAGGTCTCTGGCTACCTCCATGGCCCGGGCCCAGCTGACCGGGGCCGCGGCTGCGGCGGCTGCCGAAGACGCGACGAACCTGGTCAAGAAATTCCGCCGGCTGTGGGTCCGTCTGAACATGCGTCTGCCTCCTTTGAGCGGGCCGCCCCGGTGCGGAGAAGGATTCGGTTTTCCTCCCGCCCGTCAATATGTCGATTTGCGCGGCGCCCCGCCCGAACCGGCCGGGAGTTTCAGCGTACTCGCCAGGGCCGGTGTATTACTTTCATAGGCGGTTTCCGCCGGAAGTGCCGGCCCGCATGTGGCGCTGGCACCCCGGCCTTTCACGGGAAACCGAAGACATGCCACAGGGAGGACGAACTTTGAGTCATCGGATTGCCGCCGGCACCGCGTCGAGGGGCGCGGCACTGACAACGGTCGCACTGACAACTCTGCTGCTGGGGTCCGCGGAGGTAGCGGCCCAGCACTTTCCCAACCAGACCCCCGCCGGACCCCCGTTCTTCGCGCTCCAGGGAGCGCGCATTGTCACGGGGTCGGGCGCAGAGATCGAGAACGGCACGGTGGTTATCGGCAACGGTCTGATCGAGGCTGTGGGCGAGAACGTTTCCATCCCCGGCGATGCGCGCGTTTTCGACGTCAGCGGCATGACGGTGTATCCCGGCCTGTTCGACGCCCTTTCGGAAGTTGGCCTGGCCGGTGGCGATGACGGCGGGCCCGGCGGAGGCGGCGGTGGCGGTGGCGGACTCGCCGCTTTGCTCGCCGCGCAACAAGGAGTCACCCCTTCCGACGGCCCGGAAGACCGACCAGCCACCAACTCCTGGGTCAGTGCCGCGGACATGCTCGATCCGGAGGCAGGCGACATCGAGAGGTGGCGAGACGCGGGGTTCACGACGGCGTTCCTCATCCCGGGCGACGGAATTGTTACCGGGCAGGGAGCCGTGGTGAATTTCGGCGGTTCGGCGCGGGAAATGGTGGTCAAGGCACCGGCAGCACTCCGAATTACCATGAGTGGGGCCGGATTTCGGTCGTATCCCGGATCGCTGATGGGGGTCATTTCCTATGTACGCCAGCTCTATCTGGACGCGGCGCACGCCGACCAGTATGCGGCACGGTACGAGGCCAGCCCCAGGGGCCGAAATCGTCCGGTGTACGACAGGGCACTCGGGCCGGTTCAGGACGCGATTCGGGGCGGCTGGCCGACGCTGTTCCCGGCTGACGAGGTTCGGGAGATCCGACGGGCGATCCGGCTGGGCAACGACACAGGGGCACGGGTCGTGCTCACCGGTGGCCACGAGGCGTACGGACTGGCCGATGAGATCGCGGCTTCCGGGGCACCGGTGTTGGTGAGCCTGGCCTGGCCGCGGCGCAACAACAACGCCGACCCCGAAGCCGAAGAAACTCTGGCGTCGCTGGAGCGGCGCGCATACGCACCCACCACTCCCGCCAGGCTGGAGGAGGCCGGCGCGACGTGGGCGTTCTATTCGGACGATTCGGGCGGACCCTCCGCGGTCATGGAAAACGTCCGCAAGGCGATGGAGCACGGTCTCTCGCAGGATGCGGCCCTCCGGGCACTGACTGTTTCGCCGGCCCGCATCTACGGGGTTGAAGCACAGCTTGGCACAGTCGAAGAGGGCAAGATCGCGAATCTCGTGGTCGCGGACGGCGACATCTTCGCGGAAGAAACCACGGTGACCATGGTCTTCGTGGACGGCAAGCCGTTTGAAACCGGAGAGGCCCGCGGGGAACGGCCCGAGGCACCCCCCGAAGTCGACATCAGCGGGTCGTGGGTCCTCTCGCTGAACAACGATTCGCAGGAAGCCAGCGCCGAGTTGGAAGTAGACGAAGACGGGCACGTCTCTGGCATTATCGTTGGTGAACGCGGAGAGCAGCAGATCACGGGAGGCTGGGTCAGCGGCACCGAGTTTGAGATTTCGGCAAGGGCCACGGTTGGCCCAGGCCGGGTGGTCGAGGCGGTTTATTCGGGTGTGATTGAGGACGGTGAAATGACTGGAAGCGTTCAAATGGGGCAGTTCACGATGGACTTCACCGGCACGCGGCCGGGAGGTGGAAGATGAAAAGACTGGTGCTGGGCGCCATCGGCGCCGTGCTTGTTGGCGGTGCTGCGGGAGCGGCCGCCCCCGCACAGGCGCAGGAGACACCGGTGCTGATTACCGGTGCCACGATCCTGACCGCGGCCGAGCCGTTCAAGATTGAAAACGGCGCGGTCTTGTTTGAGGATGGCCGGATCCGCGCCGCAGGCCCCGCGGACGAGGTAGATGCGCCGGCCAACGCCACCGTGATTGACGGGCAGGGGATGTTCGTGACCCCGGGCATCGTTGACGCCCACTCGCACATCGCGTCCGACGCCACCAACGAAGGTTCCGTGTCGGTGTCGTCGATGGTATCGATCAAAGACGTTATCGACCCCACCGACATCTCGATCTACCGCGAAGCGGCCGGCGGCACGACCACCTCGCACGTGATGCACGGTAGCGCCAACCCGATTGGCGGGCAGAACGCGGTCATCAAGCACCGCTGGGGTTCCGATGCGGCCGGAATGCTGATGGACGCGCCGCCGACCATCAAGTTCGCATTGGGAGAAAACCCCAAGCGCTCCAACTCGAACACGATTCCCGGCGTGCCGCAGCGGTATCCGGCAACTCGCATGGGGGTGATGGACGTGATTCGCCAGGCCTTCACCGACGCCGCGGAATACAGGGCGCGGTGGGAGGCATACGAAGAGCTGGTTGCCCGCGGGGACCGGAGTGCCATCCCGCCGCGCAGGGATCTTCGGCTGGATCCTCTGGTGGGTGTTCTAAACGGCGAGATTCTGGTCCACGCCCACAGCTACAGGGCCGACGAGATTCTGCAGCTGATGCGCGTTGCCGAGGAGTTCGGGTTCCGAATTCACGTGTTCCAGCACGTGTTGGAGGGCTACCGGGTGGCGGACGAAATGCGCGAGCATGGTGCTTCCGCATCGACGTTTTCCGACTGGTGGGCGTACAAGGTCGAGGCCTACGAAGCCATTCCGCACAACGCCGCCATCATGACCCGACGCGGCATTCTCGTTTCGATCAACTCCGACAGCTCGGAAGAGGGCCGGCACCTGAACCAGGAAGCTGCGAAGACGATGAAATGGGGCGGGCTTACCGAAGAAGAAGCCCTGGCTACCGTTACCATCAACCCGGCCGTGCAACTGGGCATCGATGACCGCGTGGGTTCGCTCGAAGCGGGCAAGGATGCCGACGTCGTGTTGTGGGAGAACTACCCACTGTCATCGTTCGCCAAGGTGCGTACCACCTGGGTCGACGGCGAAGTCGTGTTCGACGTCGATGCGGACATGGCGATGAGGGCCGAGCGGGAAACCGAGAAGCAACGGCTGCGCGAGATGTTGGGCGAGGCCGAGGCAGACGAGGCCGAGAGCGACGAAACTGGTGCCGCCCGCCTGCGTGGCGGGCGCGGTCCCGGCAACCGTTCCGAAGAAAGGGCGGGAATATGAACCAGACGAGCAATGCGCCGCGCCGCGCCGTCCGTTCGGGCGGTTTCCGGCGGCAGCAAATCGGGAGCGGTGCCACAGCCTTCCTGCTTGGTTCGGTCGCTGCGGCTTGCGCGGGTCTGTTGGCGCCGGCGGCTTCCGAAGCACAGGAAGCGGGGGCCTACGCGGTCGTGGGGGCCACCATCCACACAGTCGCGGAGGGAGTCATCGAGAACGGCACGATCGTGATGCGCGACGGGCGCATTATCGCGGTCGGCCAAGACGTGGAGGTGCCCCCGGGCGCCGAGGTGGTCAACGGCGAGGGCAAGCACGTCTATCCGGGCATGATCGACGCGTTCAGCTCGCTGGGCCTGACCGAGATCGGTGCGGTCCCCGCTACCAACGACCAGTCCGAGTTGGGGAACTGGAATCCGCACCTGAACGCCCACACGGCCATCCACCCGGCCAGCGAGCACATCCCCGTCGCCCGGGCGAACGGGATCACCCACACGCTGTCCGCGCCGGGTGGCGGCGGGACCGGCATCGCAGGGCAAGCCACACTGATTCATCTGGACGGCTGGTCGGTCGAGGAAATGGAAATCACCGAGTCCGCGGCGATGGTCGTCTCGTGGCCTTCCCTGGGCGGTCGCGGTCGCGGCCGTTTCGGCGGGGGAGGCGGAGGCGGCAATTTCCGCGAAGCGCAGCGCCGGTTTGACGAGCAGGTCGGTGAAATGGAGGACTGGTTCGAGGCGGCGCTCCACTACCGTGACGCGCTGGCCTCCGGGTCAACCCGTGTAACCAGAGACCTCCAGCTGGAGAGCCTGGCTCGCGTGCTGGACGGGGGAATGAAGTTGATCGTGCGGGCCAACGGGCACCGCGAGATCACTTCGGCGGTCGAGTTCGCTGAGAAGTGGGAGCTCGACATCGCGATCGCCGGGGCCACCGGTGCCCGCGAGATCGCCGACATGCTGGCCGAAAAGAACATCCCGGTTATCCTGGGGCCGGTGCAGCGGACACCGTCGGGCAGGGACGCGGCCTACGACGATCCCAACACCCTGCCCGGCGTGTTGCGGGGAGCGGGGGTTGATATCGCATTTGCCACGTTCAACTCTTCAGATTCAAGGACGCTGCCTTACGAAGCGGCCAACTCGGTCTCGTGGGGGCTGCCCCGCGATGCCGCCATGGAGGCCGTCACGCTCGGGGCCGCCCGTATCCTGGGCGTCCAGGACAGGCTGGGATCGCTGGAGGTGGGGAAGGTGGGCAACGTCATCGTAACCGATGGCGACCCGCTGGAGATCACGACCAGGATCGAGCATGTCTTCATCCGCGGCATGCCGTCGGACATGGACAACAAACACGACCGTTTGTGGGAGAAGTACCGTAACCGGCCGGACAGCCGCCCGGTTGTCACAACCACCACCTGACGGCGCGGTGCGGCGAAAGCAACAGCCAGCGATGAGGGGTGCCCCGTGAGCGCCCCTCACGTGAATCTCACCTGGAAGGACGACTTCGAGTTCTCCGCCTCCCGGGGTCAGTTTGTGACCGCCATTGACGGAAATGAAAGGGCGGGACCCAGCCCGGTTTCGATGTTGATTGAGTCGGTGGCGGCGTGCGCCGCGATCGATGTGGTGCACGTGCTGCGCAAAGGCCGGCAAGAGTTGGAAGGGTTGCAAATCTCGGTCTGGTCGGACCGGGTCGAATCATCGCCGCGGCGCCTGACGGGGCTTCGGTTCGAATTCCGCGTGGCCGGGCCGGTCGCCGAGAAAAAGGCCCGGCGCGCGATCGACCTTTCCTTCGAGAAGCTGTGTTCGGTCTACCATTCGCTCAGACCCGACATTGACCTGAGCTGGGACTTGGTAATGCAGACCGGCGGGCAGGCTACCTGAAGGGCGTGACTCCGGCCTGATTCCGCGCCCACGTCAGGAACTCGGGCGAGTGAGGGCTCCAAACAAGAATCGCGCCGCACTTTGACTGTCGGATGTACTCGCCAGGGATCTCCAGCTCGCGGCGGTAGACCTCCACGGCTCCCAGCTCGTCGCGCGGCAAGTCGTCGAATTCCATCCCGGCCTGGTACACGCCGTCCAGGTAAAGGGCCGGCGCGCAGTTGGACTGGGAGAAACCCCGAAAGCGAACTGTCGCCCGGTTGTGCTGGATACGCGAAACGGTAACGCCGGGCAGCCCCCTCAGAAGATCGCTGGGGAGCCGGGGGTTCCTCCGAATGATCTGTTCCGGAAGAAAGAACGTCCCCTGACCGAGCTCCATTCGTTGCTCCAGCCCCGAGAGGTTGCGGTCAGCCCGGGTCTGCCTGGCCTCCACGACCAGCTCCTGCAACCTGATGTAGGAGTCGCTTAGCAAGAAGGTCGCGCGGTTCGTCTCGTCCGCGACGAGGTCAATGGCCAGCCGCGCTGGTTCAAACCCTATCCGCCTGACTTCGACCGTGTCGTGGCCCGCCGGCGTAACCGGGATGCGGAACGTGCCGTCTTCGGTGGTGATGGCCCCCATGCCGGACAAGGCCATGATCACGGTCGCGCCCTCAACGGGCAGACCCGTCACGGCGCTGACCACCGTTCCAATGAACGTGGCGGGGGGGACCGGCTCCCGCGATCCAGAACTGTCCTGAGCACCGGCACCAACCGGAAGCGCCAGCGCGCAGACGAAAGCTGCCATCGCGGCAGTCCCGCCACTCCGACCCAGAGTCACAATCGCCTCCTCCTCCCAGGTTTGGGCATAGGCGCCACCTCGGTCAGGCGGCGCAAGCCATGTCCCTGCCGCAGCACCGCGGTGACTTGATCATTCCACATCCGTCCGGGCATTTCGACACGTGGACCGAGGACCCGTCTTCTTTCTCGAGGACGCTGTGCACGAGGTCAGCGTCACATTTGCCGCACGTCATTCTGCCTACGCTCATGCCGCACGCTTCGCAACAATATGCCGCCATGTGGTCGTCTCCTCCGTCAACCGGTGGCCACCGCCCGGACGCCCGGGCATCACCATTTCAATGTACCTGGCGGGGATGGCGGTCGCAGTCCGGCCCGGCCGCCGGGGCCTCAACGCCTCCCGGCCAGAATCTCCTCGAAGGTGTGGTTCATGATCGGGTACTGGCGCCAGTCCTGGTAGTCGAAGTGCCACCATTCGTATTCATAGACCCTGAAGCCCTCGGCCTCCATCACGCTCCTCAGGAGATCTCTCCGCCAGCGCTGGCGGGCCGTTCCCCCCACATACAGGGGATAGGACCGCTCGGAGAATTCGTCGTACCCGCCGGTCGTTTCCAGCGGGGTGCCGGTCGCAAGATCGTACAACGTCAAGTCGATCGCGGCCCCGCGGTTATGCCTGGAGCCGCCCGCCGGATTGGCCACGAAATGCCTCTGCTCATCGGGCGTGGCATCATAGAACATCTTGGTTACAAACCACGGCCGGTAGGCGTCAAAAACCAAGATGCCAAAACCGTGCCCGGCGAGGCGGTCGGCAGCCCGCGCGGTTGCCCGGGCGGCCGGTTCTTGCAGGAAGGCGCGCGGCTCGGAGTAGAACCGGGACTGCATGAAATTGTTGGTTCCCGCATAGCGAATGTCGTACTGAACCGCCGGTACGACTTCGGATAGCTCAACCAGGTCCGGATCGCGCAGTTCGCCTTGCTCCGCGGGAGGCGACGCCGCGAGTGCTTCGCCCCGCAGTTCTTCGACGGGCCGCCGCGGAACGATGACGAATGTCTCGCCGGTGGCGGCTCCCGACCGCCGGGGGAACCGGATTCCGGCTGCGACCGCGGAAACGACCGAACCCGCGGCGTCTCGCTCAAACTCCACCCCCTCGCCGTGGTACAAACCCCCTCCCACCGGAAACGCGAACCTGTCCGGTCCGATTTCGGTCAGTTCGGCCATCTCGATCCATTCAATAAGGGCGTGCAGGCTGCCCCTGTCCTCGTAGATGAACAACACGTTGTGGTCCCAGCCGTATTCTCCGATCAGTGGTGAAAACCGCGCCGGCGAATCCGCGGGTTCTGGTCCGGGCCAATCGGAGACTCGCGTGAACACGGTGCCGTCCCGCGCCGTAATCCCCTCTCTGGAAACGGTGAAGAAGCCCCCGAATCCGTGGCGGTCGTCTGCGATCAGAGTGTCTCCCCGGGCGCGCAACCGATACCGTGCCTGGCCCAGCTCAACGAACGCGTCGGTTTCGCCGCCTGCACCCAGGCCGGCGCGCACGGTCAGCCGCATGCCCCCGGGACCGGCCTCGAAAACACCGGCAGCCGCGTCCAGCACGCGGGCCGGGACAGGTTCGGTCACCGCGAAATCGGGCAGCGCCTCGCCCCGTGCCTCTGCGACCAGAAGCCGCAAGGCGTAATCGACCACCCGGTCCGTCACGGCGTTGGACACGTCCACGGTGGTCACGGCGACCGCGCCCATTTTCTGGTCGGGCAGCATCCCCAGCTGAGTGGCGAACCCGTAGATGGCACCCCCGTGGCCCGCATAGCGGTCTCCGTCCAGAGTCCCCAGTCCGAAGCCGATCCCGAACTGGGATCCCTCCCCGAACTGCGGGCTCAGCATGCTGTCCATGGTTGTTTCTTCCAGAATCCGGCCGGATTCACCGACTCCCCCGGCCAACACCGCGGACATGAACAGCGCCAGATCCGCCACGGTCGAATACATGCTGCCCGCGGGCGACATCCCAAGCTCGAACGTTGGAGCCGCGAACTGCCGGCCGTCATAACCCCACATGAGGGCGTCCGCGAGGTTTGCGGTTACCCGGGGACCGGGTTGGAAGGAGCTGTCGTCCATGCCCAGCGGGTCCAGTACCGCGCGCTTCACGTAGTCGGCGAACGGCTCGTCCTGCGTTGCCTCCAGCACATATCCGACAAGCGCAATACCAGCGTTGGAGTACTTGACCCGTTCACCCGGCGGATACACCCGCTCAAGGCCGCTGAGGCTGGCTACGGTTTCGGCCAGCGACGGCTCGTCGGTAGCGAAATAGTGCCCCGCCGGAGGCTCGCGCACGAGGCCCGCCCGGTGCGCCATCAGCTGGCGAAGCGTGGGCCCGGTGGCCGAGGGGTCCTCGCCTGGTGCGGGCAGCGATTCAAACTCGGGCAGGTAATCGGTCAGGGGAGCGTCCAGGTGTAGTTCGCCGCGTTCCACCAACTGCATTACGGCGATGTCGGTAAACAACTTGGAGACCGACCCCACGCGGTAGACGGTCTCGACGTCCGCCCCGACGCCTTCGCCAGGTCGGGCCTCGCCGAAACCACCGGCCCACACCAGTCCGGCAGAATCCACGAGGGCGACCGACATTGCCGGCAGGCCCTTGTCATCCATCTCGGCCTCGATGAACCGAGTCAACCTGGTCACAAGGGCGGACCCCTCCGACACCCGCATTTCCGACCCGGACTGGTCCGGTCTCCGGCCTGCCACAACGGTGGCGACCGCTGCGCCCGAGGTAGCCAGCACGAGGGTGGCCAAGATGCCCGCCCGGGTCCGTCCCAGCGAATCCTGGGCGACCCGCCTGGGCGTAGTTTCTTCCGCCAGCCCACGGTTACTCGATTGCGTGTTCATTCGTCTCATCTTCGTCCACCTCGGGTTCCCGGCACTCATCGCCAGTACTCATCATCCGACCTTGATTCCTATGAAGCCTGCAACATTTCGAAAGATACTCCTGGCGGGAGCATTCTCGACCATGTGGCCAGCGCTGGCTGACCCAATCAGCACTGCCGGGCAGACGCCGGGCGGGCCAGGTCCGGTACCCCTGGATGCGTTTGCGTCGCCCGAGGTTGAGGCGCTGATCACACGTGCCCGCGAAAGCCGCGCGGAGCGGGGGATTGGAATCGAGGGCTACGAAGCCCGTTACACGGAGAGGTTCTACGTGGGAGCTGGGGGACGGGCCCTGACCCGGGAGAGAGCCGTCTTCCACCGCGAACGGGTTGCCAGAGTGCGGTGGACGCCCGGCGAACCCTCGGTGATACAGTGGGAGGGTGCCCGGAGCGGCGTGCCCATAGCCGGGATTGCGGTGAAATTTGAAGATGACCTGAGCGCCGATGACCATTTTGAATTTGATCTGGATATGCTCGATCCGGCCACCGACCGAACAACATTGGGAGAAGGCGGCGCGCTGCACCCGCTGGCCGACACGGCGCATTACCACTACCGGTACCGGGCGGGCGACACCTTGCGGATCGTGTTTCCGGCGGAAAACAGGGCCGTAACTCTGGTGGAGATCCTGGTCGAGGCCCGTGAAGCCAGCACGGACAGAATCACGGGCTCGTTCTGGTTCGACGTCGAGACATCGGTTCTGGCCCGCGCAGTATACCGACCTGCCGCCGATTTCCACTCCGACCGTGACCCCGAGGCGCAACGGGAGATACCGCGGTTGATTCAACCGGTGCGGGCGATCGTCGAGCATGTGGTGATCGACTACGAGCTCCAGGAACGCAGCTGGTGGCTCCCCTCACGAGTGGCCATGTCGGCGCGCGGGTCGTTGCGATCCGAAGCGGTCAGTTTCCCGTTTCTGTACGAGATGACCTTCACCGACTACGTGGTCAACGAGCCTCCGACATTCGGTCTGGACGAATCCCTGCCGCCGGGATGGTCAACGTGGACCGCCTTTGAGAGTTCGGATGAAGAAGCTGACCGTGACGACGGGGCGGATCCCCCGGAAGTGGCGGATCCGGGAGCAGTAGCCGACACCGCGCGCCTCCGACGGATGACGGTGATCGTGCCTCCGCTCCAGGAACTCGTCGATTCACCAAGTCTGCCGCCCCCGCTGTACGAGGGCGCGGACGGCGCATTCACCAGGGCCGAGCTGGACGATGCGACGCGCCGGCTGTCCGGGCTGGTGCTGCCTCGGCCCCCGCAGGTGTCGACGTTTTTTGGCCTGCCCGACGTTCGGTACAACCGGGTCGAGGCGTTTTCTCCAGGGATTGGCGTCACCATGCCCACCGGCGCCAATGCGGGCCTGAGGGCAAGCGGCCGCATCCAGACCGCGGGATGGCGGCCATCGGCGCAGGTGACCTTCTACTCCGGTGACGCCCCCGTCCGCTGGGAGGTGTCGGGCTATTCCCGCATTGCGGCGGTGGACAACTGGGAAGGTCCGCTGGACCTGGGGAACACCCTCTCCAGTCTGCTCGCGGGGGTCGACGACGGTTTCTATTTCAGGGAAACGGGTGCCGAGGCGGGTGTCCAGCGCTCGACCGGACGGCTGTACCTGGAGGCTTCACTCTGGGCGGCGCGCCACGGGGCGCTGGAGAAGGGCACGGACTTCTCGATGCTCTCGCTGGTCCTGGGCCGTGACCAGCGTGCCAATTTTGAAGCCCGCGGTGCGGACCTGGGCGGAATCAGGGCAAGCGTGGACTGGTTGTCGGGCCGTGACCCGACGCGTCCTGCCGTAACACTGTCCCTTGCGGGCGAGGCGGGAACCGGTTCGGCCGACCTGCCCCCGGAGGGCGTGCAGCACGGTGGGGCCCCGAACGAGAGTGTCAGTTACGCGCGGATCCTGGGCGGGGCCTCGGTTTTCATTCCGGCGGGCCGCTGGGCGATTGCCACCGAAGTGCAGGCTGGCCGGGTGACGGGCGACGTGCTGCCCCAGCGAGAGTTCTACCTTGGCGGCCCCCAGACGCTCCGGGGGTTGGTGCCGGGCACCATCATCGGGCCGGAGTTTTCTCGCGGCCGGGTGGAGCTGGGGTTGGGTTTCGCCCTTGCCCCCCGGTCGGGGGCGCCTGCTGCCGGTCTTCGGATTGTCGGGTTCTTCGACGTGGCGGCTCCCGAGATCAGCTTTGACCCCGAAGGGCTGCGGAGCAGTGCCGGAGTTGGGGTTTCGCTCCTGGACGGGCTGCTGCGGATGGACTGGGCCCGGGGACTGAGCGCGGGGGATCCGTGGCGGGTCCATTTCTACCTAGACGCATTGATGTGACCCTGCGAGCGAACTTTGTAACCACGCGGCCGCGCCGCGTTGCGAGTGAGCCCCCGCGCGGGCAGAATACCGCCTCGATCCCCTAAGCCTCACCCGAACCCACTAACCGATTGCCGACCGACCGCCAGCGGCTGATTCCTGCCGAACGACGGATGCTGACCGGGAAAGTCGCTTGGAGCACACCTTGATGGCGAAGCGTTCTCAGGCTGACGCCGGCACCAAACCCGCCACGGACGCCGGCACCACGCCGTCCAAAAAGGAGGCTCCCAGAGCCGGCAGCTTCGCATGGTTTGGCGAGTGGGGGAAGACGATTCTCTGGGCACTGCTGGTGTTTGTGATCGTCCGCACATTCCTGCTGGCGACGGTCGTGATCACCACCGGTTCCATGGAGAACACCCTTTTGGTGGGGGACTACCTGATGGTTGACAAGCTCTCTTACGGCGGGCGAATCCCGGTGTTGGGGTGGCGAGTTCCGGGCTTCCGGGACCCGCGGGTGGACGACATCATCCTGTTCAGGGCTGACCATGCTCCGGGGCTTGACATCATCAAGAGAACAGTCGGAGCGCCCGGCGACACCCTTCAGATGGTGGACGGTGTGTTGAGCCGAAACGGGGATGTGGTGGACGAGCCGTACGCGGTGCGCGATCCCAGGTCGCCGGAAGACGAGAACTCCAGGATGCTGTGGCAACTGGAGATCCTGGCCGACCAGTCCGCGCGGGGCGACTACCGTCCCACCCGGGACAACTGGGGGCCGCTGGTGGTACCCGAAGACAGGTACTTCATGATGGGAGACAACCGCGACCACAGTCTGGACTCTCGGTATTGGGGCCTGGTCGAGCGTGAGAAAGTGCGCGGGCGGCCCGTTTTCATCTATTATTCGTTCGACAGGAATGCGCTGAAGCCAGCGCCGTTTTTCCAGGCAGCCAGACTGGGGCGGATCGGCCCGTCACCCTAGCCGACCAAGCCCTGGCTGTCTAAACCGGCAGACCCCGGAGGGGTGGCAGAACGGCGAATGCACCGGTCTTGAAAACCGGCGTCCTCACGGACATGCGGGTTCGAATCCCGCCCCCTCCGCTTTGGTTCAGTTGGCGAACCGCGACAGACGGAACGGCGCGGTGCCCGGCCCGTCTTGCCGGTCTGAGGCAAGGTCGGCGAGCATTCGCCCGAGGACCGGCGCGAATTTGAAGGCGTGGCCGGAGCCCCCCGCAAACAGGAAGACCCGCCGGCAATCCGGGTGCCGGTCCAAGATGAAGTTGTGATCGGGGGTCATGGAATAGGAGCAGGCCGCGGATCTGTACAACCCCCCCGAAAGGGGCGGCGCAAACTCCCCGAGTACCTGTTCCATGGCCTCGGTTTCGGCCGTCGTGGCGGCTGTCTTGCCGAGTTCGTGTTTGCGATTGGCGCAGTGCCGGTCGTTTCCGAGGTGCAACCCCACCTTCACGCCGAGGGGGCCCGGCGGGAACCCGTACCACGAACGTCCGGGGTAGTGCTCCCAGACCCAGGCAGGCCAACGGCCGCGAACTTCCGCCGCCGAAATTCCCGGTTCCGTGGCGCCGGGGCGGGTCCAGTGTTGAACGGTTCTTTGAATTCGCAGGGCCAGCGCCGCCCGGGCCAGTTGCCCCGCCGCGGACGGTCCCGGCACCAGCAGCACCCGCCGGGCCCGGAACCGCCGGTCGGGGGTCTCGACCGTTACACTGCCTTTTCCCGTCTGCCAGTCAAGCACGGGCTGCCCGAACCACAGCTCGGCTCCGGCCTGTCCGCACAGGCCCAGCGTCGCCTCGATGCAGGCGTCCGGGTTGAGCAGGCCCCCGTCCGACTCCAACAGCGCAGCGTGATGGGCGGGAGGACGCAGAAAAGGGAACATCTCGCGGATTTCCCCGGAAGCCAAATGCCTCCACCCCCGCGCGGGGGCGGAACGGGCCGCCGAGGCCAGTGTGCCGCCATAAGTGCCTGACTCGGGAGGGCCGATCAGGAGCGCCTCGGTTTGCTCGATCAAACTCCGGCCCGTCAGGGCCTGGAGCCGCGACCACTGCTCGCGGGCCTCGCGAACCAGGTCCAAATACGGGGTGCCGGCGTAACACGATTCCCTCAACATTCGCGGGTGCCCGTGGTGCGACCCGGATTCGTGGGGCGGGTGCAGCGCATCGATTCCGACGACCGAGTGCCCGCGCTGCGCGAGTACCCGGGCAGCCTGGCTTCCGACCGCGCCGAGCCCGATCACCGCGAAATCAAACAACATCTCTGCGCCCGGAGCCCGCCTCGCCCTGGCCGGCGGTGGCGCGGCGGCGAATCGCATCGAGCACTGAGTCCAGGCCGGCCGCCGGCGTGCCGTCCGCCCCCACAAGAGGCTCTTCGGCGGCAATCACAAGATCGGCGTTCGCCCGGCTGGGCTCGACGAACTCCACGTGCATCGGACGAACGGTGGCCTCCCACTGGTTGATGACCGATTCCCACGTGCGCCTTCGCTCCCGTACGTCTCTGCGCAAACGGCGAATGAGTCGCGTATCCGGGCTCGCATCCACGAAAACGCCGATGTCCAGACGCTGTAGCAGGCTGGGCAGGGCGAGCACCAGGATTCCGTCTACGAACACGACATCCGCCGGGTGGATCGTCTGCTTGGCCTCAAGGCGCCGGTGTTCCGTGAAGCTGTAACGCGGCGCCGGCACGGCACCACCGGATCGAAGCTCGTCCAGGTGCTCCGCCAGCAAATCCAGGTCGAGCGCCTCCGGATGGTCGTAATTGGCGGTCGCCGGGTCGCCGGGGGGGCGGCGGTAGTACCAGTCCGCCGAAACAGAGGTGGTTGAGAGTGCGGCAAGAGCGCCCCGCATCAACCGAACCGCGGTGGTCTTGCCGGCGCCCGATCCTCCGGCCACGCCCACAACCAGCCCCACGTTCTTCAGGACGTCTTCAGGGCAGGGGAGGGCTTGGGCTCGGCGCGGACTGGTCCGCACATTGCCCCGGCACGGCCGGCAGTTCCGGCTGTGGAAACTTGAGGAATCTGCCGCGGCGGCCACCCTCGATCACCGTGAGCCAGGTGCCGTCCGCGGCCCCCGAGTCGAACACGAAGCGGGTAGTGGACCCCTTCATGAAAAGAATAGCGGGGGTTTGGGCAATCAGTGGAAACGGGGGTCCGCCGTCCAGACGCACCGCCAGACCGCAGTCCCCGTCAAATTCGATGTGGATGCTTGGGCCGTCGTCGGGGGCGCCCTCCGCTGCGGCGAAACCGATTCCAGCACCGTACACGCCAACCAGCTCCAGCAAAGCCGCCGGGGGTAACGCGGCCTCGGGAACCAGCAGGAAAGGTGCGGGTTCAACGCCGATCCGCTGCATTTCCTGCACGAGCCGGGCGTCGCCCGGGGAATAGGTGAGGGCGGTTTCGAGCTGGGCGGCGGCGCCCAACGTGTCGCCCCGGGCGGCGAGGATGCGCGCCAACAGGCGGTGCGACGCCAAGTGCCCTGGTTGGTTTTCCACCTGCCAGACCAGGACCGCCTCGGCCTGCGACGGGGCGCCGCCGCCCTCCCGGGGCAGGCGCGCGTCGATGAGTTCTTCGCTCAGCAGATGTTCGGCCAACAACTGGAGCTCCGCCGCACCAAACTCGTAGTCGTCGGCGCGCGTGTTCTTCCAGGAGGAGTACCGCTCGAGCGCGGGCCCGACTCCGGCCGACCGCAGGATCGGGAGAATCCGAAGGCCGATGGACGGTTTGAGCTGGTCGGGCAGTCGGTCAAGCAGAATCTGGGTGAGCCCTTCGACAACCGGCTCCAGATCTGTGCCGGCATTGTCGATCACGGCAATGTGTTGATCCCGGCCGGGAAGCAGCCGGACCGCCGCCGCGATGCCCTGCCCGCCCCACTCGGCCCGGATCACTTCAACCGTCAAGTCTCCATGGGTCTGCAGCTTGGGCTGGGCCGGCCAAACGGCCTCACGCGCCCGCGCCAGCAGATCGAGCGCCGAAATCCAGGCACTGTCGGCCGCCGGCTCATCCGCGGCCGACGGGAGGCGGACTGCCCGGAAACCGGTAAGCGACCGGCGGTGCGCAACTGCTTTCGGGGCCCCGGCCGCGGGAGGTTCGGCCGGCGGATGGAGCCCACCCAGCGGATAGAGCGTCTCCGCGGTTGCGCTAAGACCCGCCGCGGCGTTTGCGTGGCCCAGGCCCCCCGAGAACAGAGTGTCCCCCCCGTCGATCACCACAGCGGACCCCTGGAACCGTCCAACCTCGTGCGCATTCTCAAGAAACGAGCGGACCCGATCCGCCCGGCTCTGCCCGAGCGCGGGCGTGGCGGCGACTGCCCAAAGCCCGGCAAGCACTGCCCCGGCCACCGCAATGCGCGGCGGAGGCCACGCGGGGCACGGCGAAACGCTCTGACCAGCAAGACGACAACCGTTTGACATAGAAGCTCCGGTTCGGGCGGTGAACGACCTGAAAGGTCGCAATCCGTCAGCTTGTTCGGTAGGATAACCCCATGCGAAGCGCCGACGCGGAAGGCGGGCCGTCGGTGGCGGCACCCAACGGGGTCCGGGCAGCAGCCGCCGGGATGCCGCCGACCGATGTCGAGAACCCTGATTACTACCACAAAGTGGTGGACTGCCAGTGGGCTTGTCCGGCGCATACCAATGTACCGGGCTACATCCGGCTCATCGCCCAGGGGCGTTACGACGACGCCTACATGCTCAACTGGGAATCGAACGTCTTTCCGGGCATCCTCGGCCGGACCTGCGACCGCCCCTGCGAACCCGCCTGCCGCCGCACCCGCGTCGAAGAGAAACCCGTTGCGATTTGCAGGCTGAAGCGCGTGGCGGCCGATCTCCGGGGCGACATCACCCCCAGGCTGCCGTCGGTGCCCAAACGCAAGAACGGCAAGCGCATAGCGTGTGTTGGGGCAGGGCCCGCCTCCCTGACCGTGGCCCGCGACCTGCTCCCGCTGGGCTACGAAATCACGATGTTCGAAAAGAACGACCGCCCCGGCGGCCTCATGTGGACGAACATCCCCCAGTTCCGGCTTCCGCCCGAGGTTCTGTTCGAGGAGATCGGATACATCCTGGACATGGGGGTCGATCTCAGGCTCAACTCGCCCGTCACCAGCATGAAGTGGCTGCTTGATCAGGGGTTCGACGCCGTTTTCGTGGGATCCGGGGCTCCCCGCGGCAAGGAACTTGACCTGCCGGGACGTTACGACAGCTCCAACGTTCACATCGGCATCGATTGGCTGGAATCCGTGGCCTTTGGGCATGTGAACAGCGTTGAAGAGAACGTTCTCGTTATCGGGGTGGGCAACACCGCGATGGACTGCTGCCGGACCTCGAAGCGGATCGGGGGCACGAACGTCAAGGTCATGGCCCGCAAGTCCAAGCCCTACTTCAAGGCGTCCGAATGGGAGTTGGAAGACGCCGAAGAGGAGCACATCGAAATCGTCGAGAACCACTCACCCACGAGTTTCGTGGTCGAAGACGGTGTGCTGAGAGGCATGAACTTCGATGTGGTTGAGTGGCACCCCACAGGTTCCGGGGGGCGGCTGCGGCCGCGCAAACTGTCAGAGAAGTTCATTCCGGCCGACGCGGTGATTCTGGCAATCGGCCAAGAGACGGCCTTCCCGTGGATTGAGGACGACGCCGGGATCGCATTCAACAAGTGGCGCGAGGCCGAAGTTGACCGGAGCACGTTCATGTCCAGTCGCGATGGCGTGTTTTTCGGGGGAGACGCGGCCTGGGGACCCGAGAACATCATCTGGGCGGTTGAACACGGCCACCAGGCGGCGCTCTCGATCCATGCTTGGTGCAATGGGAAGGACCCGCGGACGCGGCCTGCCGAGCGCAGCAACCTTGTCAGCGCCGAGATCGGTCTGCACGAGTGGGCCTATTCCAACGACTACGAATACGCCCGGCGCTCCAGCATGCCGCGGGTGCGACTGGAGAAACGCCTGGCGGAACTGGCCGTGGAGGTCGAGGAGGGATTCGGCCCGGAGGAGATCCTCACCGAGGTTGAGCGCTGCCTGAACTGCGATATCCAGACCCACTTCACGGACAAGCTCTGCATCGAATGCGATGCGTGCGTGGATGTGTGCCCGCTGAGTTGCCTGACAATCACCCACAATGGCGAAGAGAGTGATTTGCGCGGCAGGCTCACTGCGCCGGCCCTTAACCCGGAGCAGGACATCTACGTGTCGGCCGCCCTGCCGCAGACCGGTCGGGTGATGGTCAAGGACGAGGACCTGTGCATTCACTGCGGGCTCTGCGCCGAGCGGTGCCCAACCGCGGCCTGGGACATGCGGACTTTCGACCTGCTGAAACCCCATGCGGGCCAGTCGATCGACCATCCCTTCTCGGGACTGGGCATAGCCGAGATGGCCCCGGGAGCGGTCGCGCAGTGATCCGGGAGGCTCCCGCCCGCGTATCCGGCGGGGGTACCGGCGCCGGGCGCCGTGGAAAAGCCGATGGGCGGTCCGCAACCGGGGTCCGGTCCGGCCGCGGCGTGAACGACTTCGCCCTCAAGATTGCCACGGTTAACGGGACCGGATCGGCCAGCGCCAACGGTCTGATAATGAAGTCCATCTTCAGGATGGGAGCCCCGGTCTCTGGCAAGAACGTCTTCCCGTCCAACATCCAGGGGCTCCCGACCTGGTACGAGATACGCATCAACGCCCAGGGCCACGTGGCCCGCACCCCCGGTTTCGACGTGCTCGTTGCGATGAACGGCGAGACCTACGAACGAGACATTGCCGAGGTGGCGGAGGGCGGCTGGCTTCTCTACGACAGCAGCTGGCCTCTGGCAAGGGAGCTGCGTCGCGAGGACGTGAACCATATCGGCGTCCCGCTGGCCGAAATGTGCGTCAAGCGGTTCGAGGGCAGTCGGATTCGGATCTTGATGAAGAACATCGCCTATGCCGGAGCCCTGGCTGCCCTGCTGGACATCGATCTTGACGTGATCCGCGGCCTGCTCGAAGAGACCTTCGGGGCCCGCAAGAGGCACCTGCTCGAGGCGAACAACACCGCCATCGACCTGGGCCACAACTATGTGACCGAGCGGTACGACTGCCCGCTGCCAATCCGGGTGGCCCGTCCTGCCGGTGACGAACTGTCGTGGGAGGGCAGGATCCTCATGGACGGCAACACGGCTGCCGCGCTGGGGTGCATCTACGCGGGGGCGACCGTCGCCTCCTGGTATCCGATTACGCCGTCCACATCGCTTGTGGACGCCTTCGGCAAGTTTGCCGGTAGCATGCGCAAAGACCCCGATTCCGGCCGAATGCGCGCCGCGATTATTCAGGCGGAAGACGAACTGGCCGCTGCCGGGATGACGGTCGGCGCCGGGTGGGCCGGGGCGAGGGCCTTCACCGCGACCAGCGGGCCCGGGATCTCGCTGATGAGCGAATTCGTGGGCTTGGCGTATTACGCCGAGGTGCCATCGGTCTTTTTCGACATACAGAGGGTCGGGCCGTCCACCGGAATGCCGACACGCACGCAGCAGTGCGACCTGCTGTTGTGCGCATACGCTTCGCACGGCGACACCAGGCACATCTGCCTGTATCCCGGCGATCCCGCCGAGTGTTTTGATTTTGCGGTTCGGGCGTTCGACGTCGCCGACAGGTTCCAGACGCCCGTCTTCGTGGTGTCGGATCTGGATGTCGGGATGAACGACTGGGCCGTGCCGCCGCTGCAGTGGGATCCTGCCTACGGCCCCGACCGGGGCAAAATCAAGAGCGCCGAAGAGCTGGACCGGATGGACAGGTTCTTCCGCTATCTGGATGTGGACGGGGACGGGATCGCATGGCGGACGATTCCGGGCGAGCATCCCCTGGGCGCGCACCTCACCAGGGGTTCGGGCCACACCAAATACGGAACGTACACGGAAGACGCCGAAGGGTATACCGAAGTCGTGGACCGTATTTCCGAGAAAATTGAATCGTCCGCGCCGGTTCTGCCGGAGCCGGTCATGGAGTCGGTGCCGGGTGCGGAAATGGCCCTGGTCACGGTGGGGGGGTGCGAAGGGGCCGTGCGAGAGGCCATGGACCGGCTCGGGAACAGCGGGTTGCATTTCAACTACATGAGGGTACGCGGGTTCCCGTTTGCCGAATCGGTCAGAGAGTTCCTGGCGGAGCAGAAGCGCGTGTTCGTTGTTGAACAAAACCGCGACGGGCAGCTGCGGTCGTTGCTGACGACGGAAACCGGGGTCGCGGGGGCGAGCTTGGAGCCGGTGCTCTACTACGGCGGCCTTCCCATGAGCGCCGTCCACGTGGTGGACGGTGTTCTTGCCAGACTGGGAGCCGGCCCGGCCGGATCGCCTGCTCCGGCCCGCACGGGTGCCGTCGCATGACGTCGATCACCAAACCGCGGGTTGTGCACCCGGGTCTCGCCAAGAACGAGCTGGGGCTCACCACGCGCTCCTACGAGGGGGCGATGTCCACCCTTTGCGCGGGGTGCGGCCACGACTCGGTCACCGCAGCCCTGGTTGAGGCGCTTTGGTCGCTTTCGATCGAACCTCACCGAGTCGGGAAGATGAGCGGCATTGGTTGTTCGTCCAAGACGCCCGGGTATTTCCTGGAGCAGTCGCACGGATTCAATTCGGTCCATGGACGGATGCCGGCCGTGGCCACGGGAGCGAACGCCGCGAACCGGGAGCTCACCTACATCGGCGTCTCGGGCGACGGCGATTCGCTTTCGATTGGCCTGGGCCAGATGTGCCACGCCATCCGCCGTAACCTGAACCTGCTCTACCTGATCGAAAACAACGGCGTGTACGGGCTCACCAAGGGGCAGTTCTCGGCCTCGGCCGACATCGGGACCAAGTCAAAGAGGGGTGTCCCCAACCTCCAGGCCCCCATTGATCCGGTCCACTTGGGGCTTTCGATCGGCGCTACGTTCGTGGCGCGCGGGTTTTCGGGCGACAAGACCCAGTTGGTCCCAATTCTGACCGCGGGCATTCGCCACAAAGGCCTGGCGCTGGTGGATATCATCTCGCCGTGTGTCACCTTCAATGACCACCAGGGGTCCACCAAGAGTTACCAGCACACGCGCGACCATTTCCGCCCCGCCACCGAGGCCGCGCTCCTTGATCCGCCCGACATGGTTGAAGAGATGGCCACGATCAACGTCGGACCGATACCGCCCGGCCAGTTCCGGGACGTGTCGCTACACGACGGGAGCGTGGTCAGGTTCCGCGCGATGCACGAAGAATATGATCCGACCGACCGTGGAACCGCCGCTGCCCTGGTCCGCCGGCTGCAGGACCGGGGCGAGATACCGACCGGTTTGTTGTTCGTCGATCCGGACGCCGGCGATCATCATGACGTGATGAACACGGTGGAAGAGCCTCTGTGGAGCCTGCCTTTCGAGGACCTGTGCCCGGGTTCCGAGGTGTTGTCCGACATGATGGCACGCTTCCGCTAGGGCCGGCCAAAGCCTCCAGGCAGTTTGCTTCCCGCCGCGGCGCTGGCCCGTTTCTATTCGCGCTTTCGGGTGTCCGAACGCGTGCTGCTCACCGGGCATTCACACCAGGCTTGGCCCGACGCGGGGTACGAGGCCCAGAAACAGGCTTGGCTGGACGCGGCGGATCTTGTGGACAGGAAGTGGGGCCGGGCCTTCGCCATGGCGGAGCGGGTGCGCGAGGGATTTCGCTTGTGTTTGACCGACCCGGCCGCGGATCTCGCACTCGGCCTGAACACCCACGAGTTGGTGACTCGGTTCCTGTCGGCGCTTCCGCTCGGAGACCGTCCGCGGCTGGTGACGACCGACGGTGAATTCGCTACAGTCCGTCGCCAGTTGGCCCGGTTGGAGGAAGAAGGCATCGAAGTTGTGAGAGTGTCCGCCGGAGACCCTGACGGGCTCGGCCAGGGCCTGGCGTCGGCTGTGGATGACAAAACCGCCGCGGTTGTCGTGTCGGTCGTGCTCTTTGAGACCGGGCGGATCGCGGGAGGACTTGACCGAGCCGCGGCGGCATGCCGGCTTCACGGTGCCGAGTTGCTGGTTGATGCCTACCACGCACTCAATGCGGTCCCGTTTTCGATCCCGGAGCTGGGGTTGGAAGACGCTTTCGTGGTGGGGGGCGGCTACAAGTACTGCCAGCTCGGAGAGGGTGTGTGTTTTCTCAGGGTCCCCCCGGGGTGCCGGCTGCGCCCTGTGCTGACCGGCTGGTTCGCGGAATTCGGTACGGTGGCCGCCGAATCCGCTGGGCGGAGCGAAGCGGCGTCGCGGCCCGGTGCCGCCTCCGGCAAACGCGCCGAATATCCCGCGGAGGTCGTGTACGGAGCGGCGGGGCAGGACCGGTTTGCGGGGGCGACGTACGACCCCGTCAGCCACTACCGGGGGGCTGCCGTTTTCGGTTTTTTTGGGCAGCAAGGAATGACCCCCGACGCCCTTCGCCGCCGGAGTCTGGCTCAGATCGGCCGACTGACGGAGGGCGTTGACGACCTCGACCTCGACCCCTCGTTCCTGGACCGGGACCGGTCGGCACCGCTGGAGAGCTTCGGTGGGTTCATGGTGCTTCGCGCGCCGCGGGCCGGGCGTCTGTGCGAGGCCCTCTCCGCGCGGGGGATTTACAGCGATTACCGGGGGCGGATGCTCCGCCTGGGTCCCGCGCCGTACGTGACGGATTCGCAACTGGACGAAGCGATCGACGCCCTGCGCGAGGCGGCCGTTGAGTGCGGGGCAGAGGAAAGAGGCACCGTTTGACTCTCTCGCCCCCCAGTGCGGGCGGTTCAATTGAGGGGTTGCGGTGGCTGCAGTGGAAGCCTCCCGGGGAATGGACCGGGATCCGCACGGTGGACATGCACACGGAGGGCGAGCCGCTGCGTGTGATAGTGTCTGGTTTTCCGATGCCCCGCGGGGACGATGTGCTGGCGCGGCGCAGGGACGCGATGGAGCGCTTTGACGGTCTCCGGCGCATGCTGATGTGGGAGCCCCGCGGGCACAAAGACATGTACGGATGCCTGGTGATGCCTCCGGTCACCGGTGGGGCCGATTTCTCGGTGCTGTTCATGCACAACGACGGGTTTTCCACGATGTGCGGACACGCGATAATCGCCGTGTCCTGCCTGGCGGCATTGGGGGGCACTGCGTGCCAGTTTGGAGCAGACGGCGAAGGTGACACGGGGTTGCCCGCCCCCGCGTCGATCGATCACCACGCCCGGATGGCAATCGACACTCCTGCCGGACTCGTGAAGGCACGAGCCTCGGCGCGCGGTGACGGCGCGGGCAAGGCCACCTTCGTGAACGTGCCGTCGTTCGTCGCGGCTCTGGACGAAAAGGTGGATGTGCCCGGGTTGGGGACGGTGAAGTTCGACGTTGCGTTCGGGGGGGCGTTCTACGCGTTCGTGGACGCCGGAGAACTGGGCTTGTCGCTAACCCCTGACGCGGCCTCCGAGTTGGTTAGGGCCGGCCGGGCCGTGAAGGCCGCGGTGAGAGCCGGGGGCGAGCCTCGGCACCCGGATTCCGGCGACCTGAGTTTCCTCTACGGCGTGGTCTTCACGGGTCCCGCACACGATGGGGCGCACCACTCGCGCCACGTCTGCGTGTTTGCCGACGGAGAGGTTGACCGCAGTCCGACGGGCACGGCGGTCAGCGGCCGCCTGGCGATCCTCGACGCCCGGGCCCAACTTCAACAGGGCGCGCCGATCATTGTGGAGAGCATCTCGGGCGGGCGGTTTACGGGGCGCGTGACGGGACGGACCAGTGTCGGGAGACGCCCGGCGATCATCCCCGAGATCGGGGGTCGTGCGTTTGTCACGGGCCGGCACGAATTCACCGCGGATCCGGCCGACCCGTGGCGAGAGGGGTTCTTGGTTCGTTGATTTTGGGCAAGGCCCGGCGGTTCAGGCTTCCTGCCCCTTCTGCTCAAGGGCGAGGAGCTGGCGCTTTCGGGGGAGCCCTCCCGTGAAACCGCCCAGCGACCCGTCGCTCGCTATAACGCGGTGGCAGGGGATTACCACGGGGATCGGGTTACGACCCAGCGCCCCCCCCACCGCCCGCGCAGCCCTCGTGCCGCGGCCGGAAGCCCTGGCCAGCGCACCGTAGGTTGTTACTTCGCCGTATGGAACACGAGCCGTGTGTTGCAGAACTCGGCGCTGGAAGCCGGTGAGCCTGTCCAGGTCCAGTTCAAGCTCGAATTCGGAGCGGTCCCCCCTGAAATACTCCACCAGTTGCCGGCGGGTATCGTCCAATACACCGTCCGTGTCTTCAGTGATCTCCGCCTCCGGAGCCTGGGAGGCCAGCCAGTCCAGGAAGTCGTCGCGTTCGGCGCGCAGGGAGAGCCCAAACAGGCCCTTATCGCTGGTCGCGGCATGCACGGCGCCAAACGCCGTGTTGAAGCTGACCCACCGAATTCTTAATAGGTGATCCATGACCACTCCACGCTCCGTCGGTTGCGGCGGAACCTCGCCCAGGTGATTGAGAATTGATGCCGATAAAACACCGAATATTTGTTCTGACAATGATAATCGCGTGGGCTGGTTGTGCACAGTCCGAACCGCCCCGGGAGGATCCCGCCGGGGCCACCGACGGGGCGGAGGCGGTCGTCTACGACAATCCCCCGGCGGTTGAGCGCATGCCCCTTCCGGAAGAACGGCGGCTGACCAACCTGCGCCAGCTCACCTTCGAGGGGGAAAACGCCGAGGCGTATTTCTCCAGCGACGGCGAGCGGCTGATTTTTCAGCGCACGTACGCAGGGCAGGCTGAATGCGACCAGATCTTCTCGATGTCCGCCGCCGGAGGACCGTTTCGGCGGCTGTCGAACGGGCTTGGACGGACCACCTGCGCGTATTTCGCCCCGGGAGAGACGGCGGACGGGCGCATCATCTACAGTTCAACCCATCTGGGCGACTCCGCCTGCCCCCCTCCCCCCGACCGAAGTCTGGGGTACGTGTGGGCTCTTTACGACTACGACATTCTTGGTGCCAGCGCAGACGGCAGCGGCGCGGAACCGCTGTTCAGGAGCCCTGCCTACGATGCCGAGGCCACGGTCTCGCCCGACGGTACGACGATCGTCTTCACCTCGTCCGCGGGCGGCGACCTCGACATCTACAGGATGAACGCAGACGGCACGGACGTGAAACAGCTGACCTTCGAACCAGGGTACGACGGCGGGCCGTTCTTTTCCCCGGATGGCTCAAGGATCGTGTACCGGGCCAGCCACCCCGAGACTCCCGAAGAGATGGCGGACTATCAGTCGCTCCTGGCAGACGGCCTTATTCGGCCGGGACAGCTGGACGTGTGGGTCATGAATGCCGACGGGACGGGGAAAACGCGGGTCACAGACAACGGGGCGGCGAATTTTGCCCCCTATTTCCACCCCTCGGGCCAGAAGATCATCTTCGCCTCGAACCTGAATGACGACACCGGGCGCGGGTTCGACCTGTTCCTCGTGGATCTCGACGGGTCCAATCTGGAGCAGGTCACGTTCGCCGAAGAGTTCGACGCTTTCCCGATGTTTTCGCCGGACGGACGGCACCTGGTGTTCGGGTCGAACCGGCACGGGTCGCACGAGGAGAACACCAACATCTTCATTGCCGAATGGGTGGAGGACCTGCCCTGACCGGCCCCCTCGCCGAACCGCGGGCCTGGGAGCGTGTGCGTTGCCGGGGTGACCTGCCGGCTGCCCTCGCAGTCTGATAGTTGGATTACGCCGAAGCAGGCGGCGCAATCAGATCGGCGCGAGAGCAGGTGCGCCAGCAGAAGGGCAGGGACAGGATGCGGAGAGAAATCGGGTTTCGGCGGAGCGCCAGGAGTGTGTGGACGTCGCTGTCCGCGGGAATTGCCGCGGTACTGGCGAGCGTCCCGGGTGTGGAAGGGCACACGGGGGTACCGGCCGGGGTTCCCCAGAGCGCGGTAGAATACGTCGTTGATGATTCGTATTCAGACCAGGGGGTACCCGGGGCCTACGGTTATTTCACTGCCGTGGAGCGCTCGGTTGGTTTCTTCATCAACGGGGAAGACACCCCCATCGACGCACATGTAAACGAACCCGTGCTCAACGGTGACCGCGTCCTGCTGGGGCCCGAGGCCTTTGCGGCGATCGGCCTGGCGGACGGGTCTGCCATACGGCTCGGGAATTCGGCCGAGCTGCTCTTTTCCGTGGTTGGCGAGGCCGGAACCGGCATCGCCGGGGTCAGCGTTCTGGATCTGGTCCGGGGAGACCTTCAGCTGGTGGCCGCTGTACCCGCGGGGACCACGGGCCCGGTCCGGAGCGGAGTTTCCGGGCATGTCACGTCGGCACCGACGGTACTTACCGCGAACGCCGAGATCGTGGCGGGTCCCGGCGCGGTGATTGTTGTTACCACGGACGGCCGGCGCAGCACCGGGATTACCGCCCGGGAGGGAACCGCGCAGGTGATTACGGTGGCCGGTGCCACCGAGGTGCGGGCCGGTGCGCAGGTTCTGGTCGAGGGCCAGCGTGGTAACGAACAGCTTGTCCTGGCGGCAGCTCCCGCCCTTACCGGCCTGGAAGTCTGGGCCGACGCAGCATTCAACGTGGCCCAGTACCCGCGGACACAGGAACCGACCCACCTTGACCAGACCGTGGCGGTTCAGGCCAGGGGGATGCGGGGGCACGGGGACTGGATTGCCACCAACTCGGGTCAGGCTTGGCGTCCCTACGTGGCGGCCGACTGGGCTCCGTACCGTACCGGCCGGTGGCGATACACCTCGACCGGTTGGTTCTGGGTGTCGTACGAGCCATGGGGCTGGGCGCCCTACCGCTATGGATACTGGGACCTGGACCCCTTCTACGGGTGGGTCTGGTATCCGGGAACGCGGTTCCGCGGTGCGCATGTCGTTTGGTACTGGGGCCCCGACTACGTGGGCTGGGCACCGCTGGGGTACTACCGCCGGCACTTCTCGCTGACCTTCGGTTATGGGTTGGGTTGGGGGGTTTACGGCTGGGCCGGGGGTTCGCTCAACGGCTGGGGCTGCTGGACCTTCGTCGATTCGAGAAGGCTCGGGCACCGGAACCAGCACCAGCATTCGCTGGGAGGCGGACGGTTGGCCCGGGACCGGCAGGCCATTCGGCGCGGGCTGTTGCTGACCGACGCCAGGGAGATGACCCCCGACCGTTGGCGCGACCCGCGAACTGCCATCAACCGGACCGCAAGGCTGGCCAGCAGTGAGGGTCGGGCCTTGGTCGACGTTACCGGATTCGTGTCGCGTAACCGCACCCTTGACGACGCGGTGGTGCAGGCGGTGTCGGCGACAGCCGATGGCCAGGGTTCGGGCAGGTCAGCCCGGCCCAGGTCGGTGGCGGTATCGGCCCCGGAGTCGGGTGGTACCCGGGGCGCCTCCACGGGGTTGCGGGAGCGCCCGACCACGCAGATCACGGGCACCTCACGGTCGCCGTCGCGGCCCGCGAAGCCGCGGGTGCAGGCTACCTTCCCTGACCGGACACCCAGGCCGGCGGTGCGGACTTCGGTGCCTGACCGGACCACGCGGCCCGCCTCGGTTGCCCGGCCGAGGGCGCCGACCACCGGCTCGTCGCGTTTGCCGTCCAGAACCTCAAGGCCGCAGATACAGACACCACCATCCCGAACGTCACGCCCCATGGCAACGCGGCCGGTGCCCGCTCGCACGCCGCGGCCCGCCGCCAGGCCCACTACGCCAACGCGTACACCGCGGCCCGCCGCCAGGCCCACTGCGCCAACGCGCACGCCGCGGCCCGCCGCCAAGCCCACTGCGCCAACGCGTACACCGCGGCCCGCCGCCAAGCCCACTGCGCCAACGCGTACACCGCGGCCCGCCGCCAAGCCCACCGCGCCAACGCGCACGCCGCGGCCCGCCGCCAAGCCCACTACGCCAACGCGTACACGCCCGCCCGCGGCGCGGCCTCCAACTCTTCCAGACGCCGAGGCAGATGTCGAACGGGTAGCAAAGGTTGTTCGCCGTGATTAACACATCCGAATCCACGAGGTAGGCCCCTTCTACCCTGATGGCAGGTCCATCCCCCTAACCGACCGCTTCTCCCGCCTCGATGTCCTGGCCCGGGGGTATCAAGTGCCGCCACTGGAAGCCATCGCGTGCGATGAGTGTTTCGGCGGCGGCCGGCCCCCAGGTCCCCGCACGGTACAGCTGAACCTGACGCTGGTCTTCCATCAGGAGGAGAGGTTCAAAGAGTGCCCAGGAGGTCTCGACTTCCTCGGCGTGGACGAACAGGGTCTGGTCTCCGGTCAAGGTGTCGAGCAGCAGGGTCTGGTAGGCATCGGGGATGACCCCGAACGCGTGCCGGTAATAGAAATCAAGCGGCAGGCGGCGCAGGCGAAATGGATGCCCCGGCACCTTGACGTCGATCATCAACGCAAATCCCTCGTCGGGCTGGAGGGTCAGGTAAAGGACGTTTGAATCCACCTGCCCTGCGCCCATGGCCTGGAAAATTCGGACCGGCGGAGCACGGAACGTAACTGCTATCTGAGTTAGGCCTACTGGCAGGCGCTTGCCGGTTCGTACGTAGAACGGCACCCCCTGCCATCTCCAGTTGTCGATCGAGAACTTGATCGCTGCGAAGGTCTCCGTGGTCGACTCGGGGTCCACACCCGGTTCCTCCAGGTAACCCGGCACCGGCTCGCCTTCGATCACCCCCCGTGCGTACTGGCCGAAGACCGCGTCATCATCGAAAACTGGTCTCACGGCCGTGAGGAGCTTCAGTTTCTCGTAACGGACAGCTTCGGCGTGGAATTCACCGGGAACTTCCATCCCGATAAGAGCCAGCAGCTGGGCTGCGTGGTTTTGGACCATGTCGCGGACGGCCCCGGACTTGTCGTAGTAACCGGCCCGCGACCCGATGCCGATGCTCTCGGCGACGGTGATCTGAACTGATTCAATGCGGTCCCGGTTCCACAGCGACTCGAACACAGGGTTGGAAAACCGGAAGACCAACAGATTCTGGACGGTTTCCTTGCCCAGGTAGTGGTCGATCCGGTATACCTGTTTTTCGTCCAGGTGGGCCTGAACGGCCCGGTTCAGAGTCTGTGCCGAGACGAGATCCCGTCCGAACGGTTTTTCCAGAACCACGCGTGTCCACCCGCCAGACTCGGTTAGCCCGGATTCCGCCAGGAGTTCGACGGTCTCGGCGAAGCTGCTGGGCGGGATAGCGAGGTAAAACACGCGGTTGCCCGGGAGGTTGTACTCCTTCTCAATCTCTTTGACCCGTTTGGCCAGGTCCTCGTAGAGCTCCGGCGTGCTCTCCGGCATCGCATGGTAGAAGAGGCGCGCAGCGGGGACATCGCTCAGGTCGTCCGACGAGAAGCCCGCCGCCTTGAGTTGTTCCAGGGCCCATTCCCGGAACCACTCGTCACCCCGGTCGCATTCGCGGGCTACGGCGATCAGCGCCCTGTCATTGCCTAGCCTGCCCTCGGCCGCCAGACGGCGCAGCGCCGGGAAGAGCTTCTTCCGGCTAAGGTCGCCCGTGCCCCCCAGAATCACGAAAAGGTGAGGTTCGACATTCTGACCGTGTTGGAACATGCCGGGAGAACCGGCTCCCGCAATGGTCTCCGCGGCCAGGTCGTGGGGTGACGTCATTTTTCCTCAACTATTGCGTGCCCGCCAAATTGGTTGCGAAGCGCGGAGAGCAGCCTGTCAGCGTACGACTCCGAGTCACGCGAACGGAAACGGGCCATCAGCGAAAGCGTGATGACCGGAGCGGCGACATCCAAATCGATGGCGTCGAACACGGTCCATCGGCCCTCTCCCGAGTCCGAAACGTAGGGCGCGATGTCGCCGAGCGATTGATCCCCCGAGAGCGCACGCTCGGTGAGATCCAGCAACCAGGACCGGACGACCGACCCATGCTGCCAAATCTGGGCAACCTGTTGCAGGTCCAGATCGAATCCCTCGCGGCGGCGCATTATGGCGAAGCCCTCCGCGAACGCCTGCATCATCCCGTATTCGATGCCGTTGTGTACCATCTTCACAAAGTGTCCGGCACCGCTCGGTCCCACCCGCCCCCAGCCCCTGTCGGCGGCGGGCGCCAGCGTCTCCAGCGCGGGTCGAAGCACTTCAACGTGCTCTTCAGCACCGCCGACCATCAGCGAGTATCCCTCGGCCAGCCCCCACACGCCGCCGCTGGTTCCGCAGTCAACGTAACCCAACCCGGTTTCGGCCAGCTCGGCCCCCCGGCGCACGGTGTCGACGTACCGAGAGTTGCCGCCGTCGATGATGATGTCACCGGGCTCCAGGCACGGGCGGAGAGTTGCGATCGTAGCGTCTACCGGACCGCCCGCGGGAACCATGATCCACACGGCGCGCGGAACGGCGAGGCGGGAGCAAAGGTCTTCAAGCCCCGTCGCACCCTCCGCGCCTTCCGCGACGACCGAGGCCACCGTGTCTGGATCAAGGTCAAACGCCACGACGTGATGGCCGCCCCGTAGCAGCCGCCGAACCATGTTGGCCCCCATCTTCCCGAGACCGACCATTCCCAGTTTCATCAACGCCCTCCGTATTTCATCAAGGTCTGCCGTCAAGTTCAGCCACTGCCGGAAATCACCTCGGCCGCGCGGCCAATCGCCCCCCCCGCCCCCCCCGGGTCGGATTCCGAGACGGTGAGACGTAGCGCCCGCCTGGACCGCTGGCCGAGTGCCGCAAAGTCCGCGCGCGACTGGGCCGAGATAAGCTCTCCGAACGTGAAATCGGACTCGGGAACATGGACGTGGGGGGAAGCGTCGTCCACTATCTGCAGGAACACCCCGTTGTTGGCTCCGCCCTTGTGCAGCTGGCCCGTGGAATGAAGGAACCTCGGGCCGTAGCCGAGTGTGGTTGCCGCGCCCGTGGCACCCGTGACCGCTGTCCGCAGTTGCTGAAGGGCCTCGCTCTCGTCATCTCCCCCCGGCAGGAACGCCTGGATCGCCACGTAGTCGCCGGGTTCAACAAGCGCCATGAACTCTGACAGAGCGCGCGCGGCATCCTCTGGCTCGGAACTGTCGCCCTCGTACTCACCTTCGCCGTCCTCCGAGAGGTTCTCGCCGGCGAGGGCTTTTGCGGTGAGCGCCTTTGCCAGCCCCACGTCGGGTTGATTGAACGGATGGACCCCCAGGGCGGCGCCGGCCATCGCCACGGCGACCTCCCACAAGAAGAACAGCCCGCCAACATCCGACGGCTCGTCCATCCGCAGGTTGATGACGGGATGGCCGGCTGCCGCCAATTCCTCAACCAGTGTGGCCGCGGTGTCTGGTTCACCCCAACGCTCGGCTTCCTCGCGAGCCTGGTCGGAATCCAGCAGTCCCACGATCACGCGGTCACCGCCGTAAGCGCCGACCGGCAGAAGCGGTTCGCCCGCAATCGGCACGAGGCCCTTGCCGTCTTTGCCGAGGCTCTCGGCAATCAGCTGCTCCGCCCAATCGGGGAATGCCCGCCAGCGCGGCGACGTGAGGAAGGTCACCTTGTCCCGGCCCGCCTCTGCCGCGACCGACAATGCCGCGCCCAGGGCGAGACCGACGTTTTCCGGTCCACTCGCGCGGCACAGCCCGGCCGCATCTTCCGCCGACTCAACCAACGGCCGCAGGTCGATCCCCGACAAGCCGGCGGGTGCAAGCCCGAACGCCGAGAGTGCCGAGAACCGGCCGCCCACCTCGGGAGGGGTCTCGATCACGGCCCTGAACCCGCGTTCACGGCCCAGCGCGACCAGCGGGGTACCCGGATCGGTTAGCGCGATAAAGTGGGGGCCCGGTTCGCCAACGGCTTCCCGGGTCCGAGACCAGAAATGCCTGAACAACGAAAGGGTCTCGATGGTGGTGCCGGATTTGCTGGCCACCAGGAAAACGGTCCGGGCGGGTTCGAGTTGCTCGGCGGCCCGCACCGCCGACGGATGTGTGGTGTCCAGGACCGTCAAATGAGGTCCGTCGCCGTCGAGCGTTGTTGCCATCGTCTCCGGGGCCAGGCTCGACCCCCCCATTCCCAGGAGCACGATATCGGTGACCCAGAAGGGGATCTCGCTCTTGATCCGGCCGATCTCCGCCACGACGGCGTCGGCATCGCGGGGCAAATCAAGCCAACCCAGCCGGTCGCCCAACTCCGGCGTATCAGAGGCACCGCCCCACAGACCCGGGTTCCCGGCCCACAGCTTTTCGGCGGCCCCGCTCTCCCGCCAGCGGGCCAGCAGGCGCCCGACCGCCGGTTCCGCACTCCCTGCCCGAACGTCTAGTTCAATCATCTCGAGTCCTCGCTCGCCGAAGGCAGCTCAGAACAGGCCGACCACCGATCCGTCCTTTTCGATCCTAATGGCCTCGGCTGCCGGGACCTTTGGCAGCCCCGGCATGGTCATGACCGATCCGGCCCGGGCCACGACAAAACCAGCCCCGGCCGAAGGCGTCACTTCCTGGATCGTAATCCTGAACCCGGTGGGCCGGCCGCGAAGCGTGGGGTTGTCGCTGAGGCTGTTGGGGGTCTTGGCGATGCAGACCGGCGTCTTGTCCAGACCGCTGACCTCCAGCATCGTAATGTCGCGCAGGGCCTTCGCGGCGTAGTCGACTCCGTCCGCGGTGTAAACGGTCCGCGCGATGGTCTCGATCTTGTCCTGGATCGAATCCTGGACGGCGTACTTGGGACGGAAATTGGCCTGACCCGAATCCAGCGCGGCCATGACCTCCCTGGCCAGGTCTTCGCACCCGGCCCCGCCGTGCGCGTGCCCCTCGGACCGGGCCGACCGGACGCCGAAACGCGCACATCCCTCCTCGACGACTCGCAGCTCTTCCTCGGAGTCGGTCCCGAACTGATTAATGGCCACCACGGGCTCCAACCCGAATCCCCTGATGTTGTCTACGTGCGCCTCGAGGTTGTCCAGCCCCCGGGCCACCGATTCCGAGTCGGGTTTCGCGAGTTCGTCGCGCTTCGAGCCTCCGTGGAGTTTCAGCGCCCTGATCGTCGCGACGAGGGCCACCGCCTCGGGACTGAGGCCTCCGGCCCGGCACTTGATGTCGAAGAACTTCTCCGCCCCCAGGTCGGATCCGAATCCGGCCTCGGTTACCACCACCTCGCCGAACGCCAGCCCGGCCCTGGTGGCCATGAGCGAGTTGCAGCCGTGGGCGATGTTCGCGAACGGTCCACCGTGCACGAACGCCGGTGTCCCCTCGAGGGTCTGCACCAGGTTCGGTCCCATCGCTTCCCGCAGCAACAGGGTCATGGCACCGGCCACCTTCATACCCGCTGCGCGCACGGGCTCGCCGTCATGAGAATAGCCGACGATGATCCTGGCCAGCCGTCCCTCCAAATCTTCCAGACTGGAGGCAAGGCAGAAAATGGCCATGATCTCGGATGCCGCCGTAATCAGGAAACCGTCCTGCCGCGGCATCCCGCTGAGGCGACCCCCGAGCCCGATTACGATGTTGCGTAGCGCCCGGTCGTTCATGTCCACGGCGCGCTTCCAGGTGACTTGCCGGTGGTCGATGCCCAACCGGTTGCCCTGTTGCAGGTGGTTGTCCAGCGCGGCAGACAACAGCGCGTGGGTGGAGGTGATCGCATGCAGGTCGCCGGTGAAGTGCAGATTGATGTCGGCCATCGGGATCACCTGCGAGTAACCCCCGCCCGCAGCCCCCCCCTTCATGCCGAACACCGGACCCAGGCTCGGCTCGCGGATGCACAGCACCGCCTCCTTGCCGATGCGCCGCAGGCCGTCCGCCAACCCTACCGCCACGGTTGTCTTGCCTTCTCCCGCGGGCGTCGGAGTCATTCCCGTCACCAGGACGAGGCGTGCCTTTCCCGGCTCTCGGGCGAAAACCGTCTCGGGGCGGACTTTCGCCTTGAAATGCCCGTATTGTTCCAGTTGTTCCGGGCCCAGATCCAGCTTGGCCCCGATTTCTCGAATTGGTTTGGGTGCGGTTGCTTCCGCGATTTGTACGTCGCTCAGCATAGTCGTTCTTGCCTACCGGGTTGCATGTTCAGGCGAGCCGCCGCGCTCCGATGTGACCAGCGAAATGAGCAGGGCGGAGGCAACGGTTACCCCTGTACCGACAACATTGTACCACAGCCAGGCGATTTCGGTCAGGTACGACGCGGCCAACACCGACAGCATTCCGGCCAACAGCCCGAAAAACGCGGCCGGCGGAGTTGCTCGTTTCGCGAAGAACGCCAGCAGGAACACGCCGAGAAGGGACCCGTAGAACAGCGACCCCACCCGGTTCACAGCCTCGATCAGCGAGCCCAATTGACCAGCGTAGAGGGCAAAACCGGCGGCGAGTGCGCCCCAGCATGCCGTGGCGGTCCGCGAGGCGACAAGGCATTCCCGGTCGCTGGCGTTCGGTCGAAGGTGGCGCTTGTAAACATCCATGACCGAAGCGCTCGTGAGGGCGGTGAGTTCGGAGTCGAGCGATGACATAGCTGCCGCGAAGATCACCGCGATCAGAAGCCCGAGCAGGCCGGCCGGGACGAAGCTCACGAGGTATGTCGGAAACACGTAGTTCACGTCACTGGTGGCGGCCCCCGTTGCCTCGGCAGTCAGCGCACGCGACTCGGCGCGCAGGCTCTGCATTTCTTCGTTCCTGGCGGCCATGCGGCTCGCGGCTTCTTGTTCCTGGTCCAGCGCTCCCGTTCGACGGGCGGCCAGCGCGTCCATGGTAGCGGCCAGCCGGGCCGAATGAGCCCGTTGGTGGAGCACTTCAAGCTCTTCCAGCCTCGGCCCCTGCTCGCTACGGGCCACCGTCTCGCGCTCGGCCGTGTTGAACACCAGTGGTTGCGGTTCGAAATGATAGAACACGAACAGCATGACCCCGATGGCCAGGATCGCTGCTTGCATCGGGACCTTGAGGACCGCGTTGAACAGAAGCGACACGCGACTCTGCCGAAGCGAACGCGCCGTCAGGTAACGCTGCACCTGGCTCTGATCAGCGCCGAAATAACCCATCGCCAGGAACAGCCCCCCGATCAGCCCGGACCACAGAGTGAACCGGTTGGACGGGTCCCACGACAGGTCGATGGCCTGCCACATCCCGTGGACGCCGCCGACATAGGCTGCGTCAGCCACCCCGACTCCCTCGGGCAACGTGCCGAACAAGACGAACAGCGCGGCCGCGATCCCCGCGAAGAGCACCAGCATCTGCACCACATCGGTCCAGATCACGGCCGTCATGCCGCCCATCAACGTGTACCCGACCGTGACAGCGCCCATGATCATGATGGTGGTGGTCTCGCTCCATCCCATTATCACCGAGAGGACGATGGAAGGGGCGTAGAGCACGATTCCCGCCGACATGCCGCGCGAGACCATGAAGAAAATACTGGCCGCCGTGCGCGTTCGGGCGTCAAACCTGCGCTCCAGGTACTCGTACGCCGTAAAGACCTTGGCCCGGTAGAACGCGGGGGCGAAAGTCACCGAGATGATCACCATGGCCAGCGGGAGCCCGAAGTAGAACTGCAGGAACTCCATGCCCTCGCCGAAGGCCTGCCCGGTGGTCCCGATGTACGTGATTGCGCTGGCCTGAGTGGCCATGACCGACAGCCCGATTGCGAGTCCGCCCATGCGCCGGTTCGCAAGGAGGTAACCTTCGACGCCCCGGTTTTGCCGGCTGTGGAGCCATGCGAACGCAATGACCGCGGCGAAGTAAAGGGCGAACACCAACCAGTCGATGGAACTCACGCGGCGATGGCCGGGGCGAGGGCGGCCGCCGCCCGATTCGGGAGCCCGCCCTGCTTGCTGGATCGCATGCGGGAAACTACCCGTGCAGGGCCGTGATCGCAGGCGTTTGACAGGTCCGCGGACAGCCGCAATCATGGCGCCGGCGCCGGCGTGAACGCCATGTTGGATGGAGCATGAACGAATGAGGGGCTGCCCCCCGGGGGTCGGGCCGCCGGTGAAGGCCATCGCCAAACAGGGGAGGTTGGGGACGCATACGAAGATGATTGCCGGAGCCGCCGCGTTGGTGCTGGCCGGCGTGGCCACGCCCTTTCCGGTAGAAACCCAGCTCAGGCGCGGGGCAGCCATCCAGCCGCTGGCCACCGTGGCGGGAGGCGATTTTGTGTTTGGCGCCGGTGTCTCCGCCAGGCGCGACGCCGGGTTCCCGCTGAGCGGCCTGACCGGCGACCTCTACTCGTACGCAGCGCTGCACGCGGCCTACGGGTTCGCGGACAGGGCCGTGTTCGAAATCACGGGAACTCTGGCCAGCGTGCTCCGCGTCGAGTCAGCGGGGTTGGAACCCCCGGCACCCGTGGAGGGAGCGGGACCGGGGAGCCGGCTGACCGATGTGGGTGACTTCGAGCTCGCAGTTACATTTCTACCCGGCCGGCTGGGTGGATTGCGTTTCGGCGGGTACCTGGCCGCCAAACTCCCCAACGCCACCGAGGCCAGCGGGATCGGGACGAACACGACCGACGTGACCTTCGGGGGCGCCGGTGCGTGGGGCGGGAGTGAGTGGCAGCTGACCTGGCGCGCCGGAGTGAGTATTCTGCAGGTGCCTGCCCAGGTGTTCGAGCAGAGCGATGTATTCGCCTACGCGGCGGAGTGGCTCTGGTCGCCGGCCGGGAGCGTTCGGGTGGCGGTGGGAACCCGGGGACTGGCCAACACTCGGCCCACGGTGCGGGTCGGGACCGAAGACACCGGAGAAGCGCTCCTCAGCGGGGAATGGCGTCTGGGAAACTGGGTGCTCGACATAACGGGCGGCCGCGGGTACACAACCCGGTCCGGGTCCTGGACGGCGGGCGCCGGTGTCGCTTACCGAATTACCAATAACTGACAACGAAGGGGTAACGCCCATGGCGGACGCGGCACGGCGCGGCAGGCATTTCCGTTGGGACGCAATGGCGCTTGAGGACGTAACATCCGGCATCCAGCGCAGGATGGTCACGGGGAAGAAGGCGATGATCGCGCAGGTGTTGTTGGAGAAGGGCGCGGTCGTGCCCGAGCACTCGCACGAGAATGAACAGTTCACCTACATTCTTGACGGGGCCCTGCGCCTTTGGCTGGGGACTGGTGCCGACGAAGAGGTGTTCGATGTTCGGTCCGGCGAGATACTGCACATTCCGTCGAACCTCCCCCACCGTGCGCTGGCGCTCGAAGACACGCTGGATGTCGACGTTTTCTGCCCTCCGCGCCAAGATTGGCTGGACGGGACCGATGATTACTTTCGGCGGAAGGGTTGAATGAGGGAGGCACGCTGACATGGATCTGGGACTGGCGGGCCGCACTGCGGTCGTAGCCGCTTCTTCCAAAGGCCTTGGCGGGGCGGTGGCCGAGGAGTTTGCCGAGGAGGGAGCCAATGTGGTGATGTGTGCCAGGGGCGCGGAGGAATTGGCCGCGGCGGCGGAGTCGGTCCGGGCCAGGGGGTCCGGCGAGGTCCTGGCGCAGGTTGCCGATCTTTCGGAGCTGGGTGCCGGTGAAGAAGTGGTCCGAAGAGCCATCGAGCGATTTGGCACGGTCGATATCCTGGTGAACAACGCGGGTGGCCCCCCTGCGGGGCGGTTCGAAGACCACACCCCGGAGGCGTGGCGCGCCGCCGTGCGGTTGAACCTGGAGAGCGCGCTGGAGATGACCCGTGCGGCGCTGCCCGCCATGAAAGAGGGCCGGTGGGGAAGGGTCATCAACATCACGTCGGTCAGCGTGAAGGAACCGGTCGATAATCTGATTTTGTCCAACAGTGTGAGGGCAGCAGTGACCGGGTGGGCCAAGACGCTCTCCAACGAAGTGGCGGCCGACGGAGTGACCGTCAACAACGTTCTGCCGGGGTTTACCCGTACCCAGCGCATGGAACAGCTGGCCAGTGCCACTGCCGAAAGGACCGGTGCCACCGCCTCCAGCGTGATGGAACAGTGGGAGAAGGTGATCCCTGCCGGGCGGATGGGAGAGCCCCGCGAGTTCGCCGCGGTCGTGGCTTTCGTGGCGTCGGAGCGGGCCAGCTACTTGAACGGACTTTCGATAGCCGTGGACGGCGGCCGGACCCGCGCCCTCTACTAACAGCGCGAACTCTACCCGCGGCGTCCAGAGGACCGCGGCCACGGGACCAAAAGGGAGAACAGGATGGACAAGGACATTCAGACGGCTTTGAACGAACAGATCAGGCACGAATTCACGGCGGCGTACCTGTACCTGGGAATGATGGCGTGGTTCGAGACAAGGAGTTTGCCGGGTTTCGGGCACTGGATGCGGCTCCAAGCCCAAGAGGAGCTGGCCCACGCAATGAAACTCGTGGATTTCGTGCTCGACCGGGGAGGGAAAGTGGAGCTCGGCGACGTTGCCGCGCCCGGAATTGATTTTGAGTCTCCCCACGCGGTAATGAAGGCCGCGCTGGAACACGAGCGGAGGGTCACCGGCCTGATCAACCGCGTATACGCGCTGGCTTCGGCAAAGAATGACTATCCCGCCCAGGTCCTCATGCAGTGGTTTGTGGCGGAACAGGTCGAGGAAGAGAAAAACGCCGGAGAGATCGCCGATCAGCTGGCATTCGCGGGCGATTCCGCCAGCGCCATCCTGGTGCTGGACGGTCGGCTGGCGGCCCGGCAACCGGGAGAGGGGGACGGTGGTGAGGGTTGAATTTGGCTGACGCTAAGGGTTGGGCGCCCGGCGGGGATCCCTATCGGCCCGAACCGCTCTCTACCTATGAACGACTGGCCGAACGCGAGATGCTGCGCCGGGCCGTTCGGTTTCGCGACAGCCTGCGCCGCCGCCGCACGGTACGGGAATTCTCCGACGAAGCACCGCCTCCGGAGGTCATCGACGCCTGCATCCAGGCCGGAGCGACCGCGCCCAACGGTGCCAACCGCCAGCCCTGGACCTTCGTGGTGATCCGAGACCAGAAAATCAAGGAGGTTATCCGGCGCGCGGCCGAAAAGGAGGAGGCCGAGTTCTACGCCAACCGGGCACCCCCCGAGTGGTTGGCTGCACTGGCAGCCCTGGGAACCGATGAACACAAGCCCTTCCTGGAAGAGGCTCCGGTCCTGATCGCAATATTTGCACAGAGCTACGAGCTGGCCCCGGACGGCACCAAGATCAAGAACTACTACGTCAGCGAATCGGTGGGGATCGCCGTGGGCATGCTCATCGCCGCGCTGCACGAGTCGGGGCTGGCCGCGCTGACCCATACGCCCAGCCCGATGCGGTTCTTGAACGAAATACTGGGACGGCCGAGCAATGAACGACCGTTCCTGTTGTTGGTAGTGGGTTATCCGGCCGCTCGTGCCGAAGTGCCCAGAATCACCAAGAAGTCGCTGGAGGAGATCGCGGTCTACCGCTAGCGGACGGAGGCACCGCTCGCCGGCCAGGCCTTGCCGCCAGAGGCCAGGAACGCCTCGGCCCTGTTCATCGCTGCCTTGAGCGGGGTTTCCCCCTTACTGGCTGCCTCTTCAAAGATTTCTTGAAGCGATTGCCCGATCTCGGCGACCTTGGCGTTCAGCAGGTCAGGGTCGCGTTCTCCCCGCGCCACCGCGGTAAACGCGATCGCGCCGCCTGCGTTGATCATGAAGTCAGGGGCGTAGAGGATGCCCCGCCCCAGCAGGGAATCGGCGTCGCTGTCCGCGAGGAGCTGGTTATTCGCCGAACCGGCCACGATGGCGCACTTGAGGGAGGGAATCGTGTCGGGGTTCACGGTGGCCCCCACCGCGCAGGGCGCGTAAACATCGATCTCTGCGTCCCACATCCGTTCGGGGGAGACGATTTGCCCGCCGCAGGTTTCGCGAACTGCCTCTGCAGCACCGGGTGACAGGTCGGAAACGAGAATCTCGGCCCCGGCTTCAGCCAGCAATGCCGCGAGAGGCCTGCCGACGCCGCCCGCTCCCTGGATCAGAACACGCCTCCCACTGGGGGAATCGTCGCCAAACCGGTGTCGCAGCGCCGCCTTGATCCCCGCGAACACACCCACGGCGGTAAACGGCCCGGGATCGTCCGGGTGCCCCTCGCGCATGCCCACCACCTGACCGGACCCCCGTCGGATCCGCCGGATGTCTTCCGGGGTGGTGCCCAGGTCCGCGCCCGTTCGGAACGCACCTCGCATCGATTTCAGCACCCGGGCGTAGTGGTCAAGGGCCTGGTTGCGCTGCCGAGGGCCTGGATCGGGTGGCATGGCGATGACGCCCTTGCCTCCGCCCAGACAAATGCGGGCGCCCGCCCATTTGTAGGTCATTCCCCTGGCCAGGCGCTGGGCGTCCGTGAGTGCCTCCGCCGGAGACCCGTAGGTCTTCAGGCGGGTGCCCCCTGTTGCCGGGCCAAGCACGGTGCTGTGCCGTGCAATGAACACCCAAGCTTCGGCGGGCTCGCACCAGGACACGACGACGGATTCGCCGTCCCACGACTGAAACGTTTTGCGCATTGAGGTCGTCTTCTTCACACAGCCACTCGTTGTTGGCTATCGGAGTTTGCCGGCCGCTGCCTGATTTCTGCCGGGGCACGCTTGGGCCGGTATGGTGTAACCCGCTGTGGGGCCGGAGATCCTCGCCGTGCCCCCGCTGTTCTCAAGGTACGAAAGGCAGGAAACCGGAACGGTGCGGAACAGCCTCTATTTCGGTGACATGACGCCACCGGACCAGAAGGACGGAAGGGAACACGCTGTTGTGGGTACGGCTCACGGCGTGCGAATCGACGTTCGCCCGTTTTCGCACCATTTGACGCCGGAGGGAGCCGCGTGCGTTGAGACGTCGTACCGCGGGCGCGCCATCGGGCGGTGCCTGGTGCCCGAGGAGCGCCTTGAGGAGTTCCTGGGAATGGACCTGTTCGATTCACCGGTTTCGCTTGCGCTGGATGTGCGGGAGGGTGGTCCAGGCCTGGCGGCCAGTGTCCTGGCGCTGGTACCAATGAGCAACGAGGAACTGTCGCAGAGGCCCGAGCCCTTTGAACCGTGGAGGCAGAGCAGCCCCGGGGCCCGGTTCGACGCCGAATATTCGTCCCAGTCTCCCAAGCAGCTGATGGGAGTGTTTCTCGGCGAAGTAGTCCGGTTTCAGAGCGACAGGGCACACCCGGGGTCATTGCTCAAAGACGCCGGCCACATGCTGAAGACCATCCTGCAGACCGAGGTCGGCAGCGTGGTGGATCGGCTCCTGGACGAGCTGGGTGACACCGAACGCGGGCTCGCCGACCCGGGTTTGGCCGATTCCCCCGCAGAGGGCACCGACTAGCCTCACTGCCGCTGAGGCGTAACTGGGCCACCGTTGCCCGGTAGAGGTCAACTCAGGCAGATGGCTCCGGGGCGGCACCGGCAAGGCCGCGGCATTGCCGTGCCGCCCCGGAGCGGGTCCGGGAGGCACACCGCTTTCTCCACCAAATCCGCGAGCGTGTCGATCAGCCTTTGAGCATCGTGGGCGACGGGCACCCGGTGGAACTCCAAACCGGCTTCTTCCGCAACTTCCCTGAGCTCGATGTCCAACTCCATCAGAGTCTCGGACTGTTCGTGGACGAAGCTGACGGGGTCCACGAGGACGGCCGTGACTTCCCCGTCTTCCGCCGCCAAGCCAGCGACCGCGCGTTCGATTGAGGGCGATGTCCATTCAATGGGGCGGTTGCCGTGGTTTTGGTAGCCCAGCGTGAACCGGAGCAGCTCAAGTTCGTCGGCCTGTATGCGGCACCACTGCTCCACGTATTCGACGTAACGGCTGCCCGCCCGGACATATCGCAGGGGAGTGCCGTGAGCACTGAACACCACCCTCACGCCCGGGTCGGTCATATCGAGACCAGCCGCGCTCGCCGCCGTGCGAAGGCTGTCCGCGCGCCACCTGACGTATTCCGGATGCCGGTGCCAGCCGGCTATTTCTCTGAGGTCCGGGTTCCATCCCAGGTGGTTCAGTGCCTCGCGGGTCTGGTCCAGCGCCCGAAGCGTGGTTGAGGGGCCGCAGAAGGGGTAGACGGGGAAGGCGACCACTGTTTCAACCCCCTGGTCGCGGAGCAACTCCAGCGCCTCGGTCACGGTGGGCCCGGTGAACTGCATTCCTGCCACCACGGAGGCTTCGAGGCCCCGGCCCGCCAGCGCCGCCGCCAGCCGGTATGCCTGCCCGGCAGCCTGCCGGTTCAAGGGCGAGCCGCCTATCGTTCTGTAGGCTTTCCGGAGCTCCGGTGCCCGGGCAGCGGCCAGCTCGCGGCTACCTGATCCCAGCATTGGGTTGGCGGCGAATATGCGCTCCAGGAACTCGGTGACTTCGAACAGGCCGTATGATTCCGGCTCGCCGAAGTTGAGCATCAGTACTCCCGGCCGACCAACGTCGCGGGGTTTGTCCACCCGCCGTGTGTCCATGGCCGAAAACCTAACCGCGAACCGGAGATGCTCCTGCCTGGATGAGAGTTGGGATCGTGGGTGGCGGTATAACGGGGTTGGCACTGGCGCACGCCCTGGCGTGCCGGGGGCGGGACTTCGTTCTGTTTGAGAAGTCAGGGCACTGGGGCGGGGCGATACGCACGGAGTTCACCAACGGAAGGGTGGCGGAGTTCGGTCCGCAGCGGATGCGCCTGACTGCTTCCGTGCGCCGGCTGGTGCACGACCTGGGGCTCGGGTCTCAGGTTGTGGCCGCTGCCCCGAAGGCGGAAACCTTCATTCTGTCGAAAGAAGGCATGCGCTCCTTTTCGGATCTGATACCAATGCTCAACCGGCGGCCGGACCCACCCGAATCACCCGAGACGCGGCTGGGCGCCTGGCTCCGCCACACCTGCGGCGACGCAGCCTATCGGGGGCTCGTGGGTCCGGTGGTCGCCGCGACCTTCGCTTCCGACCCTGACGAGATGTTGCGGCGGCCGGTTCTCCCGTTGGTGGAGGAAATGCTGGCGGGGCTCATCGCCCGTGGGTCGGCACCACCGGCGTTCACCTTCCGCGACGGGCTCTCCGTGCTTCCGGGGGCGTTGGCGGCGCGGTACCGCGAGTTCCTGCGGCCCGGTACCGCCGTGGGTGCGATCCGACGAGCGGACGACTGTCTGGAGATCCAAGCCGGCGAGGGGCCGGGTGAGGTCGTGGACCGGGTGGTGCTCACTGGATCCGCCCGGGACATGGCCCCGCTTCTGGCGGAGGTCGCGCCAGCCGCGGCCGCGCGACTGGCGCGCCTCCGCTACAACACAATCAGGATAGTGGCACTTGATACCGAGGGCTGCCCGCCCGGTTTCGGTTACAGGACCGCCCTCGACATGCCGCTGCGCACTCAGGGGGTCACTTGGAACGCATCGGTCTTCGCGGGAGACGGCGATACGGGCCGCGAAGGAATCTGTACCGCGTTTCTGGGCGGTCTGACCGACACCGACGTAGCGTCGTGGCCTGACGAACGGGTTGGCAGGGTCGCTGCCAGGGAGTTCGAGCAAGTGCACGGCTTTGGCGCCGAACCGCTGGCAGTGGCCTCGGCCAGCCTCCCGGCCTGGGACACGAGTTGGGCGGCGATCGAAGGTGGCCTGGAACTGCCAGAGGATGTAACGCTGGCTTCAACTTGCGCCGAACGCCTCGCCATCTCCTCCCGAATCGCCCGCGCCGGGACTCTCGCCAGGGATCTGTCTGCACGCAGCGATGCAGAACCCTAGCTATCCCCGGGTGCGGATCCTTTCGCGGACGGCCAGTCCCGTACCGCCCGAACCACCGCGGCGACTACCGCGGGGTCCGTATCGGGGCGTAACCCGTGCCCGGTGTTGAACACGTGTCCCGCCATCCCGCCGGCCCGGCGGAGCACATCCTGTGTCTCGCGGACTGCCGCCTCGTGCCCACCCAACAACGCCGCCGGGTCGAGGTTGCCCTGCAGTCCCCGCCGTCCGTCCTGGCAGAGCGCCCGCCGGGCCTGGTCCAGGGGGGTACGCCAGTCGATCCCAATCAGATTGCCGCCGGCCGCCGCTATCTCGGAAAGCAGATCCCCGTGAGCCGAGCCGTAGTGGATCGTGGGGACACCGGCTTCTCTCAGGCGGGAAAGGATTTTGCGAGAGTGTGGTTGGACGAACTCCCGGTAGACCTCCGCCCCGAGCACGCCGCACCACGAATCAAACAGCTGTATGGCCGCCGCCCCGGCCTCGGCTTGAGCAATCGCGAATTCGGCCAGATGGTCCGCCCAGAATCGCGCCAACCGGTCCCAGGTCCTGGGTTCACGGATCATGAAGGCGCGCAGGTTGGTCAGGCGGGAATCGCGGTTCCCGGTGCACAGATAGGAGCAGAGCGTGAACGGCGCGCCCACGAACCCGATCACCGGCAGTGGCGAATGAGCGGCCACCAACCGGATCGCCTCCAGAACATGGTCCAGCGACTCGCGGGGTTCGAAGGGTTGCAAGCGGTGCACGTCCCCGGGTCCCTGCCACGGGGGGAGGGGGACCGGACCCACCCCCGCCCTCATCTCGATCTCGACACCCGCCGAGGGGAAGGGAGTCGAAAGATCCTGGAAAATGACCAGCGCGTCGACGGGGAAATACTCGGTCGGCAGCAGGGTAGTCCGAGCGGCTAGTTCGGGGTCGGCAACGAGAGCCTGAAAGCTGTGTTCCCGGCGCAGTGCCCGGTAAGCGGGCAGGCAGCGGCCGGCCTGACGCATGAACCACACCGGTGGTCGCGGAGTCGGCTCAAGCGCCAGTGCTTTCTTGAACAGGTCTGCCATGGCCGGAATAATACGGAGGGCGGCCGGGTCCGATCACGGCGCACCCCCTCCGGCATTAGCTTCGCCCGCGTGCACTGCGACGGAGAATTGAACGGGGGCCGGCCGGGCAGCGGCCCGAAGCGGTCGCCACGGTTCGCGGTGTCCCTGGCAGCCGCCGGCACCACCATCATGGGGGCGTGCGGCGCGCGGCCGGACGCGGACCCCGCGAACGCCGAGCTCCCGCCGGACACCACCGCACTCCCGCTCGCGCGGGCCTGGCCCCCGGAAACCGAGATCGTGTCTGGCCCGGGCGAGAGGGCCCTCCCTGATCACTATTTCTTGACGCTGGAGGGTGACACCGTCGATTTCGGTCATCTTACCGGCAGCGTGGTGGTGGCAAACTTCTGGGGGACGTGGTGCTTCCCCTGTTTGGAGGAACTGCCCGAACTCGCCCGTGTCGACGCGGTCTACGAAGACTCCGCGGTTGCGTTCGTGGGAATCTCAGTGCTTTCGGGGACCGCGGACCATGTCCGGACTTTTCTGGCGGATTTCGAGGTTGAGTACCCCCAGTGGTCCGGTGACACCGATTTGGCACTCGATCCGTTCGGAATCATTGGTTTGCCGCACACTCTGATCCTGGATCAGGAAGGATGGATCAGGTACGAGCTTCTGGGCCCCCAAACGGGGCCGGAACTAACCGACAGGATTGAGGCAGTGCTCGCCGAACCCGCGGCCGGTGCGGGCCCCGGCGGTCAGGAGAGCTGCTGACTCCGGTAGAGCCTCGCGTACAGGCCGCCCTCCGCCAGTAACTGGTGGTGCCGTCCCATCTCCACCACCCGGCCCCCGTCAACCGCCGCGATCCGGTCGGCCCGTTGAACCGTTCTGAGGCGGTGCGCGATGATGATCGTGGTCCGACCCGCCGACGCCGCCGCCAAGGCCTGTTCCACCAGAGCTTCGCTCTCGGCGTCCAGCCCGCTGGTGGGTTCGTCCAGAATCAGAATATCCGGCGCCTTGAGCAGCACGCGCGCGATCGAGATGCGCTGCCGCTGACCCCCTGACAGCCGAGCACCTCTTTCTCCCACCAGGGTGTCGAGACCTTTCGGGAGGCGCTCCACGAACTCGGTTGCATGCGCCGCCGCGGCCGCGGCTTCGATCGCTTCCGGCCGGGCGTCGGGGCGGCCGTAGGCGATGTTCTCGGCGATTGTGCCATGAAACAGCGGGTGGGTTTGCGGAACCACCCCGATCCTCCCGCGGAGCTCGTCCAGCGGCCAGTCGCGCACATCAATCCCCTGGACCAGCACGGCACCCTGCGATACGTCCCAGAACCGGGGTACCAGCCGACCGATGGTGGTCTTGCCAGCCCCGCTGGGACCAACGATCCCCAGTGTCTCGCCGGGAGCAATCTCAAGGTTCACCGACCGGAGCGCCGGATGGGAGTCCCCGTCGTAGGAGATGCTGACGCCCCGGAAGGCCACCGAAGCCGGCCCGCGCTGCGGCGGGTTTGCCGGCTGGGCCGGGGTCCGAATTTCCGGTACGCGGTCAAGCAGACCGAAAACCCGTTCGGCCGCGCCCTGCGCCTGTTGGTAGGAACCCCATAAGGACGCCAGGGCCGTAATCGCCGCGGCAACAGTGAATGCGTAGAGCAGAAACGACACCAGTTGCCCGGCCGTGATCATGTCATCGACCACTAGCCGCCCACCCTGCCAGAGCACAAGGACGATCGCGCCAAACGCCACAACCGTCAGCACGCCGTAGAGCGAGGCCTGTACCCGGGCCCGGGATACTGCAGCGACCAACGCAAGCGCCAAGTGCCCACCGTACTTCCTGGATTCCCGCCCCTCGGCTCCGAAACTCTGCACAACGTCGATCTGGCCGAACGCCTCGTCCGCCGCCGCGTGGGCGTCGGCCAGCCTGTCCTGCACCTCCGTGCTCCGGCGCCTGAGTCGCCGGCCGAGCAAAACCGCGGCGGCCACAATCAGCGGTGAAACGGTCAGGGTGGTCAGGGTCAGCTGCCAGTGCAGTACCGACAGCAGCACCAGCCCGCCGACCAGGTACAGCAGCTGCCGGGCAAGTTCGGCCAGTTGGTGCCCGAGCACTGACTGAAGTGTGGAGCAGTCCGACGCCAGGCGCGACGTGAGTTCTCCAGTGGGCCGGTCGGTGTGAAATCCGGGTGACAAACTGACCAGGCTGTCAAAAAGGTCGCGGCGGAGCCACGTCACCACCCGCTCGCCCGTAACCCCCAGCCAGTAGACCTCCAGGTAGTTCAGCACCCCCTGTACCACGAAAAGGCCCAGCAGCCACAGTGCGTACTGGCTCAACACGTCCTGGCTCCGCTCCACGAAGGCCGCGTCCATCATGTGCCGGACCAGAAGTGGGAAAACGAGCCCCAGCGCGGCACCGACGCTCAGGCACGCCACCGAACCGATTACGAGGGGGCGGTGAGGTTCAAGTCTGGGCAGGAGGCGGGACACCGCGAAGGTGTGTTTCGCCAGTCGCCCCCCTTCTTGTTCCTTTTCCTGTCCCAACCCCCGGCTCCCGTCTAGTTTTTCGCGCCATGGCGACACCCGGCTTCCTACCCGCCCTGCCCGGGCGGTGCGGCCGAAAAATACGGGGCGGCCGCCTGGCGGTGGACCGATTTCCCGGGACACGGCCCCACCTGGCTGCGAGAGGATTTGCAACGAAGTGAGTTCTTGGCGTCGGTTGGCTGCTGCCAGCGCGCTGGTCACGTACCTCTTGATTGTTTTCGGGGGAATCGTTCGCGTCACCGGCAGCGGCATGGGGTGCGGCGACGACTGGCCCCTGTGCAACGGCCAGTTGTTTCCCCCCTGGGACTTCGCGACCTGGATCGAGTGGGGGCACAGGCTGGTGGCCGGCCTGCTGGGAATGTTGATTCTGGCGCTGGCGGTCTGGGCCGGCCGACGCCGAAGAGACGCGACTTGGGCACCTCTGTGGACCCGTTCGGTTCAGATGGGTGTCGTCTACCTGATCCAGGCCATGTTGGGTGCCGTAACGGTGTGGCTGGAACTGCCCGCCTGGAGCGTGATCCTGCATTTGGGGTTCGCGATGACCCTGTTGTGGCTGCTCGTGACGGCATGGCTCAGTCCCCTCAGAATTGCGTTTTCCGGAACCGGGGGCCTTGGAAAGGTGCTGTTGGCCCTGGCGGCGGCGACTGTCATGCTGGGCGGCTTGGTGGCCAATCTGGGCGCCGGAGCTGCCTGCCAGGGGTTCCCGCTCTGTAACGGATCGGCATTTCCGGGAGGGCACTGGCTGATCCACGTCCACTGGACCCACCGGGTGGTGGCGTATGCTCTGGTTGTGGGTTGCGGGTGGTTACCGTTCCACGGAGACGGTGCACGGCGGGGAGCTGCCGCGGCGAGCGCGGCCCTGGCCGCGGCGCAGCTGGTCGTGGGTGCAGTGATGGTCCTGCAGGTGCTGCCCCAGGAGTGGAGAATCGCCCACGTTGCCCTGGGCACCGCCCTCTTCGCTGCTTTGGCCATAAACGCGCTGCCGCGCAGCGAGGAACAGCCCCCACCGGCAGGCGCCTAAGGCACTCCCTTGAGGAGGGCTGCATGCCCCTCGAAGCTCTTGTCGGAGGTGACCACGGTCGAAGCGTGCTCGTAGCGGCGGTTGACGAGTTGGAAGAAGAGGATGGCGCCGCTACGGGCGACCGAAGTTAGCCGATCTCGTCTCCCCGTTGCCCTACCGAGGCATCCCTTGCGACATGGATACTCACTTCCCGGTGGAAACCCGTTCCCCGTTCAGGCTCATGTGCTGTTGGGCAAGGCTGGAACTTGCAGCGAACGCTCTCGGCCGCTAAGATCGATGCTGATCGATGTCAGTTTGCCCACCGCCCAGTTGAGAGGAGCATGGCATGAGGCAACCGATCAACTGCAAAAACCGTAAGCCGGACGCGATAGTGTAATGGTCCCGCGTCGCTTCCTTCTCGGGCTCTCCGCCAAAGCGATGGGCATCTTCGGCGGCTTTGTCATCACGGTCTTCACATCGATGGAATGTGAGGCTCAGGTCGTCGAGTCGGCGGACCCTCGTCCGCCTCCTGCTTCGTGGAGAGGCATCGATTGGAAGCCCTTCCCCAACGGTCTGTTCTTCGATGATAACAATCAACCTATCTTCGGGCCGATTGAGGAACGTGATTACCCCATCATTACGGGCGTACATCGCTGCTCGCCCGCGGATTCTGCGGGCGTCCTCGTTGGAGACTTGTTGGTTCGCATCAACGGGAGGGACGCTAGGGAAGTACCTCCACCGTTCCATGACTCCAGGCCCGGAGTGGTGCAGGAGTTGGAGCTTCGTCGCGGTCAAGAATACGTTCGGGTATCCGTGCGCGAGGTCGCTTGGCCAACTAGTCCGATAAAGTGCGAACGGGGTTCACCCTCCGACACGGCCTCCGCAAATCCTGATACGGCTCGCAATGCCAGGCCGCTCTCGTTCACGTCGTTCCCCGGCTCCCAACTCCATACACACCTGTCGGCTCAAGAGCACGCGTTGGCACCTCGCACTCAGCGGAGAGCCCCCCTGTCAAGGGCATAAGAGGGCAGACGGTCGTCACCGTAAACCGTTGTGCCACTGGCGCAGGATCGCCGCACCTCAAGCGTCACAGGGCCCTGTCGAGATGGGCCTGCCATCGGGCCGCGCCAGCCGCAGATGGACGATGTAATCGATGTCGAGGGCGTCCCGCGCAACGGCCAACAATCCTGCGGAGCCCAGCGGGACCAGCGGTCTACGAGCGAGTCGCAGCGGTACGATGGCCCATCCCACAAAGCGCATGCAGTCGTCGAATACATCCCAAGCGTCTGTCGCCGAAGCTCCCTCTCTTCGCCGCACCCACAGCCACCCATCCGCGTCCGCGTATAAATCACTCATCACCGGTTTAGTCTTCGGCAATTCCTCGATGGAATAAACTTTTTCCACGGTCGCTGCGATACTGTCGCGTTCCGCTCCTTCCAATCGCTCTTGCGAGCGCGCCAATTCGACCGTTGCTACGGTGTCCCCCCGGAACGTCAGACGGTGAATACGGTAGGAGTCGGAGCGTGCAACCCACACGTCTCCCGACGGATCCGGAGCCCAGAGAACGGTGGGCCGCATCGGAAGCTCCTCCATCGTGAACACACCGCCCCCCGCCGCCGTGCCTCTCGACTCAATACGCCCGATCGAGAGCTTGCCGCGGGCAAGAAGTTCGCCGTCATCGTCAAGGGCATAGCGTTCGATACGTTCGTGACGGATGTTGATGGGGGGCCACCCTCGAGACTGGGCCTCTTGTCCAAGAGCATAGACATGACCCAGCGAATCGGTGGCGCGCACAGGCCAAGCGCTGTAAAGGCCGCCCGAGCTATTGGGTGCAGCGAACTCACGGAGGAATTGGCCGATCGAGCCGAACACCATGATGTGCCCCATCGTCGCGATCCACAGCTCGCTGGGTTCCCGCCAAAGTAGATGTGCGCCAACGAACGAGTTCCTCAGTTCTCCGGGTCCGCCGCCCGCTCGGCTCACCCGTCGCAGGAATCGCCCGTCAACTGAGAACGAATTCACTTCCTCCGAAATTTGATCGTACACATGAATGTTTCCCCACCGATCTGCGGCCACGGATCGAATCCTGCCAAACGCACTAGGACCATCGCCTGTGGCAGTACCAAGCCTCCGCTCCTCAACGAAGCGAAGGTTCGGGATATCGCCCGGCGTGGGGTATCTGACGACCAACCGCCCACCTTCCAGCGTGCGGATGGGCGCAGCGGCGCGGTCGACGTCAGAGACAGTGCACGAAAGAAACACGCCACACAAACCCAATAGGCCCCTGCGGGCATTGCCCAAGCCAAAAACTCCCCTCTGTCCAGCGACGATCAAGATGAGAACGTTGCGACAATCAAGGTGAGAATGAGGGGTCGCGACGTTACGAGTGCAGGACGTTGGCGTTTTTGGGGAATCGGGGCAAGAGGGAGTGGGGTGGTGGGGTGAGCGTAGCGAGCCGGGACGGGGCGGTGGAGCGCGAGTTTCTTGAGGGCTTGAGGGGTAGGGTGAAGCCGTTCGGCGGTCTTTGCGGCCGGGATTGCCGGGGCCGGGCCGTTTCGCTGGGGCTTGGGCGATCTGGCGGGCCTGCCGGGGAGTCGGTTGGACCAGGAGCAAGAGCTGCTTGATCGCGGTTTCTTGTTGTGCATCAGGCGGCCTGAGTGGTGGACGGGCCCGTGTGGGGCCCAGGAAGCCGAGAATGCGCCCGATTTGGCGACGAATGGCGGCAAACCAAGCTCCACACGGCCCGAAGGGGGACTTCGCGGTGGCCGCCCGTCTCAGACCGCGGCTCAGCCCGTGCGAAAGACCGATCTCGCCGTGGCTCACCCCCGGGGCGCCACGGCCGCGGCTTCCTATCTTTCCGCCCTGTTGTTTCGGCCGTTTCGCCATTTTAACCCCGCCGCAGTCGTGCGGTGCCCCCAACGAGTCCGTGAGGCCAACAAGTCCGTGAGCCCGTTATGGTGAGAGTGCGGTTCGCCCCCAGCCCCACAGGCTACCTCCACGTGGGTGGCGCGCGCACGGCGCTGTTCAACTGGCTTCTGGCCCGGGCGAGCGGCGGCGAGTTTCTGCTACGCATTGAAGACACTGACCGGGCCAGGTCCAGCGACGAACACACGCGGACCATCATTGACGGTCTGCGCTGGTTGGGGCTCGACTGGGACGGCGCTGTCACGTTCCAGGCCGACGGCACTCAGCGGCACGCGGCGGACGCCGCGACACTGGCCTCGTCGGGCCAGGCCTATCCCTGCTTCTGCACGCCCGGGGAGCTTCAGAAGAGGCGAGAAGAAGCCCGGAGGCAGGGCGGCGGATTTGCGTACGACGGCAGGTGCCGGCGGCTGCCCCAAGCCGAGGTACGCGGGCGAATCGACGCTGGCCAGAAGCACGCGCTGCGGATGAGGGCTCCCGGTGAGCCGGTTTCATGGCACGACGCCGTGCACGGGCAGATGTCGTTTCCCGCGGGATCGCTCGACGATTTCATCATCCTGAGATCGGACGGGACCCCAGTCTACAACCTCGCCGTCGTGTCGGATGACAGCACCAGCGGCGTGACCCACGTCATCCGGGGAGACGATCACCTCTCGAACACTCCCAAGCAGATCATCATCTACCGTGCACTTGGGCGTGCGCTTCCCGTGTTCGGGCACGTGCCGATGATTCTGGGGCCCGACGGGAAGCGTCTGTCCAAACGGCACGGGGCACTTTCGGTCACGGCTTACCGGGACGAAGGCTACCTGCCACGGGCGATGTTGAATTTCCTGGCCTTGTTGGGGTGGTCGCCCGGCGACGACCGGGAGCTGATGAGCCGGTCTCAACTCACCGACAGCTTCAGGCTGGAAAGAGTTCTGAAGAAAAGCGCCGTGTTCGACCTCTCGAAACTCGAATGGTTGAACGGGCAGTGCATCGCGACCGCCGGGGCCCCCGAACTGGAGCCGCTGGTGCTCGACCGGCTCCGCGAAACGAACGGGCCGGCTGCCGGCGCCGCCTCGCAACGCAGGGCCGCGCTGCACCGGATCATCGACTTGGTGAAGGAAAGGCCCAGGACCGTACATGCGCTGGCGGCACAGGTAGCGCCGTTTTTCGCGGTCCCGGCCACCTACGAAGCAGCCGCGGTCAAGAAATTCTGGACAAGATCCGCCGAAGCGGCGGAGTTGCTCGGTTCGTTGCGGGACCGGCTGGCCTCAACGCGGCCTTGGTCACCAGACGAGCTGGAGACGACCGTCCGGGGCCTGGCGGCGGAACGCGGAATCGGGGCGGGCCGCGTCATCAACCCACTGAGGCTGGCTCTGATGGGGCAGGGGGTCAGCCCGGAAATCTTCGGCGTGTTGGTGGCGTTCGGGCCGGGGCGGACCGATGAGAGAATCGGAGCGGCGCTCCGCTACCTGCAGGACGCCGGGAGCGGCGCCGGTGAATGAATCCGGCGTCCGCCGCGACCCCGACGAAGGGCACATGCGCACGGCTCTGGCCCTTGCAGAAGAAGCGGCTGCCGCGGGCGAGGTGCCCGTTGGGGCGGTAGTCACGGACCCGAGCGGCCGCGTGGTCGGCGAGGGTCGCAACCGGACCCGGCAGCTCAGCGACCCCACGGCCCATGCCGAGATGTTGGCGCTGCGCGCGGCTGCGGGGCGTTTGGGAGACTGGCGGCTGGAAGGGCACACCCTTTACGCAACGCTGGAGCCGTGTGCCATGTGTGCCGGTGCCGCGATGCTGGCCCGGGTCGAAACGGTGGTTTACGGCACCGCTGACCCCAAAGCCGGGATGTGCGGGTCGCTGGGAAATCTCCTGCAAGATTCGCGGCTGAATCACCGGGCGCGGATCAGGCAGGGAGTGCTGGCCGGGGCCGCCGCCCGCCTGCTGCGGGAGTTTTTCAGGGCCCGCCGCTAGACGGCACGGCGGTGCCTAAGGCGAGGCCTCGACCGGTTTCCCCACGAAGCGCACCACGGCGAACAGGCTCCCCAACGAGAGGACATAGGCCAGGACCACGGGCAGGCCGATGGAAGTGCCGACATACCCGAACACGGTCGCGGCAGCGGCCACCGTAAGCGCATAGGGCAACTGCGTCCGTACGTGGTCAAGGTGATCGCACGCGGAGGCCATGGAGCTGAGCACCGTGGTGTCGGAAATCGGCGAACAGTGGTCGCCGAAAATCGACCCGGCGAGGACCGAGCTGATGCTGCTCACCATCAGGGTTCCGCCGAAACCGGACTCCCACCCCGCCGCCCCGCCCAGGGCCACGGAAAGAGGAACGACCAGGGGGATCAACACCGTCATGGTAGCCCAGGCCGTGCCGGTGCAGAAGCTGATGACAGCCGCGGTAAGAAACGTCAGGGCAGGCAGGAACTCGGGCCTCAGATTCCCTTCCATCAACATGGTCAGGTAGTGGGCGGTGGAGATCTCTTTGGTGACGCCCCCCAGGGACCAGGCCAGGATCAGGATGACGAACGCCATCGACATCGCACGGATCCCGGACATCCACCCGTCCAGTGCCTCCTTGATCGTCAGGATCTTCTGACCAACCGCCAGCGCGATTGCCACGATGCAGCCGGCCAGCGCGCCCCAAAGGATGGCGTTGAACGGGTTGGCCTGTTCAAAAGCGGTACGGATCGAGACACCCTGGCCACCTTCGCCGTATGTGACCGGGTCCAGCGCCATGGCTGCGGCGCGACCGTCCGTATACAGGCCGATCAGCACAACCAACACCACGGTCGCCACAGGCACCGCCGCGTTGAACCAACGCTCCGGGGCACCTTCCTTGGGTTCCAGGCCGTGCGACTCGGTGTCCAGCATCAGCTGTGACCCGGGCCGGAACACGCCGCCGCCGCCGCGGGCTCGCCGTTCGGCAGCCAGCATCGGGCCGAAATCGCGCTGCGTCCAAATCAGGGTAACGACCATGGCCAGCGCCAGGATCGGGTAGAACAAGTACTGGATTCCGCTCACGAACACAGTGAACGCGCTGGCGTCCATGAGAGCCTCGGCGAGCGCGGGGTCGGTGGCTGTTTCGGCGGCAGCCGGCAGTGCCTCGTCGATCAGACTGAGCTGGAACCCGACCCAGGTTGAGACGAACATCAGAGTCACCACGGGTGCGGCTGTCGAATCCACCACGTAGGCCAGTTTCTCGCGGGCTACCTTGAGGCGATCCGTGATGGGGCGGAAGGTGTTACCAACCACGAGGGTGTTGGCATAGTCGTCGAAGAAGATGCCCAGCCCGGCCCCGAAAGTCGCGGCCTGAGCCCGCCGGGGAGTAGTCGCTAGCGGGCTCACAGCGCCAACGACACCCTTTGTGCCGCCCGACCGCGACATTACTCCGACCATCGCGCCCAACAGGGCCGAGAACATGAGAATCGATGCGTGGTCGATGTCCGCCAGCGCGGGCACGATGAATGAGTCGATTGTTCGCCACACGGCGGTGACCGGGTTTAACCCCGTCGTGAGAGCGGCCCCGATCCAAACTCCGAAGAACAGCGACACGACCACTTCGCGGAACACCAGGGCCAAGACGATGGCAACGAGCGGGGGGAGCAGGCTGACCCACCCCGGCCAGAGCGGTGCAGTGAATTTGCCGGAAGCGCTCAAAACGCCTGCCGAGACCTCCACCGTCAGCGGCAGGTCGCCGTCCTCAACCGCGAACTCGTCGGTAACCACATCCTGCCTGGCCGGCAAACTGCCCGACGCGATGGTCGCTCCGCCAGCCGTTAACACCCGGTACGTCGCCCCCTCTGGTCCCACGTTCTCGGCAAGAAGGGTAAGGCTGACCAGCACGCCGGAGAGCACCACGGCAGGGCCGTCAACGGAGAGGCCAATGTCAGCGTCTTGATCATTCTGAGCGGCAACCGGGGCGGCAAACGCCGCAGCCGTCACGCACAGTGCGACGCCCGCCGCGCACGGCACCGCACCCGACAGAGGCCGCGTCGAAACGGCACCGACCAGTCTCCTGCCAACCGCCATGCGAACCTCCCCGATACGCTGCCGCCGCGGGCCATCCGCTGCTGAAGCCATGCGCCGAACTTGCCCCCGGGCCCCTTGCAGTGCAAACATCCCGGCAGCCATCCCCACAATTGCCGAAATTCCCGCAGAGACGATCATAGCAACCAAGACCGGGGGTATTCCGATACCCGATTTCCAACTTCCCCAACTTGGCCCGGCCAAGGAGCTTCTGGATGGAGCTTCCTTCCTCGAGTTGTTGGATTCTCTTGCGGGTGAAATCGACCGGACCGTACCGCGGGACGTGTCGATGGCGCTGGTCGGGATCCAGCGCCGGGGCGACGCGGTTGCCGCCGAGCTGGCAAGTCGCATTCGCCGTCCAGGCCTCGTGGTCGGGTCGCTGGACATCACTTTGTACAGGGATGACTTCGCGGAGGCCGGCACGCTCCCGCTGGTGGGGGCAAGTCACATCCCCGGCTCGATTGACGGAGCCCACGTCGTAATCGTTGACGACGTGATCTTCACCGGGCGCACCATCAGGGCCGCGATGGACGAGCTGTCGGACTTCGGCCGCCCCGGCTGCATTGAGCTGGCCGTCGCGGTGAACCGTGCCGGGCGGCAGCTTCCGATCCAACCCAACTATGCCGGGATAGGGGTCGAGCTGGGCCCGGGCGAACAAGTGGCGGTATTGGTCCCCGGGGTGGACGGCCGGTGGGGCGCGGAAATCCTCGGTCCGCTAACGTGAACGAGCCGGGCGCCCCCGAGGGCGGGACCCGGCAAGCGGCCGCGGAAGCCCGCGATCGCGCGACCGCCGGGGACTTGGGTCTGGGCAAGGACCTGACCGGGCTGCGGGACCTCACGCGCGCCCAGGTCGAGGGCATCCTGGACACCGCCGAGCCCTTCAAGGCAATCAGCCGCCGCAAGGTGAAAAAAGTGCCGGCGCTGCGGGGCCGCACCATCGTCAACCTTTTCTTTGAGGCATCAACACGCACGCGCATCAGTTTTGAATTCGCGGAAAAGAGACTCTCGGCCGATACGGTAAACGTGTCCTCATCCGGATCGTCGGTTCAGAAGGGCGAGACACTGGTGGACACCGCCCGAAATCTCGAGGCGATGAACATCGACATGGTGGTCATGAGACACGGTTCGTCGGGTGCGGCCCAGTTCCTGGCCGAACGCATCCCGTCGAACGTGATCAACGCGGGTGACGGACGGCACGAGCATCCTACACAGGCCCTGCTGGACCTGCTCACCCTCCGCGACCGTTTCGGGCGGATTGAGGGGCTGAAGATAGCGATCGTGGGTGACATTCTTCACTCTCGTGTCGCTCGCTCCAACATCTGGGGGCTGTTGGCGTGCGGAGCCGAAGTGGCGGTCTGCGGCCCGCGCACGCTTATTCCGGCGGGGATTGACGAACTGGGGGCCACCGTGCTGAACCGGGTTGAGGAGGCCATTGAATGGGCCGACGCCCTGAACGTGCTCCGGCTTCAGCTGGAGAGAATGGACGGCGGGTACGTGCCTTCGCTGGAGGAGTACAACCGGTGTTTTGGCGTGACCCTGGAGCGCCTGCGGCGCGCCCCCGAAACCGTCGCGGTACTCCACCCGGGCCCGATGAACCGGGGGGTGGAGATTGACTCCGACGTGGCGGACGGACCCCGCTCGGTCATCCTGCCGCAGGTGACCAACGGAGTGGCGATTCGAATGGCTGTCTTGTATCTGCTGGCCGGCGGTCGTCCGGCCACGGCGGCTTCAGCGGTAGCGTGAGCGTGAGCGGCGGCCTGAACGGGCAACCTCTGCTGATTGCCGGGGGGCGGGTGGTTTGTCCCGACACCGGCACCGACCAGATCGCTGATGTGCTGGTCCAGGACGGACGGATCGCAGCGGTCGAACCAAACCTTACGGGACCCGACGGCGTTGACCGCCTAGCGGTCGAAGGGATGGTCCTGGCACCCGGCCTGGTGGACGTGCATGTGCACCTGCGGGAACCCGGAGCCACCCACAAGGAGACGATCCGAAGCGGCGCCCAGGCGGCCGCGGCGGGCGGTTTCACCACGATTTGGGCGATGCCCAACACAACACCGCCCCTGGACGACCCGGCTGCGGTGGGTTATGTGCGGCAGGAGGCGAAACGATGGGCGCGTCGCGGACAAGGGGGCGCCCGTGTGAGCCCGGTCGGCGCCGCATCCCGGCGCATGGCCGGAAAGCGCATGACCGAGGTCGGCGCCCTGGTTGAGGCGGGGGCGGTTGCGGTGAGCGACGACGGCCTGCCGATAGCCGACACCGGACTGATGAGGCGCCTGCTGGAATACACCCAAGCTTTTGATATTCCGGTGCTCCAACACGCCGAAGACCTCGGCCTCTCTGCTCAGGGCGTCATGAACGAGGGTTCCGTAGCCACGAGCCTGGGACTGCGCGGCCAGCCCGGTGCGGCCGAATCGGTGATGGTGGCCAGGGACGTGCGTCTGGCCCAACTGACGGGAGGCCACTTGCACGTGCAGCACGTTTCCACGCGAGACTCGGTGGAGATAATCGCCAGAGCTCGCGACAAGGGGGTTCGGGTCACGGCCGAAGCCACCCCCCACCACCTGGCCCTGACCGACGAAGCGGTGCTCGGCTACCGCACCGAGGCCAAGATGAACCCGCCGCTTCGGTCGGCCGACGACCGGGCAGCCGTGCGGCAGGCGGTGGTTGACGGTACGATCGAGATGATCGCGACCGACCATGCTCCCCACCACTATGAAGAGAAGGACCGCGAGTTTGACGACGCCCCGTTCGGGGTGGTTGGTCTGGAGACCGCTCTCTCGGTGTGCATGCGCGAGCTGGTCGAGCCCGGGCTGATGACCCTGAACGACCTGATTGACCGCATGTCCGCGGGTCCCGCCCGAGCCATGGGGATCAACGGCGGATCGCTCCGGCGCGGGATGCCGGCCGACATAGTCATATTTGACCCTGACGGGGCATGGGTGGTCGATCCACGACGTTTCCGCTCGAAGGCCGGCAATACCCCCTTCGCCGGAGACACCCTGAAAGGCGTGGTGCACCGGACCCTGGTCAGCGGTGAAGTGCGGTACGCCTCCGGGGTGCTCCTCTGAGCGGCTGCTTCCGCCCCAAGCGGCTCCGTCGGGGCTGACAACATCCACGTTCAGGAAAGGACAAACGACTGTGCCAAGGCAATCGAGGCTGGGCCTCGCCGAGAAAGTGGAAGGCTTGCGCGCCGAAGCGGAACAGCTCGAGGCGTGGCTGTCGCGCGTAGACGATGCCGGGGCCGAAAACGACGCCCCCGAAAGAGTCATCGAGCGCGTGCGCGCGGATTACGAGCAGCGGCTGCAGGCTGCCGAAGAGGCCCTGCTTGGCGAGCGGGGGTCGATTCAGGAGGCTTTCAATGACGCGGTGGCGCGCCGGGACAGGGCCCGCGAGTTGTTTGAAGAGGCCCGGGCGGCATTGGCCGAGGCCCAGATCCGGCATGCGGTCGGGGAGTTGGACCAGGAGGGCTGGGACCAGGCGCGCCAGCAACAAGAAATGGCGATTGACGCCCACGGGACCGATCTGGAAGTTGCCGAAGGCGAGGCCGACGAATTGGGCGCCCTCTTGGCCAAGGTGGACCTCACGGCCCGCAAGGTCGCCGGACGCGAGGGCGGCGGGGCTACCGAGCTGGCGGACGCCCCGGACCCGGACCGGGACCACTGGTTGGAAGAGCATGCTGGTGACCCGGCCCCGGGCGAGGACGACCCTGTTGGTGCACAATCAGACCATTCGGCGGATGACGGGCACCACGTTGATGAGGAAGAACCGGACGACCCGGTGTTTGATGAACCCGCGCCTGGCGAGGCCGAAGCCGGGTTTGATGCGGAACAGAGTTACGAGGAAGATTCCCCTGCAGCAGAGGGTGCGCTCGACAGCTCAGCCGAAAGGGTGGTGGAAGACGGCGGGGCCGAAGCCGGGGACGAAGGCGAAGGTGCCGGGGAGGAGGAGCAGGGAGCAGAAACGGATCACTTGTCGTTTCTGGAATCGCTCTCCTTCAAGCAGGGGCCCAATGACGACGGGTCAGCCCTGGATGCGTTCGGGGGACCCGGTCGCAAGAAAGAGTGAGTCTAGCTGAGGGTTGCTACGTGGCGCGCGGCTCTGGATTTCTGCCGGGAAGCGTGACGGGGCGCGACGATTCGCTTGCGCGCCGCCCTGTCCAGAGCCCGGTAAAGCGCTGACAGAGCTTCTTCCCCTGCCTCGCGTGTTTCCGTGGCCAAGACGTTCTTGGTGCGGGTCCGGATTTCGGATTTCGCGCGGCGGTTGCGCATCCGTCGCTCGCGAGACTGACGGAGTCGTTTTGCTTGACTGGCGTTGTTGGGCACTGCCTGCCTCCGGGGAAAACGTCGGCGTGACCGTCGCCGGCCGCGGTCCGACCAAGTGATCCAGGTGATGCGAGGTCGCGTGATGCAAGGTCGCGATGAACGCGGAATTTCGCCTCCAATCCCCGACCAGTCAACGTTGAGAGAAGGCTCCGAACCGTTTGTCGTGGAGCTGGACAAGTTTGAGGGCCCGCTGAGTCTTCTCCTGCACCTGATCCGCGTGCAGGACATTGACATTTTCGACATCCCGCTCGCACGCGTCACCCGCCAGTTTCGCGAGGCGGTGGAGGGCAATCTGGATCAGGCCCCCCTGGACGCGGCGGGGGAGTTTCTGGAGATGGCCGCAACCCTGATGAAGCTGAAGGCCCGGATGTTACTGCCGCGCGGTGAGCCGGAAGCTCCCGACGAAGATCCAAGGGCCGAGCTTGTTCGCCGGTTGCTCGAATACGAGAGGTTCCGCCAGGTGGCGGGGGTCCTCGCGTCTCAGGAAGCTGACAGGCGTCTCCGGTTTGGGCGAGGTTGGACACCGCCCCGCCCCCCGGTCAGGCGGGAGCGCCCCACTCCGGGCGCAACGCTCGGAGATTTGCTGGCGGCCGCCCTGGGCATCCGTGACCCGGATCCCCCTTTGGCCCACCATCTCCCCAGGCTGCGAGTCACGGTGGAGCAGAAAATCGACTTGGTGAAGGACCTGTTGGGGCGAAGCAAGCGGTTCTCGTTCAACCAGCTCGTGCCGCGTGCACGCAAGCGGGAGCACGTTGCGGCGTCCCTGCTGGCGTGCCTCGAACTGGCAAGGCGGCGTCTGCTGCGGCTCGAACAGACGGCACCATTTGGATCGCTGTGGATATTCCGGAGGCCATGACACCTGAACAGATCGTCGAGGGGCTGCTGTTCGCCAGCCAGACTCCGCTACGTGTGGATGAGCTGTCGCAGGCCCATGAGTCACTTGATGTTGACACGGTTCACTCGGCTCTTGAGAAGCTTCGGAAAGACTATGACCGCGAGGAACGCGCCTTCCAGATCGGCCGGCTGGCCGACGGATACCAGGTTCTCACACGGCCTGAGCTGGCCCCTTATCTGGAAAAGTTCGAGTCGGTGCCGACGCGCCGCGCGCTTTCCCGGGCGGCTCTGGAATCTTTGGCCGTGATCGCGTTCCGCCAGCCGATCGGGCGCATCCAACTCGAAGAGGTCCGGGGCGTCTCGTGCGCCACAGTTCTGCGGACCCTGATCGACCTGGAGCTCATTGAAGTGACCGGCAGGGGGGAGGGGTTGGGCCGGCCGCTGCTGTACGGGACGGGCCCCTTGTTCCTGGAGCATTTCGGATTGAGGTCGCTGGATGACCTGCCCCGGCCGGAAGACCTGCCCAAAGCACTGGGCGGTGGCGCCGAAGTGCTTGCAGAGGCCGGTGCGGCGCCGCCGGACTGATTTGCGACTTCAGAAGTTTCTTGCCCGGGCGGGCGTGGCGTCGCGCCGGAAATCCGAGGAGTTGATCCGCGCCGGCACAGTGGCGGTTGACGGGAGAACCGTCACCGAACTCGGAACCAGGATCGATCCTGCCCGGGCGCGGGTCACCGTAAGGGGACGCCCGGCGGAATTGCCGCCAACGGTTTGGGTGGCCCTCAACAAACCACCTCGTTACATCACGGCCCGCCACGATCCGCAGGGGCGGGCGACGGTCTATGACCTGCTGCCCGACAAGTTCGCCACGCTTTTCCACGTGGGCAGGCTTGACTTCATGACCGAGGGACTGCTGCTGCTGACCAACGACGGAGACCTTGCCAACCGCCTCTCGCACCCAAGCAGCATGACGCCGCGTATCTACCTGATCGCAGTAGCCGGCGGCGGGAGTGCCGAAACACCGCGCCGCCTCATGTCTGGGGTCGCCCTGGCCGATGGGATCTCAAAGGCAGCGGCGGCCCGGTGGGCCGATCCCCAGATGAGCCTATTGAAAATTGAAATACGGGGCGGGCGGAACCGTGAAATCCGAAGGGCCCTTCAGGCGCTGGGAATCCGAATTGACTGGCTGAAACGGGTGTCTTGGGGGCCCGTTGGCCTTAACGGTCTGGAGCCCGGAGAGTCACGCCTGCTTTCCGAGCCGCGGGTAGCCGCGCTGGAGGCGTGTGGCTGACCGGTGTCACAGCCCCCGTTACAGTACTCGCGGTATTGTTAAGGCGGGTGCAAGGGCCGCCCGCCCAACGCCGCCGATAGTCTGAACCCAATACAAACGTCCGCCATTCCAATGAACACTCCATCCGAGATCTCGGAGTCAGAACTCGCCCGCCGGTCCGACGCGATAGCTGCGGCGGGTTCCTTTATCAGCGACTTGAGGCAGGCCATGGCCTCGCGGGTTGTGGGACAGGAAGCGCTGGTGGACCGGGTTTTGATGGGCCTTCTGACCGGCGGCCACGTGCTCCTTGAAGGCGTACCGGGCCTTGCGAAGACGTTGACGATCAGGACCTTGGCGGCCGCGGTCTCGACCACGTTCCGTCGGATCCAGTTCACGCCCGATCTCTTGCCGGCAGATGTCGTGGGCACTTTGGTGTGGGAAGAAAAAACGGGCTCGTTCACGGCGAAACGCGGACCGATCTTCGCAAATCTGGTGCTGGCGGACGAGATCAACCGGGCCCCGGCAAAGGTCCAGTCCGCGTTGCTTGAAGCCATGCAGGAGGGTCAGGTCACGATCGGGGAGGAAACGCATCCGCTGCCGTCGCCGTTCCTGGTGATGGCCACGCAAAACCCGATTGAGCACGAAGGGACGTATCCTCTTCCCGAAGCGCAGGTGGACCGTTTCATGTTCAAGACCAGGGTGGATTACCCAGGTCGCGAGGCCGAGCGCCAGGTGATGCGGCTGATGGCTGCGGGAGAACCCCCCGGCCCCGAGCCCGTCACGGATCCGGAGACCATCCTGAAGGCAAGAGCCGTGCTCCCAGACATCTACATCGATCGTCGCCTGGAGGATTTCATCCTGACCCTGGTGCGGGCGACCCGCGATCCGGCGGCGGGAGGCCTCGCAAACCAGACCCGGTGGGTGGAGTTCGGTGCCTCGCCGCGGGCCACCATTTTCCTGGCGCGAGCGGCCAGGGCCCACGCCTTCCTGGACGGCAGGGCGTTTGCCGCGCCCGGGGACGTGCGCGCGGTGGCTCATGACGTACTCCGTCACAGGCTCGTCTTGACCTTCCAGGCGCAGGCCGAACAGGTCAATCCTGACGACATCCTGGACGAGCTGCTGGAATCGGTGCCCGCCCCTTGATCTGGTCGGACTTCTTCTGGCGATCGCCCAAGCCGGCTGGCGGCAGTAGTGCGGGCCCCGTGACCCAGGTTCGTCAGCTGGAGCTCAAGACCCGCCGCTTCATGGACAACCTCGCCCTGGGGGCGAGGGCGTCTCGGTTCCGTGGGCACGGGATTGAGTTTTCCGAAGTCCGCCAGTACCAGCCCGGGGATCCCTTCCAGGCCATCGACTGGAAGGTGACCGCCCGCATGCGCCGCCCGTTCGTGAAACGGTTTGTGGAGGAGCGCGAAATGGGGGTACTTCTGGTGGTCGACGCTTCCGCATCGCAGAGATTCGGGACCGAGCGCCGGCTCAAGTCAGATCTGGCTGCCGAGGTGGCCAGCGTACTCGCTCTTTCCGCGGTGCGGTCCCGGGAGCCCGTCGGGTTGCTGTTGTTTTCGGACCGGATCGAACGATTTGTGCGCCCCGCCCGCGGACGGCAGCGCAACTTGCAGTTGTTGTACGACCTCGTCAGCCTGCAGCCCGAGGGACGGGGTACGGATCTTGCGCTGGCCCTGAACTCGGCGGCTCGTTTGCTCAAGATCCGTTCGCTGGTTTTCTTGATCTCCGACTTTCGGGGCGCGGGCGCTTTCGAGCGGCCCCTGTTTTCTTTGTCGGCCCGGCACGATGTGGTGGCGATCGACGTGGGCGACGAGGCAGAGTACTCGCCGCCCCCCGCGGGTTGGGTGGAGCTGGCCGACTCCGAGACCGGCCGCAGAGCCGTGGTCAACCTCGCCGACCCCCGGTGGAGCGCCGCCCTGGCCGAGCAGGGCAGGCACCGGGACACGGCCCTGAGGCGGCTCTGCGGCCGGTGCGGAGTGGACTATGTAAGACTCGGGACCGGCCAGTCGTTCGAAGCCGATCTGGCTGCGTGCATCGGGGCGCGGAAGGAAAGATTGCCCGGGTGAGTCTCCTCGCTGGCCCTTTCGCCGCCGTGGTGCTCGCCGCAAGCGTGGTGTTGGGAGCCAATCCCGCCACTCAGGCGGCTGAAGGGGTGGGGGAGGCGACGGCCGAGGTTTTGGACGCGAATGTGTTGGTCGGCCGCCCTTTTGAGTACCGGATAACTGTCCGGGCAGGGCTCCCCGGGAGCATGCTGGCTCTGGCTCACGGACGGGGTGATCCGGGGGCCGTGAGGTTTCCGGTCCGGCTCCGCCTGCCGGATGACCTGGAGCAGATCTCTGCACCCCACCTGTCCATGACGGAGGGGGGGCAGTGGCAGGCGGATTACCGGCTGATCGCATGGCGCGCGCGGGACGTGGAGGTCCCGGCGGTGGAGGTCACGGCCCTCACGGTCAGCCTGCTTGCCGACGCGGTTCCCGTGCCGGTCGTATCCGTTTTGCCGGTCCTGGACGATTCGGCCGCCGCCGGCCAGGAGGAGGGTTGGGCTCTCCGCCCCGCGAGGGGGTTTTTCGCGAGCGGCCGCCGGGGATGGTGGCGCGTTGCCCTTGCGCTGCTGGCGGCCGGCTTGGCGTGGTTCTTTTTCGCGCGTCGCCGCGGAGACATCGCAACCGACCCTGCCGCCCCGCCTCACGACCCCGCAGTGCATGCACTATCCAGTTTCGAGCGGCTCGGGGCCTCGTGGCGCGGTGGTCTGATATCCGGCGGACAGTTGTACGACCAGTTTGAACAGACCCTTCGCGAGTATTTCCGGGCAACGCGTGCGTGGGATGCTGCCCGTCCGCGCCGACACCTTTCCGCAGGCGACGACGGCTTGGTGGTGGCGCTGGGACGAACCCTGCTCGCACGGTTCGCCCGGGTGCGTCCGTCCGACGCAGATGCGCTGGGCGACCTGGAAGCTGGCGCCGGCTTTGTCCGGGCCGAAGCCGGTGCCGCCCACGACCATGCCCCCGCAAACGGCAGCGGCCATTTGCAGCGTGGTTCCGCCACTCCCCGGGGCTCGGGTTTGGAGATCAGTTCGTGACCGGATTCGAGGTGTCGAGCTGGCCGTTTCTGATCGCGGCCGCGGCCATTCCGGTTGGCTGGTACTTGATGAAGCGGTCACGGGTCACCCTCCCGTTCCCCGATTTGTCCAACGTGCCCCGGGCCAGCGCCGCTTCACGTTTCTGGTGGGTGCTGCCCCCCGCGCTGCGCAGCCTTGCTCTGCTCCTCCTGGCTGCGGCGCTCATGAACCCGATCCGCCTCTACGAAAAGTCAGAGACCAGGCTGGAGGGGATCGCCATCATGCTGGCGGTGGACATCTCCAGTTCAATGCTGGCCGAAGATTTCAGGCCCGATAACCGCATTGAAGTGGCAAAGCGCGAGGTCATCCGGTTCGCCGAGGCGCGGGAATCCGACTGGCTTGGTCTGGTCGCGTTTGCGGGCGAGGCGCTCACCATGGTCCCGGGCACGCTGGACCACCGGGCGCTGGAGGCCGCGGTGGAGGCTCTGGACCCAGGGGATCTCCGCGACGGAACCGCCATCGGCGTGGCCCTGGCGACCGCCGCGAACCGATTGAGAGACCTGGAGCCCGAGTCGCGAGTGGTGATCCTGCTCACCGACGGAGACAACAACAGCGGGTCGATTTCGCCCGAACAAGCCGCCGCCGCGGCGGCATCGCTGGGCATCCGGGTCTACACCATCGGCGTGGGCCGCGACGGCGTGGCACCCGTTCCCGTGGCCAGGACGGCGTTCGGTTATCAGTACGCGAACATCAGGGTTCGGGTAAACGACGACCTGCTTCAGGGGGTCGCCGAAGCCACGGGCGGCCTCTACTTCCGCGCCACGGACTCAGAGGGACTGACCCGGATCTATGACCGGATCGACGAGTTAGAGACGACTCCCATCTCCGAGGTCCGCTCCGAGGAACGAGTTGGCATGCGAAGGGAGCTCGTGTTAGCGGCACTGGGCATGGTCCTTCTTGAGCTCCTGGCGATGGCCTTCAAGTCAAGGCGGGTCTGGATATGATCTGGTCCGGAGCTGCCGTGTTGGTTGCCGTGGCCCTCCGCCTGTTGGCGATGCGCCGCGGTTCCGGCCCATCGCTCCGACCCGGCGACCCCGAGTTGACAGAGCGCTTTGTTCGGCTGCCGGCGGTCTGGCTGCCCCGTGCCAGAACGGCTCTGTTGGCCACCGGAGTTGGTCTGGCGGCGCTTGCTGCGAGCTGGGGATCCCGGCAGGTGGACACTCCGGTTCTGGACGAACTGGAAATCATGATCGTGCTGGACGCATCCAACTCCATGCTGGCGGAAGATGCGCCGCCGAGCCGCCTTCAGGCACAGCGCGAGTTGGCGGCGAACCTGGCACGGCGCCTGGCCAGCCGCACGGGGGTGGTCTATTTCGCGGGAAGGGCTTACACCCTGTCACCGCTCACCGGTGACAAGCGGGCGGTGGACCTGCTGATCCGCGAGGTGCGGCCTTCGGCGGTGGGGTTGGGCGGTTCATCGATCGCAGCCGGTCTCAGCCTGGCCCTGGACGTTCTGGCCGGCGGGGAAGAGGGCTCGCGGAAGGCGATTGTCCTCTTCTCCGACGGGGAGGCCACGGTGGAGGCCCCGCTGGACGACGCGGCGGAGCGGGCGCGACGGGCGAACATTGCCGTGCACGCCGTGGGAATCGGGACGGAACAGGGTGGCAATATTCCGATGACGCGGGAGGCCCTGATACCGCCGTCCGCCGGATCGCTCAGGAGTTCCGCCGGGGTGTTGCTTCGGAGCAGGGACGGGCAGCCGGTGGTGACGCGACTGGAGGAGGAACCCCTTCGGCGGATAGCTCTCATGACGGGTGGCGCCTACGCCAATTTCCGCGACGGCACCGACCAGATTGAGCGCGAGCTGGCCAGTGCCAGGGGCGCCGCCCCGGCGGGTCAGGCGGGCGTCATGGCCTTGCTCTTGCTGGCATTCCTCTGTCTTTGGGCAGAGGGATTCGCTCTCCCGCGCGGATGAGGCGGGGCGGGTGGATGTTTGCGGTGGTGTTTGCACTTGCCAGCGCGGTGGTCATGATGGGAATGCACCTGCCCGGCGTTCTTCTCCAAGAGGTTGGCCGGCAGCAGCAGATCCGGGCGCAGGAATCCCGGCGCGTATCCAACTACCGGCGAGCAGTGGATCAATCGGGTGAGTCGGTTGACCGCTACAACCTTGGCACTGCGCTTTTGGCCGACGGCAGGCACGGAGACGCAAGAAAAATGCTGCGCCAGTCGCTGACCGGAGGCACGCCCGACGTGGTTGAGCGCGCCTACTACAATCTTGGAATCAGCGCTGCCCTGGACGGACGGGTGTCGCTGGTGGAACCGCCGGACCGTCGCGCCGCACTCGAAGAGGCCAGGGATGCGCTCCGCGAGTTGCTGCGTCGCCAGCCCGGCGACGATGACGCCCGGTGGAATCTTGAAGTAGTGGAATCGTGGCTGGTAACCGAACCAGGGAGTGGCGAACAACAGCGGGGCGGGCGGAGCAACTCGCCGCGGGGCGGTGACGGAGAGTCCTCGGCCGGCGGGACTGGCGAGATGCCCATGATGTCGCCCGAACAGGCCGCGAGGCTCCTGGACCGTGCGGGGGACGCGGAGACGGCGGTCCGCGAACGTCTGTCAGGGCGGGACCGGGCGGACCAGAGCGGAGTAGAGAAGAACTGGTAACCCCCGGGCGCCGGAGCCGGTTGGATTCGGTGAGATTGTTGCAACCCCGCTGCCTTCGGCCGAACTTCGGGGTGCGGGCCCGTAGCTCAGCTGGTTAGAGCAGGGGACTCATAATCCCAAGGTCGCAGGTTCGAATCCTGCCGGGCCCATGCCCGCTTTTCCTGCTTCTCGCGGGCCAGGTTCAGACCTCCGCCTGCTGCCTTTTTTCGACCTTCACGCCGATCCCAGGGTTAGAGAGTCTTGCGCCGAATTTTCGTTTCCCCACCGGCTTGGTTCGCCCCGGCCACCAAGCTGTCTTCGTTTGCACGAACCGCGGTGGCCGTGCTCTTTGCAGTCGCGACCTTCCACCACCAGGCGGCCGCCCAGTCCAACGCCACAACGGGAGTCATCAGAGGGGTCGTACTTAATCCGCAGGGCCTCCCGGTCGCGGGGGCCGAAGTTTCCATTGAACACCGGGACACCGGACTCAGGGTTACGGCAGTTACGAGCGGGCAAGGGCTTTTCGTCCGTACCCTGTTGCCACTCGGGGCCTACCGAGTAGAGGCCAGCGCCGAGGGGCAGCTGGGTACCGCCTCCGCGGACCAGTTGTACCTCCGCGTGGGAGAAACCGTGGATCTGGAGCTTCGCTTCGCCCCGGTCGAGCTGGAAGGGCTCACGGTGGAGGCGGGCGGCACTGGACCGATTCCAAGCGGCGAAAACGCCGCGGGCGCACAGCGGTTTACGGAAGAAGTAGTGGACGGACTCCCCAGCAACGGGCGCAACTACCTTGACATGGCTTACCTGACCCCGGGGGTTTCGAGGTCGCAGGGGCCCGACGGGGAAGTGCTCAACATTGCCGGCCAGCGCGGCATCTTCAACAACGTGATGGTCGACGGGGGGGACTTCAACAACCCCTTCTTCGGCGAGCAGCGCGGCGGCCAGCGCCCGGCCTTCACCTTCAATCAGGATGCCGTGGAGGAGCTGGTTGTGGTGAGCCGCGGGGCTGCGGCGGAATTCGGCCGGTCAGCGGGCGGATTCGTCAACGTGATCACGAAGTCAGGAACCAACGAACTCCGCGGCACGGCCCACTACCACGGGCAGTCGGACGGGATATCTTCAGGCTACCGGAGTCGCGACGGGGTTACTCCGGAAGAACCGGACTTCACCAGAAGCCAGGTCGGATTCACCCTGGGCGGCCCACTGGTGCGCGACCGGGCATTTTTCTTCCTGGCATACGACCATCAGGAGGCCACCGAGACCAAGCAGTTCGATCGCCTCGTGGCCGGCCCCGAAAACCTTGCCAGGCTCGACCAGTTCCTGCAGGACCAGTGGCCCGGGTTGTTTGAAGACGAATTCGGCCCGGTCCAACGGACCGACGATGCGCGGGCGCTCCTGGCCAAACTCGATTTCAACCTGACCGACAGACACCAGGCCTCGTTCAAGTACAACTACTCCTGGTCCGAGCAGGTGAACGGCACGTTCGACGTGGATTCGTGGGGCTTGTCTTCCAACGGCGTGGAGCAGGACTATTCCCATGCGGTCAACGCGAGTCTCAGATCGCAGCTCACAGGGGCGCTGTTCAACGAACTGCGAATTCAGTGGGCGCGAGAGGACCGGCCAAGGAGTTACGAAGGGCCTCTGATTCCGGGTGCGGACATGCCGCCGCAACCGGCTTATGCCGAGCTGGGGGGGCGTCCGTTCCCCGATATCGGAATGGATTTCGCCGACGGGTTCAGAATAGGGCTGCCGTTCTTCTTGCCGATTCAGCCCTCCAGGGACACTCGTCTGCAGATCGTCGACAACATCAGCGTCGCCGCCGGCCGCCACCTCTTCAAGGCGGGCGTCGAATACAACCGCACCACCACCGCGCAGCAGTTCATCGGACTCTCCAACGCGCGTTACGTGTTCGATTCGGTGGACGGGTTTATCAACTTCGCGACCCACGGCAACAACTACGTGACCTGCTCGGACGGGAGCAGCAACACGGCGGGTGTGTGCCCGGAAGGGACATCAATCACGGGGCCGGTTCTGCTCTATTTGCAATTGGCCACGGTGCCGGGCAGGCCGGCCGAGGACCTGGGCGCGTCGGACATGTTGATGCACGAACTGGCGTTTTTCGTGCAGGACACGTGGAGGTTCGGTAGCCGGCTTACCCTTGCGACGGGTATTCGGTGGGAGGGGTCTTTCCACCCGAACACGTTCATCGATCCCGAAGACACGTTCTACGGACCGTACCTGGGCGACGACCGGTTCCCGTCGGACGGGCAGATTCCCGACGACCTGGACAACTTCCAGCCCAGGTTCAGCGTGGCGTGGGACGCCGACTCGCGGGGGCTGACCTCGTTCAGGGGGACCGCGGGAGCCTACTACGCACGCATCCCGAAGCTGGTTCTGGCCCAGCCGCGCACCACGAACGGGGCCTTCCAGCAGGTCTTGTTCAGGAGCAGCGCTGATTCGCCTTTTCTTGGCGCGCCTCCGCCGATCGACTCGTTGCTGGACGGGTCAACCACTCCGCCCTTCCGCCCCGACATTCATGTTGCGGCGCGTGATCTGGAGCTTCCGCGCACCTGGATTTTTTCGCTTGGAGCCGAGCGGCGGCTGGGGCGCCGGGCGAGCGTATCGCTCGACTATCAGCATTCCCGCGCCGACCAGTTGTTTCGATTTGTTGATCGCAACGCCGAGGTGTTCGGTACGCCATTTGGCGTGGGAACCCACCCGGACGGGGGCGGGATCGGGACCCTGACCACTGTCGAGAGCACTGCACGTTCGCGGTACCACGCGGTAACGCTGGGTGGACGCGGGGGTGATCCCGAAGGCCCCCTGGCGGCGTTCGAGGGCAGTTACACGATGTCGTGGGACAAGTCGGACGATGACAACGAGCGCGATCCGTTCACGTTCACCTACGCCGATGCGTCCCGTCTGGAAGCCGAGTGGGGGTGGTCGGACCGTGACCGCAGGCACATGGCGAACGCCTACGTGCTGCTGCGACTGCCCGGCGGTGTGCTGGGCGGGAGTTCGGTCCGGTACACTTCGGCATCTCCCGTTTCGGAGGATTGCTCTGACCCGGGCCAGCGGGCGGCCGAGCCTGTCGAGCGAATCTGCGCGGACGGGACAATTCTCCTCCGCAACACCCTCCGCAGGGACAACGACCTGTTTCAGTGGGATGTGCGGCTGTCCCGACAGTTCGGTTGGGGTGCAGGCACAATAGAACCCGTATTTGAAATGTTCAACATCACGAATACAGACAATATCCTTGACACCGCGCGGGGGTCGCTGTTGTTCAATTTCGACGGCACGATCCGTAGCGGGCTGGGCGACACGCGCCGTGCCCAGCTGGGCGTCAGGGTCACTTTCTGAACGCCGGTCTCTGACAGCGCCGGGTCTTCGCCGCCGCCGCTTTACCTTTGATTCACGCTACGTCCGCGTGGGATGGCGAGCCAGTAGCCTGATCCGGGTCGTTAGCCGCTCGAAGGCATGGTCGGGGCCGGGGGGCCTGGCGAAATCCACGTAAAGGACGCCGCCGCTGACCCTGGCGCCGGCCGATTCGTCGAGCGGTTCCGCGTCCACCGCGGTGCCAAACAGGGGAAGGGCGTAGGACCGTCCTGCCGTACCCTCCAGCAGCAGCAGCCACCCTTCTGTCCCGGCAGTGAAATCGAGTACCCGGAGCCCGGAGCTCCGCTGCCCCGGTTCCAGAGCGATGCGGGGCGGGGAAACGGCAAGCCCGCCTTCCCACGCCACGCTGATCTCGACGGGTTCTGCTTCTGAAATCGCGATCTCAAGAGGCTGCCCGGCTGCGGGAAGGTCGAGCGTCTTGCCGCCTGCCTTAACCGAGGCGTTTCGGGCACCAAGCGGCACATCAGGCACGAAACGCAGGGTCAGCGGCGGTCCCCCGGCCCGAACCACGGTCCGGAAAGACCCTCCCTCCGGGGTCCATTCCTGGCTGAAACGGGCGTCCAGAGAAGTGCCGCCAACCCGCAGACCCCGAACCGCGGCTTCATCCCAATCCGGCGGCAGCTGGGGCGCGAGAACTGCCGTGCGCTCCACCGCCATGGGTTCCCATCCAAAAACCCCCCGCAGCAGAGGCGTGACCAACATCGAACTGGCAAAGAACTGGTGGGGCACGGATTGGTCGAGCGGCTGGTAGAAAGTGCCCGAGAAAAGTTCGTGATGTCGGCCCAGGTCCCAGTCGTAGGTCATCTGCTTGACGGCGTCCATCAAGTGGAAGCCCGCCCAGGGGCGCCGGTACCTGTACTGGGCCCACGACGCGTACCCCGTCACGAAAGGCCAGACGGTTCCCATATTGTACGCCAGGGGGCCGTAGAGCTCGCTCTCGGTCGAAAGCATGTGTGCGCCCCAGTCCGACGAGATGCGGTCGCTGGCGATGGCCCTCAGGGTGGAACGGGCGCGTTCACTCTCGAATAACCCGAACGCAGCCGCCGTGGACGGCCAAACCGTCAGGTTGGAGTCGGTGGTTCCGTCCGAGAGTATCCCGAAGCCGTGGTGTCCACGTTCGGGCAACCAATACGCGTCGTTGAGCGTAGCTATCGCGACGGGAGCAATCCGCGCCGCCTGCCGTGCCACTGACTCGTCGCCCGCGACGGCGGCCAGCGCCGGAGTGGCTTGGGCCGCGGCGGTCCACACCCCGGCCAGATAGATGTCTTGGTGCAGGGCCGCGCCGAGGCCCCCGACCTCGACGGCGGCCAGCCCGCCCACCGTGTTCTCAATGATCCCGTCCCCGTCGGTCTCGGCGGTCAGGCACCACTCCCAGGCGAGCTTGTAAGCTGGCCACAACTCCCGGACCAGATCGTCGTCTCCGCTGGCCCGCCAGTACAGATAAACGGCATACATCCAGTACGGAGTAGTGTCTGCGTGGTAATAGGCGTAGGGATAGGTGCCGAACCAGTCGATATGCGCCGCCCCCTGCGATATCTCGTGGGTGATTTTCCCGTCGGACCGCTGGTGCGAGGCCAGGAAACGCAGCTCTTCGGCAACCAGGTCGAACTGACCCAGGGCGTCCATGGCGAACGTGTTCATCATCGCGTCGCCACCAAAAAACCACCCAAAGCCAGGCCTGGCCCCCGACCCGGAAAAGCCCCATCCGGCCACGAACCCACATCCCAGATCGGGATTGCAAACCCTCTGTTCTTCGAGGTTGATCTTGGCCCATTCCAGCGCCAGATCAAGTGCGGGGTCCGGGGTCTGAACCGATGCGGTTGAGGCCAGCGCCCTGTCGGCCCATGTGCGCGTGTCCAGGTACAGCGTTTCGGCCTGAATAATCAGGCGGGCGTAGCGAGCGAAAGCACTGTCCCGCGGGACCCCGCCGCCCGCGATGGCAACAGGAATGAACTCCCGGCGCGCCCGGTCAGGGGTTACGGGGATGACCATGGTCCGCGGGGCCTCGCCCAGTTGATGGGCGGGATGTTCGACCGAGTTGGTGGCCCACGGCGATCCAACCAGGACATTCCGCTCCGCGAGGCTCTCGGAAAGCACAAACACCCGCCTCCCCGCGTCCCAGTAGGCATACTGGCCGCCCAGCGACGCGGGCCACATGTAGTTGAGGAGCGGGTGAAACTCGACGACGATTTCGATCGGCTCGGGCGCGTCCACTTCCAGCAAGACCAGAATCCCGTGGGCCGACGTGTCGCGTGGCGCGAGGATGTGCTGGCGTACCTGGAACGCGGCGTGACTGTAGGTGATGGTGGCCAATTCCGGGCGCACCGTCACGGTCCGCGCCACTTGCTCGCCTGGGATCGGGGATCCGTACCCCGGGGTGGTGAACGAAAGCCGGAATCCGGTCCCTACCTTGAGCGGGTGGATCCACAATTCGGCCTGGCCTGTCTCCAGACCCAGCCACGCGGCCCGGGGACCGGTCACTCCCAGGTACTCGCCCGCCCGGACCGGGCCGGTGAGCTGGATCTCGGAATCCAAGATCTCAAATCGGGGCACGGTCATGGCAGCCAATTCGCCTTGAGCGGGCAAGCCCGTGCGCTGGGCGGCGGCCGGGTGGACAACCAGTGCAGCCAGAACGGCCACACAGCAGAAAAGGTCGGCCCCCGATCCGGAGTGGCGGCTGACGCCTAACGGGATCATTCCGCCAATCTTGGTGCCGCGGGGCCAAGAAGGGAAGAAGGATCGGGATCGGAACACTGCCTGACCGCGGCAACTTGGCACGGATCTTGCTATACAACGGGTCGAAGGCGCGCCCGGCAGCAATCGGGCACCATCTTCAACAATACACATCACAAAATGACCCCTTTACCGAAGGAGTAACACGATGCTTCCCACGATTAACAACAGAGTCTCTCGCCACGTCCCGCTGTTCGACCATCCGTGGATGGACGAGGTGCTGGACACCACCATCGGGAACCTGCGTCCCGCGCTCGGCAGCCCCTTCGTTCCTGCCTTCGCAGCGGCGACCATGTACGAGTCGGACGATGAGTACGTGCTGGAGTTGGATTTGCCCGGGTTCACGGATAACGAGATTGATCTCACCTTCGATCGCGGTGTACTGAACGTGTCGGGTGCCCGCGAGGCGGCCGAGGCCGTCGAGGGCCGCACGTACCACATCAACGAGCGCCGGACCGAGCGGTTCAACCGCAGTTTCTCGCTACCGCGGGGGATTCGGCCGGACGAGGTCGTCGCACGGCTCAACGCCGGCGTTCTGACCGTCAACCTTCCCAAGCGCCCCGAGGCCAAGCCCCGGCGCATTGACGTGTCCGCCTGACCCAACCGGGTTTTGGATAACCGAGCCGAGCCACCAAGCCCGGCTCGGTTGGCGCACAACAAAGAAGGGGCCGGGGGGCGGACACCCCCCCGGCCCCTTCTTTACTTACTTGGGCCGCGCGGCCCAAGTAAACACCCCGGCGGGATCAGTCGTCGTCGGGATCCAGGATCATGTCAATCCTGATCAGGACGTCCTGAAGGTGCAGCTTGGTCGCCCGGTCGGACGCGCCGTCGACCGCGTCCTCAACTTCTTCCCAGATCGTCTCGAGTTCGCCCCGCACGTAAGCTCTGATGTCCGACATGGACACGTCCACCGTAGTGAAAAATGCGCTAAGGTCCAGGCCGCCGAAGAAGGCCGGGGGAGGCGGATCCTGAGTCATCAAGAATTCAAGACGCTCCAGGTGGCCGCGCTGCAAGTTCCGGCGGTAGACGCCGATCGACTCACCGCTTTCCAGCTCCGACCAGATCGCCGCCCGCATATCGTCCATCAACTCGCCAATTGAGTAGGCGTCGTCGCCCATGCGGGCCTCGCCCTCGATGAGCCTCTGAAGCCTGCCCGGGTCAAGGGCTCGGTTCACGGGCCCGACCATGAGGCCGCGGAGCCGGTGAACCGTAGAGACCCCTTCGATCCGCCCGAGGATCTCTTCGTTGACCATCCACAGTGGCGGCTGCCAAGCCTGTTCGGCGTAGAAATGGACCGCACGGCGCTGTGCGTCTTCACCCACGAACTCGTAGATCGTCCCTTCCTGCCCAATCCGCTTCCGCGTGGTCACCACCCCGCCGATGTTCGTGGCGACGTGGCCCATGTAGCGGTCCCACTGGCCGATAACCTGACGGTATAGCTCGGCCAACTCCTCGTAGTTTTCGCCTTCGCGACCGGCGTCGGTCCATTCGAGGAGATTGTCCATGATCCGCTTCAGGTTCTCGATACCGAGCGAGCTGGCTTCCATCGCATCCGATCCGATCGCCTCGGTTTGCCCGGTGGGGTCAATCGGAGTGGCGTTCCCGAAATAGGTGTAGGGGTCGTCGTCGACCTCGCGGATCCAGCTGTCCAGAGTTGGACGCTCGTCGTCCGCGGATTCGGCATCGAGGATCGGGCGGTACCCCCAGGCGATCGCGTGCCTGTCGTAAGACCCGATGCGGGGATCGAAGCAAGCGCCTTCGTCTTCGGGCTGCGCCACGTAGTTGAAGCGCGCATAGTCCATGATCGACGGAGCAACGCCCTCGCGGCACACAAAGCCGGGTGCCCGCAGCGAGTCGACCGGGAACGCCGAGCTGGACTTCATGTTGTGCTGAAGCCCAATCGTGTGGCCTACTTCGTGCGCTGACACGAACCTGATCAGCTTGCCCATGGTCTCGTCATCAAAGTCGACCATGCGGGCTTCGGGGTTGGCCGCGGCGGTCTGCACCAGATACCAGTTCCGGAGCAGGTTGGCCACGTTGTGGTACCAGTTGATGTCGCTCTCCAGAATCTCGCCGGTACGGGGATCGTGCACGTGCGGCCCGGAGGCGTTCGCGATCTCCGACGGGAACCACCGAATCACCGAATAACGTGCGTCTTCGGGGCTGAACTCGGGGTCTTCCTCCGGGGTCGGGGGCATGCGGCCCTCAATCGCGTTCTTGAACCCGGCTGCCTCGAACGCCTCGTTCCAGTCGTCTACGCCAGCCTTCAGGTAGGGCCGCCACTTATCCGGCGTGGCCGGATCGATGTAGTAGACGATCGGTTTGACCGGCTCGACCAACTCACCTCGGTTGAACGCTGCGGTGTCGGATGGTTCGAGGCGCCAGCGCGTGACGTATGTGCGGTCGATGACGTCGTGATCGCTGCGCCCGTAGTCGGTCTGCGTGACCGAGAAGAAGCCGACCCGCTCGTCGAAGAGCCGCGGCCGCATCGGATCGTCGGGCAGGAGCAGCATCGACTGGTTCATCTCGACCGTAACCGAACCGGAGCTCCCGTTGGGCGGGTTCGAAGCGTTGTAGGTCAGTACGTGCCTGACTTCCACGTTGCGCGGGAAGCTCTTGGCCCACTGAATGAAGGTCCGGCTCGAATCCAGGTTGCGAATCTGGAACTGCGTACGCCGGAAGCCACCGATGCCGAACAGCGGAACATCCGACTCGAACAGAGGCGTTGCGTCGATCACCACCGTTGTCGAATCATCGTTGAGCGCCATCACATCGAACGCGCGGACGATCGGCTCGAGGTTGGCATTCCGCACCGCCTCGTAGATCGGCAGGGAATCGCTGGCCACGTTCACGTAGCTGACGATGCTCAGCAGGATCACGTTCTCGTCGTGGTCGCTGCGCGTGAAGCGCACGGTCTGGGTGTTGGATTTCTGCCCGCCGTAACCCATTCCGTCGGGCACCCTCGCCTGCCTGCTCACCGTGAGGATCTCGCGGCTCAGCATGTTCTCGGGGATCTCGAACAACAGCTGGTCGTCTACCGTGTGCAGGTGGAACATCCCCGAATCGGTGACTGCGTCCTCGGTAACAACGTCGCTGTAGGCTTCGGGCCCCTCGTCATCTCCGCGGCCGCCACCGGGCCCGGATTGACCCCCGTCTCCCCCGGGACCGCCCGAGGCCGAAGGGGGCTGGAAGGAGAGGGTCGCACAGGCGCCGAGGGTGAGAGCCGCCGCTGCGGTAAGCGCCGCCAGTCTCAGTGTAGCCAGTCTCGGCGCCCGGACCGGGCGGACCTGGGGTTCGGTCATTTCGGTGTCCTTCGTTGTGATGATGTTTGTGCCGCCAATTCCCGTGGCGGTTGCCAACGGGGGTCGCGCCAATTCGCTGCGAACGGCTGGCGTGCGGGCATGGGAGATTAACCCCGCAGGGGAACGGTTTCCAGAGCAGCACCTCCGGGCTAATTTGCAGAGGCTAAACAAGAATCGCTTGCCGCGGTCCGTCAGGCTGGCTCGGCGGTGGCCCTTTTTGAGGGGTCGCACCGTGTCTGGGTCGCCCCGTTTCCGGGCGGCAAGCGCCGACAACGCGATTCCCCCGGGCCGCGGTCCGGTTCGATTCCTTCAAACACGGCAGTGAAAAGAGTGTTCAAGTCCGTTCGCGGCAGGCTGATCCTGATCGGTGCCCTAGTCCTGCTCTGCGGCTGGTCGCTCGTCCCCGAAACCGGGGAGAACGGCGAGCGCCTGTGGCCGCTCAAGCTGGGTCTGGATTTGCAGGGCGGGATGTACCTTGCGCTGGAAGTTGACACGTCGGCGGACACGCTTTCCGAGGCCGGTCTCAACGATGCGGTGGACAGGACTCTGACCACGATTCGTAATCGCATTGACCAGTTCGGCGTCAGGGAGCCCACCGTTCAGCGGTCCGGGGACCGTATCATCGTGGAGCTGGCCGGGATCCAGGACCCTGAGCGCGGCAAGGCGATTGTCACGCAGACGGCGTTCCTCGAATTCAAGTTGATTACCGACGGTACAGGGTTTGCGGCAGCCCTGACTGACATCGATGAGGCAATAGTCGAGGTTGTCGGGGCGGAGAACCTGGCGGTTGACCTGCTGGCACCCGAGCCCGTACCGGACCTTTCGGATCTGCTTGAAGCGCCGGCCGCGGAACCTGGAACCGACGCCCTGCCCGACACCGCGAGCGGTGCTGCCGACACGGTTGGTGACGCGGGTGAAACGGGGGACGACGACCCTTCGGCCGAAACGCCGGCTGCGGTTCTGAGACCCCTCGGTACCCTCCTGAGGCAGGGCGAAGGGCCCGGGATTTTCCTCGCCCCCACCCAAGACGTGCCGACGATTGAAGAGTGGCTGGCGCTTCCCGAAGTCCAGGAGTTGCTGCCCCGTGACGTGGAGCTGCACTGGGGAAGCGAAGAGAAGGGCGTTGCCGGGGCCACCTACCTGGAGTTGTACGCGCTCGAGGAAGATCCTCTGGTAACGGGAGACCGGCTGGCGGACGCCGGGCCTGCATCTCGCGATCCGACGTTCAACCGCCCGATTGTCCCGTTCGAGATGACACGCCAGGGCGGCCGGATTTTCCTGCGAGGAACCCAGGGGAACATCGGGCGAAACATGGCGATTGTGCTGGACAACAGGGTCCAGAGCTACGCGGTTATCCGCGGCCCTCTGGAGCGCCGGGCGCAAATCGAGCTCCAGCCAGGTGCTTCGCTGCAGGAAGCGCAAGACCTGGCGCTGGTCCTGAGGGCGGGCGCGCTCCCGATGCCCATCAGCGTGGTGGAGGAACGCAACGTCAGTGCGTCCCTGGGAGAGGATTCCATTCGCCAGGGACGGATCGCGTTCATCCTTGGCATTATCGCGGTGGTGGCGCTCATGCTGGTCTACTACCGGCTCGCGGGCGTGCTCGCGGTCGGGGCCCTGGTCACCTATGTGATCTTGGTCTTGGGTGCACTGGCCGGGCTGCAGGCCACGCTGACGCTTCCCGGGATCGCAGGGCTGATTCTGTCGATCGGGATGGCGGTCGATGCCAACGTTCTGATCTTCGAACGAGTGCGAGAAGAGCTGGCATCCGAAAAAACGCCGCGCAACGCGGTTGAGTCAGGGTTCAGCAACGCCCTGTCGGCCATTGTCGACGCAAACCTGACCACTCTGATTACCGGTGCCATCCTGTTCCAGTTTGGTACCGGACCGGTGCGCGGGTTCGCGGTCACCCTTTGTATAGGGATCATCGCTTCGTTCTTCTCCGCCGTCTACGTGACGCGGACCCTGTTCCTTATCTACCTGAACCGTCGCGTCGCCAAGACGCTGAGCATCTGACCATGAGAGTGTTCCGAGAGGCCAACTTCAAGTTCCTTTCCGCACGCAGGCATGCCTATGTGGTGTCCGCGGCGATTCTGGGAGTAGGGCTGATTGGCCTGGTGGCCCGCGGCGGCCTGCAGGCGGGTGTGGAGTTTACCGGCGGTGCCATGGTCGAAGTGACCTTTGCCGATGTGGTGGAAACGGCCAACCTCCGGGCGGCGCTAACCGGGGCCGGGATGGAGGGGGTCCAGATTCAGCAGTTGCGCGGCGGGGGCGAGGGCAGTGAAGTCCTGTTGCGGATCCCCATGGAAGAAGGCGACGAAACCCAGGCGCGAGCGGCCGTTGGGGGCGCTTTGGGGGCGACCTGGGCCGAAAGCGACTTCGAGGTCGTGCGGAGCGACGCACTTTCTTCCAAAGTTGGGAGCGATTTCCAGCGCCGGGCCGTGCTGGCGGTGCTGATTTCCTTCGTCCTGACGCTGTTTTATCTGGCCTTCCGGTTTGAATGGCGTTTTGGGGTCGCGGCGGTCATTGCGACGGTACACGATATACTGATCACCTTCGGGTTCATTGCCGTGGCGGGCATCGAGATGACCCTCTCCACCGTGGCGGCGCTGCTCACCATCGTGGGTTATTCGCTGAATGACACCATTGTGGTGTTTGACCGCGTGCGCGAAAACCTCAGGAAGAAGCGGCGGGAGGAGTACCGCGAAACCCTGGACCGGAGCATCAACGAAACTCTGCCGCGTACGGTCCTGACGAGCGGGACTACCATGTTGGCCCTGCTGTCGCTGGCTGTCCTTGGCGGTGCCGTAATCCGGCCGCTGGCGCTGGTCCTTATCGCGGGAGTCATGGTCGGGACCTACTCGTCAATCTTCGTGGCAGCCCCGGCTCTGCTCGAAATCCACGACCGCGCTCGGCGGGCTGCGGCTCGCGCGGCCGCACATTCCGCCGGCTGACGGCGGCGGGGGTGGGGGCACGGCGCACACCCTCCCCGAGTTGTTCGATTCACACCTGCACCTGACCGCGGGGCGATTCCACGGTGAGGTAGAAGACATCTTGGCGCGTGCACGTGCGGCCGGAGTGTGCGGGCTCGTGACCTGCGGGTCAGATCTTGAGGACTCCCGGGCCGCCCTCGGGCTCGCCGCGGAACACGAAGACGTGTGGGCTACGGCAGGCATCCATCCCCACGGGGCCGCCTGGGCGCACGACGATGCCTGGGCCGGCGTGGAGCACCTGGCTGCGAAACGAGGTGCCGTGGCACTGGGTGAAACCGGGCTCGACTACCACTACGGATCCGCCGAGCGGGACTACCAGCTCCGCAATTTCGAGGCTCATCTTGATATGGCCGCCCGCCTCAAACTGCCAGTGGTCGTCCATTCCCGGTCAGCAGACGGCGATACGGCCGGGTTTATCCGCCAGTTCCGGGGCAGGGCGTCGGGGGTCATGCACTGTTTTGCGGGCGGACCCGACCTGCTGCGGGTGGCGCTGGACGCCGGGTGGATGATTTCCTTCTCCGGTCTGGTCACCTTCGTACCTGAGATTGCCGGCCTGGTGGCCCGTGTTCCAGAAGACCGCCTTCTCATCGAGACCGATTCGCCGTATCTGGCCCCGGTGCCCCGGCGCGGCCGCCGCAACGAGCCGTCTCATGTGCAGTGGACATGCGCGGCGGTGGCTGATTTGCGCAACGAAGCCGTCGGGGACGTGGCCGCTCTGACGGCCGCCAATGCCCGGCGGTTCTTCGGCCTGTGACCGCCGCGTCTGTCGCTGGGCTCCGGCCGCCCGGGCCCCGGTCGCACCGCCCGGTTGAGATTCTCCCCGACCATGTGGCGAATCAAATCGCGGCGGGCGAGGTGGTTGAGCGCCCTGCCTCGGTCGTGCGGGAGCTTGCGGAGAACGCGCTCGACGCCGGAGCCCGGCGGATTGACGTCCATGTGCGCGGGGGCGGGAAGGCCGAGATCCGGGTAGCGGACGACGGGTGCGGGATGGCCAGAGACGACGCCATCCTGGCGGTGGAGAGGCACGCGACGAGCAAGATCCGGACGGCCGCCGATCTCCAGAGGATTCGGTCGCTGGGGTTCCGGGGTGAAGCACTGCCTTCAATTGCCGCGGTCAGCTTGTTCCAACTGCACACCGCGGCCGAAAACGGGGACGGAGTCAGGGTCAGGGTCGATTTCGGGAAGATCCGCGGCGTCACACCAAAGCCCCGGGCACCCGGCACGACGGTTTCGGTCAGGATGTTGTTCAGGGACATCCCGGCCCGGGCGAAGTTCCTGGGAACGAACGCCACCGAGACTCGTGCGGCCGCCCAGGCGGTTACTCTGCTGGCCCTCGCCAACCCGGGGGCGGGGTTCCGGTTTGTGTCGTCCGGCCGGGTGCTTCTGGACGTGGAGCCCGACCAGAGCGGCCTGGAGCGCATTGACGCTCTGTGGCACGGAATCGGAGCGACCCTCCTGTCGGTGAACGGCGGGGGACGGGTGGGGGTGCGGGGATTCGTGCAACGCCCCGACGCGGCGACCAAGGGCGGACGGCGTTTCCTGATGGTGGGGAACAGGGTGGTGAGCGACCCCGTGCTTATGCGAGTGGTAGACGAGGCTTACCGCACAACGACTCCAGACGGGGCCAGACCCGCGGTGTTCCTTCGGCTCGTGTTTGAGGCGGGAGACGTGGACCTGAACGTACACCCCGCAAAGTCGGAGGTGAGGTTCCAGGACCGACGGGCCGTGGAAACCGCCGTCGCGGAGGCGATCCGAGAAGCCCTTTCCAGCCTTGAATCGGCGCACGCCATCAGCGGGCGCGGGCACGAAGGCCCGGGGTCCGCGGACCAGGAACCCCTGACCTCGGCGCACCCTGCCGCTGCCCAGCCCGAGGTAGTGGCCCTGTTTGAGGAGGCCGCGGGAGTGGAGGCCTTCGCCGACATCGAAACGGCGAAGCCCGAGATCTGGCAGCTTCACAACCGGTACATCCTGGCCCCCACCCGCGAGGGGATGCTGATTATTGACCAGCATGCGGCCCACGAACGGGTGCTGTACGAGCGCATCATGGCCCGGTTCTCAGGAGATCCAGGGGAGACTCAGACTTTGTTGTTTCCGGTGCCCGTGCGGCTCTCCCCAGACGAAATGCTCACGGTGGAGGACACGTCTGGACTCCTGCGCAGGATTGGGTTTCGTTTTGAGAAACTGGGCCAAAGCACCGTGGTTATTACGGAAGCTCCCCAGCCCCATCCGCGTTTCGACGGCGAGGCGTGTTTTCGGGACATGATTCGGGAACTGACCGAAGGATCTCCCCTTGTCGACTCCGCTCACCGGCAGCAAGACAAGATCGCCCGCAGCATGGCCTGCAAGGGGGCGATCAAGGCCGGTGACCCTCTTTCGCCCGAAGAGGCCCGGGAGTTGTTCGACAGCCTGTTCGCCACCGAACTGCCCGCTCACGACGTCCACGGAAGACCCGCGGCGATCCGGCTCGCGACCGCGGAGCTGGACCGCAGGTTCGGGCGCTCCTGATTTCCGCCGGGCCCGCGCATCCAGAACTCCGCCGCCGCAACGACCGTGAAGGTGATTGCGCTGGTTGGTCCGACCGCCAGCGGGAAAACCGCGCTTTCACTGGCGGTCGCCGACCTGGTGGGGGGCGAGGTCATTTCGATGGACAGCAGGCAGGCCTACCGCGGGATGTCAGTCGGCACCGCTGCCCCCGGCCCCGCGGAAATGGCCCGTGTTCCGCACCACGGAGTTGGTTTTCTGGACCCCCGCACGCGCTACGGCGCCGGCCGTTTTGCCGACTGTGCCAGCGAGTGGATCGCCCGGATCCGTGCCAGGGACAGGGTGCCCGTCTTGGCGGGGGGCACCGGGCTCTTTCTCAAGGTCCTTACCGACCCCATGTTCGCCGAGCCGGACTTGGGCGGCAGCCGGCGAGAGCGACTCGAACGCTGGACACGGCGACAACCAAACGAGCTTGTGTCATTTTGGGCCGAACGTCTGGACCGCGGCGGCGGCAAGTTTGACCGGCAGCGGGCTGGCCGGACCGTCGAGCTGGCGCTGCTCTCGGGGCGGCCGCTGTCGTGGTGGATACGCCACGGCGAGCCTTCCCGCGAACCGGTGCGGGTGCTTGCTTTCCGGATCGACCTCCCCCCGGGAGATCTGCGACACCGAATACGTTGCCGGGCTGAGTCCCTGCTTGAATCAGGGCGGTGGCAGCGCGAGGCCGAGGCCCTTCTGCGGGCCGGCGTCGCCACAACTCCGGCGATGGACGCGGTTGGGTACGGCGAAGTGTTCTCGCTCCTGAGAGGCGAAATCACGGCAGCCGACGCCCTGCGCCGGATTGAGGCAGCCACGTGGCGGTACGCACGCCGCCAGAGGACGTGGTTCCGCGGTCAGCTGCCGGATGGCACCGCGGTCTTGGACGGCACGAAGCCCGTCGATGAACTGGCCCGGATCGTCGTTCGGTCGTGGCGGAAATGCCACGATAATGGTCTCCCGGCCGGAAAGAGCGTGTGATGCGGCCAACCTTCAGGAGGGTGCGATGACAGCCGCCCAATGAAGATAGGAATCACGTGTTACCCCACGTACGGCGGGTCGGGTGCCGTCGCCACGGAACTGGGCCTGGAACTGGCCCGCCGCGGCCACGAAATCCACTTTATCTCCTACTCGCAGCCGTTTCGCTTGACGAATTTCATCGACGGCGTGTATTTCCACGAAGTCAAGGTCAACAACTACCCGCTGTTTGAATACCCGCCGTATTCGTTTGCCCTGGCCGTGTCGATGCACGAAGTGGCAACCCGCGAGGGTCTGGACGTGATTCATGCGCATTACGCCATTCCCCATGCTACCGCGGCCTGGATGGCGCGGGAGATGCTGCGCGAAGAAGGCCGCGACGTGAAGCTGGTCACGACTCTGCACGGCACCGACATTACGCTGGTCGGGAAGGACCCGTCCTACCGGTCAGTTACCCAGTTCTCGCTGTCAAAGTCAGACGCGCTGACGGCCGTCTCAACTTGGCTTCGCGACAGGACCGTGGCGGAATTCGATTTCGACGGGCGCGAGATTCAGGTGATCCCCAACTTCGTGCAACCCCGGGTCTACGACCGGGACCGCTACGCGGGATCCCATGTGTGGGGTGCGCCCGGTGAGAAGGTCCTGATGCACATCTCAAATTTCCGTCCCGTGAAGAGGATCCCGGATCTGGTGAGGGTCTTCGCCGCGGTTCGGGAATCGATCCCTGCCAAGCTCGTGCTGGTGGGTGACGGGCCGGAGCGGGTGGCCGCGGGCGAACTTGCCGAGCGGATGGGCGTGAGGAAGGACGTGGTCATGCTGGGTAAGGTCGACTCGGTGGCGGAGCTCTTGGCGAATGCAGATCTGTTTCTGCTTCCCAGCGCCCAGGAATCCTTCGGACTGGTGGCGCTGGAAGCCCACGCTGCAGGGGTGCCGGTGATCGGAGCGGGCGGTTCGGGACTTGAGGAAGTCGTTTCCGACGGCGAGAGTGGGGCTTTGCTGCCAGTTGGCGACGTGGAGGGCATGGCCGCCGCCTCCATCAGGTTCCTCACCGACCCCCAGGCCTTGTCCGGGGCATCAGCGGCCGCCAGGGAGGCCGCGGCGAGGTTTGCAACAGGAGCGATCGTCCCTCAGTACGAGGCGCTGTACGGTCAAGTGACCGGTTTGTGATGCCTGCTCGGCCTGAGTGAGCCTGCTTGACGCCTTCGTGCTCGGAGCCGTTCAGGGGCTAACCGAGTTTCTGCCCCTTTCCAGTTCCGGGCATCTGGTTCTCGGGCAGCGCCTCCTGGGCGCGGGAATGCCCGGCGCGGCCTTTGAGGCGGCGGCGCACGCAGGGACCCTGCTGGCGGTCAGCCTGGCGTTTCGCGCCAGGATCGCCGAAATAGTGCGGGGAGTTATCACCGGAGATCAAGAATCGGTCCAGATGGTCTTGCTCCTGGCGATCGCAACGCTGCCGGTGGCGGCGACCGGCTTGCTGTTGCGCCACGTTGTCGAACCGATCTTTGAACAGCCTCAGACAGTGGCTGTGCTCCTGCTGGTGACCGGTGGAGCCGTCTGGTCGGTGCGGCGGACGGCAGCGCGAAGCGACCAGACCACACCCGGTTGGCGCCAAGCCCTGATTATCGGGTGCGTGCAGGCCGCGGCGCTGCTGCCCGGAATTTCGCGTTCGGGGAGTACGCTGGCGGCCGGGACGGCACTGGGCGTGGAGCCGCGCCGGATGGCGGAATTCACGTTCTTGCTCAGTATTCCGGCTGTGATGGGTGCCCTGGTACTCCATATCCCCGAGTTTGTGGCGGTGGGGGATGGCGGGGGACTGTTGCCGTTTGTCGCGGGTGGATCGACGGCGGCGGCTACGGGGGCGGGAGCCATCGTTGTGTTCATGAAGATGATCCGGGGTCGCGTGTTCCACCGCTGGGCCTGGTACTGCTGGGCGGTGGGCGGGGCCTACCTGCTGGCCTCGGCCATCTGGCCGCACCTGCGCTGATGGCAAACACTTGGTTCGATGCCCCGGCGGCCTGTTTGTCGCTGGGGTGGCGGCGACCCGTCCATACCTTCGCCGCGGTAGTTTCCACCAACGACACTGCCCGTGGCCTGGCACAAGAGGGAGTACCATCCGGGGCGGTGGTTCTCGCCGAATCGCAAGAAGCGGGGCGGGGGAGAGAAGGGAGAAACTGGTCGTCTCCGCCGCGCGGGGGCGTGTACCTCAGCATGATCCTGGACCAGGGCACCGGTCTGACCCCGCCGCTGGCGGCTGTCGTGGCGGGGGCGGACATCGCCCGGGAGCTGACCAGGCTGCCGGCGGCGGGAGGCCGGGCGAAGGTGCAGCTGAAGTGGCCGAACGACCTGATCGTTGATGACCGAAAACTGGGGGGTATTCTCGTTGAGAGTGGTCGCGGACCCGGATACGAGCACCGGTTGGTGATCGGAGTGGGGATCAACCTTCGCCGCGAAGACCTGCCTGCCGAATTCGCCGGGTCGGCGGTGGCCTTCGACGAGTTTGCGCCGGATGTGGACGCGGTCGACGTGGCCGGGGCGGTAATCCGCGGGATCGATGAACGTGTCCCGAGCCCTCCCCGCTCGCTGGGCGACGCCGCGCTGGCGGAGATTGCCGACCTGGACTGGCTGTGGGGCCGGCGGGTTTGCGTGACGACCGGGGCCGGCCGTCCGGAACTACGGGGCGTCGCCGCCGGAATCGCCTCGGACGGCGCGCTGCTCATTCGCTCGGGAAATGGGGAATTGAGCAAGGTGACCGCCGGGACCGTGAGGGCCGAGCCGTGACTCTGCTGGCGGTCGACATTGGGAATACCGAAACCGTAGTCGCACTCTACGGGAAGTCAGGCCTCGGGGCGCCCGGCCAGGGTGACCCGGGATCGTTGCCACCGCGGGACGCAGCCGCCGCCTGCCTGAATCCCGACCGCGTGTGGCGTCTGGCCAGCAGGCGAAATGTGACCGGAGACGAGCTCGCCGTCTCCATCCAGATGCTGTTTGACCGATCGGCGCGGCGCGACACCGGGGCCAGGGAGCTCCCGGAGCGAATCTTGATTGCCTCGGTTGTGCCGACCCTGAACCGCCCGTGGAGCGAGGCTGGTGCGGCCCTCGGGCTGCAGGTCCGGTTCCTGACGGGCGACTGCCCGCTGCCGGTGCGTCTGGAAGTTGACAACCCCCGGGAGGTGGGCGCCGACCGGATTGCCAACACAATGGCCGCCGCGGCGATCTATGCCCGCGACACGCTGGTTGTGGATCTGGGTACGGCGGCCACCTTCGACTGCGTGTCGGCAGGCGGGGCATTCCTTGGAGGAGCAATCGCGCCCGGCCCGGCCACCGCCATGGAGCACCTGTCCAAAGCGGCGGCCCAGCTACCGCATGCTGTACTGGAGGAGCCTGCCCGGGCGATCGGGAAGAACACACTCGCCTGCCTGGCGAGCGGCGGTTTTTATTCGGTGGTCAGCGGAATCGATGGGATAGTGGGGCGGTTGATCACGGAATGGGATCTCGCAGCGCCCCCGCTGGTTGTGGCGACCGGCGGCCTGGCCGGCCGCCTGGCACCGCACTGCGCTGTGATTGAGTTGACCGAGCCGGCCCTGACCGTGGCCGGGATCGCCCTGGCCGACCGGCTCTTGTCAGAGTCCGACTAGATCTCGCCTTCGCTGCTTGATTTGCCGCAGCACCGTTCCTTGACGGAACTCGCCAACCCGGGGTTGATCAGCCTGAGCACGACGTAGGCGATCACAGCCCACAACACGAGTTTCAAGGCCAATCCCACCGCCGTGAATAGCAGCGGCACCAAAAATTGAACCACCACAAAACCCGCCGCCGCGACGGCGGCGATTGTCATGATCGCACGAGCCATAATTGTCTAACCTCTCATAAGGGCAGTCTTCGCGTGCCGATCCGTTCGGCGCGCGCGACGGGGAACCTATCACCCGCCCGTTTCTGGTACGCCTCTTTGCCCGATTCGGTTTCTCCCAGCGGGGCGCGCCGGGGCCGCCTGCCAGCGGAACCAGAAGCGCCGCCACAGTTGGTCTTGCCGCTCCTGGAAAACATTTGTTGTAGGCGAGGCACGCCCCAACAGAGGAATTCGTCAACCCCTGCCGGATCGATTTCAATTTGCGAGCCTGCGCGTGCGCCGTATTTCGTCCGGGGTTGACGCACCAGCTAGACTTCCGCAATTTTCCGTTGTTAGCACTCGATGTTGATGAGTGCCAACAATCTGACACCAGGTCGGCGATGCACGTGTCAAGAACCATCGCGTGCCTGGTCCGCCGGCCGGGCGACATGAAACAGAGACGAGACGAAAAACACAGACAACAGGAGAGGGTCACAACCATGGCAGCTTCATCGCAGGACAAGTTGAAAATCGCACCCCTGGGCGACCGGGTCGTGGTCGAGCCGCTTGAGGAGACCGAAGAAATGCGCGGCGGGCTCTACATACCCGATACCGCCAAGGAGAAGCCGCAGCAGGGCCTCGTGGTAGCAGCGGGCCCGGGCCGGCGCAACGACGACGGAGACCGACTGGAGATGGACGTGAAGGTCGGCGACCGCGTGCTCTACGGAAAGTACGCCGGCACGGAGGTTTCGCTGGACGGTCGTGACTTCCTGATCGTCAAAGAACCCGACATCCTGGCAGTCCTCTAGGTACCCCGGACTGTCTGGCCGCCGTCCCAATGCGGACGGGTCGGGGCAGACAACTGACTGACAAAACTGAACAGAAACAAACAGCTGAAATAGCAACCGCCCCCGGACCGGGGGTTAAGGAGACGCACGATGGCGAAGGATCTTGAATTTGATACCGCAGCCCGCCAGCGCCTAAAGGCCGGAGTGGACAAGCTGGCCCGGGCGGTCAAGGTTACGCTCGGCCCAAAGGGCCGGAACGTGGTCCTTGAGAAGAAGTTCGGCAGCCCGACAATCACCAAGGACGGCGTGACCGTCGCGAAAGAAATCGAGCTGGACGATGCCGTGGAGGATCTGGGCGCGAAGATGGTCAAGGAAGTCGCAACCAAGACTTCCGACGCGGCCGGGGACGGAACTACCACGGCTACCGTACTGGCCCAGTCGATTTTTACCGAGGGGCTCAAGAGCGTGACGGCCGGCGTCAACCCGATGGCCCTCAAGCGGGGGATCGACAAGTCGGTCGACGCCATCGTCGGACGGCTGCATGACATCTCGGTGGAAACCTCGGGCAAGCGGGAAATTGCCCAGGTGGCCGCCATTTCCGCCAACAACGACATGGAGATCGGTGAGTTGATCGCCGACGCCATGGAGAAGGTCGGCAAGGACGGCGTCATTACCGTCGAAGAGGCGCGCGGCCTGGAGACCGAACTCGAGACCGTTGAAGGGATGCAGTTCGACAGGGGCTATCTCTCGCCCTATTTCGTCACCGATCCCGAGAAGATGGAAGCTGCGATCGAGGATCCCGTGATCCTGATCCACGAGAAGAAGATCTCGGTGATGAAGGACCTCCTCCCAGTCCTGGAAAAGGTCGCCCAGATGGGGCAACCGCTCCTGATCGTGGCCGAAGACGTGGAGGGCGAAGCCCTGGCCACGCTCGTGGTGAACAAGCTGCGGGGCACGCTGAAGGTCTGCGCGGTGAAGGCCCCCGGGTTTGGGGACCGCCGCAAGGCCATGCTTCAAGACATCGCAGTTCTGACCGGCGGGCAGGTCATCTCCGAAGACAAGGGCCTCAAGCTCGAAAACGCCATGGTCACTGACCTGGGCCGGGCCAAGCGCGTGACGATCGACAAGGACAACAGTACCATTGTCGACGGAGCGGGCGACACCGGGGAGATCCAGGGCCGCATCAACGAGATCAAGGTGGCCATCGACAAGTCCACCTCTGACTACGACCGCGAGAAACTGCAGGAGCGGCTGGCAAAGCTGGCCGGCGGCGTGGCGGTCATCAGCGTCGGTGCCGCGACCGAGACCGAGATGAAGGAGAAGAAGGCTCGTGTCGAAGACGCGCTGCACTCGACCAGGGCGGCCGTTGAAGAGGGGATCGTGCCGGGAGGGGGCGTGGCCCTGCTGCGCAGCCAGGAGGTCCTGTCGGGCGTGACCGGCGTGGATGCCGACGAGTCCGTGGGAATCCAGATAGTGCGCCGCGCAATTGAGGAGCCCATCAGGCAGATCGCGATGAATGCGGGCGCCGAGGGGTCGATCATCGTCGAGAAGGTGCGCGAGCAGGATGACGCGAACACTGGATACAACGCCGCGACGGACACCTACGAGAACTTGGTCAAGGCCGGCGTGATCGATCCGACCAAGGTGACCAGGACGGCTCTGCAGAATGCCGCCTCAATCGCCGGGTTGCTGCTCACTACCGAAGCGGTGGTGGTTGACCGTCCGGAGAAGGAAGAAGCCGCCGGGCCCGGTGGCGGAATGCCGGGCGGCGGCATGGACGGGATGTACTAGCAGAGAAGGACCAGGAGTACGATGTGGTTTGGGGCCCGGGGGGGGGGGGGGGCTTGGGCGCTAGTTTGGGAGCCGTGAAACATCGAGTCCCGATCGGCCCTGTTCTGGTTCTGGCGGCGGTTCTAGCCGCTTCCTGCGCCGACACGTCTGGTCCCGACGGCGCATCTTGCCCGCCCGACATGTTCCCCGGGCGCTGGGGGCGGCAGCAGCTGGCACCGCAAACCGGAACCGCCTGCGAAGTAGGGGCGGCGGGAGCGTATCGACTGACCGCGCCGGCTTCGGACAGACCAGCACGGTACCTGCTGGCCGTGGTCAATGCCGCACCGGACCCGGCAGCTGACGCCCGGCAGCTCCGGCTGGAAATTGCATCCTCGCCCGGCGCGGGAGTTTCCACCGCGGTCGCGAGTAGGGCAGCCGTCTCTGCTGGCCGAGGGCCGGCTGTTGGACTCGCGCCCGACCCGCGGACCGGTACCGCCGGCGCGGCGGAACTGGCTTTCAGGGCGGCTGCCCGCGAGACCCTGGCCGAAGTCCGACCGGTCCCGGTGTCCCAGAGACTTGATGCCGGTCCCGGGGCGGGGGCAGGTGCGGTGCACCGACGGGAGCGCCCCGTTGAGGGCGAGACTGTTGTGTTCAACAACGCCGTGGACTCCTCTTTTCGGATCGACTGCAATTCCCAGGAGCAGATCACGGCGGTCGTGCGCGCTGTGGGAGAGAATGTGGCCCTGGCCGAGGATGTCGAGGCTGCCGGTGAAATGAGCGCCGACGCCTACCGCAGGATTCTGGAGGTGGCCGATGACGTCATTTTTCCGCTGGACACGGCCTACTTCGGCCCGCCGGGGGACTGGGACGGCAACGGCGTCGTGTGGATGTTATTCACGCCCGCTGTCAACAGAGTGACGCCCAGGGGCAATGCTTTCCGCGTGTTCGGGTGGTTCTCGCCAAGCGACCTTGCAGACCGGGCGGGGTGCCCGGCCTCCAACCAGGGTGAGGTGCTCTACACGCTCGCGGCGGACCGCACGGGCCGGTTCGCCGACCCCGCTCCGGCCGGGCTGACCGAGGCGCGGACTCCCGCCCTGATCGCCCACGAACTGATGCACCTCATGTCGGCCCAACAGCGGCTGTCGGGTCCAGGAGATTTCAGTTTCGATGATTTGGAATTTCCGTGGCTCAGCGAGGGGCTGGCGCACTCGGCGGAGGCTGCAGCCGGCATGGCCGTGGCGGGCCAGTTTCCCGCGACCGATCTGCGGTTCGTGGATCTGTTCGGAAGTGGAGAGTTCAGGCACTTCCACCTGAACAACTTCAGCCGCGCCAGTTTTTTCTTGCAGGCAACGGCGCCGAGGGCGCTGGGCACGGCGGAGGGGCTGGAACCGGGCGGCTTGGCATCGCTTGAGATGCGCGGTTTCGCCTGGCTCTTTCTGCGGTGGGTTGCCGATCACCGGTCACCCGCGGGCCCGGGGCTGCTAGGCGGACCGGCGGAGGAAGAGCTTTTTCGGCGGCTGTCAACCGGAGGTCCTGGGCGGCTGCGCGGGATAGCCAACATGGAGTCGGCGGTGACCGCACTTGCTGGTGAGAACGTCTACTGGGAAGACCTCATGGCCGGATGGGCGCTCGCACCCCCGGGCGACGGCCTCGCGCGGTCCGAGAGTCAAACCGAGCCGGTGGACGACTGGCATCTGCCCACCTTTGACCTGCGCGATATTTTTGGCGGTCTGAACGATTCCGAAAACGGGTTTCCGCCGTTTTACGACCCCTGGCCTCTGGCTTCCGACTCTGTAGACCTCGGCGGCGAAGTGGATCTGAGTCTGCGTTTCGATCTCCCGCCGGGAGCGGCGCGCTACGTAGTCCTCGAGGGCGGGCCGCACGGAGCCATCCGGCTGGACCTGACCGCCCGTGGCGAGGCAAGAGCGCCCAAGGGGCTGCGGCTCCTTTGGCTGCGGGTGTACTAGGTGCAGGTCACGATGACCCGAAACCTGCTGGCGGTATTGGGCGTGGGTAGCGTCGCCGCGGCGTGCGGCGGCGGAGGCACCGTGGAGCCCCCGCCACCCCCCCCGGTCACCGAGCCCGTCGGCCAGGTGGTCGACCTGGGTCCCGGCGAGCGGATCCTGATGAGCGGGTCCGACCTGGACGGGTTTACGCTGGTAACAGGCGGCGGGACCTTTGACGTCATTATCGAAAGCGCCGCCCGGACTCCCGGAAGCCACGATCTGAGAATTGAGCTGACTCCTGTATCGGGAGGCGCGGCCGCCGCCCCTCCGGTCGGCGCCCGCGCCCCCGGCGATCAGCAGCTCGCCGGCCCGGCCCCCCCCGCCATCGAGCTGCCCAACCAGCGTGAACTGATGCTGCGCCAGAGATCCTTCGAACTGGAGTCCAAGCTCCGGGCCAACGTCAGGAACGAACTCCGGCGCAAGGGTGCGGTCCCAGTGCGACGGCCGCCAATCCTGGCCGAATCGGTGACCCGGGACGTAGGCGACACGATCACACTGCGGATCGCCGTCGGTGTGGGACTGGTGGCCGACTGTGATTCCGACGAGACAGTGGATGCAGTCGTTGCACGGGTGGGGGACGGCATCACGATCCTTGAGGATGTGAGGGTAGCGGGGAGGTTGCCGCCCACCAACCTGACGCAGATCGAGACGCAGCTCGACGAGGTGGTCTATCCCCTGATCACCGGGTATTTCGGGGAACCGGCCGACATCGATCGCAACGGGACCATTCTGGCCGTGATTACGCCCGAAGTGAACCAGCTCTCCGAAGACGACGGCTCCATTGTGACCGGTTTCTTTTTTTCCGGGGACCTGGCCAACCGCTCGACCTGCTCGGCCTCGAATCAAGCCGAGTTGTTCTACCTGGTCGCGCCTGACCCATCGGGCGAGTACGGGCCCGACATTAGCGTGGAGTATGCGAGCAGGCTGATCCGAACCACCATCCCGCACGAGTTGGTGCACCTGCTGAATACCGAACAAAGGGTCATCATTGGCGACGGCAACTTCGGAGACCGCGAACATGCCTGGCTGGACGAAGGCATGGCGCATCTGGGCGAAGAGATTTCGGGTCTGAAGGCTGCCGGCCTTCCGCTCCGCGCCGAACACACCCTTGCCGACTTGGCGGGCGATGAACTTCTCCTGCCGATCTTCAACGAATTCCAGCTCCTGAACCTCTCCAGATTCGGCAAGTTCCTGGCCGGCGGCTGCAATCCGTCCAGTCCGCACGGGCCGGGTGCCGTCCTGGCTTTGGGTGACGCGGACGGGAAAGACCCGGGCGGCCTGCCTTCGCTGGCTTTCCGAGGTTTCGGGTGGGGGTTTGTCCGCTGGCTGGGGGACCACTTCGGTCCGGAGGGCGACGGGCTGCTCGAGGGCGCGCGCGAAGAGGACCTGTTCAGGCTCCTTTCTTCCGGGGGGCCGTCGCACCTAAGCGGTGTCGCCAATGTGGAAAACGCGGTTGCCCAGATGGCCGGGCCACGGCTTTCCTGGCCCCAACTGGTAGATCTCTATCTCACGTCGGTGCTGAGGGAGTGGCGGGGCCCTCCCGATAGCGGAATGGAGCGGTGGCTGTCATGGGACCTCGGCGCGGTCTACGGGTCCCTGAACGAATCGAACCTCGGGGATTCGTGCCCGTACAGCCGCGCCTACCCCCTCGCGCCTACATTTGTCAGTGTGAGCGGATCCGGCCGCAGCAACGTGGACTTCCGGGTGAATGCAGCGACGGGCAGGTATATCCAGTTGTTTACGGCGGGTGCGGAGATGGTTGTAATCAGAGTACTTGGTGAAAACGGGACCGCGCGGCCTTCCGGTGCCGAAGCGCAGGTCAGCGTTGTTCGCTCGCCCTAAGGGACTGTGCGCGGCGGCACTTGCCGCGGCAGTGGTCCAGGGGTGCGGCGAGCCCGCCACCCAACCGCCGGGCCAGGGGCCGAGAGAGCTCGGCGTGGAACTGACGCTGGAGCGAGGCCAGCAGGTGGTGCTCACGGGCCGCGACGCCCTGTTGCCGGTGATCCTGCCAGAGGCCGGGGGCACGCGCAGCTATACCTTCGCGATCCAGTACACACCGCCAGGCTCCCGCCAGGCCATGCCGGTCGGGGTTCAACTGAACCGGTTGGTCGACGATCTCGGAGCCTCCAACCTGATTTCCGGCGCCCGGGCGGACGGTACGCCCGACCTCGTTCCGGCGGGCGGCTCCGCTGCCGGGGGTGGCGGGCAACGCCACTTGACCGGCCAGGAATTGTTCGACGAATGGCACGGGAGCGGGGAAGCCCGTTTCCGGGCAGCCGAGGCGGGGGCGCTCCGCGGACTGAGGGGGTTGGACCCGTCGACCGCAGGGTCGACCGCAAGGGCGGAAACCCTTGCCCCCGGCCAGATCCTGACCTTGGCGACTCCTGTGTCTCTGGAGGGCGACCTGCAGGTGTGCTCCAACGAGGGGCTGATCCAGGTTGAAGTGATGGCCGTGGGCGAGCATTTCGCGTTTGCGCAGGATCTGGCCAGCGCCGTGAAACTCTCCGACCAGTACTTCGCGGAGCTGCTGGGCCAGGTCGAATCGGAGGTGGTTTCCGTTTCGGAAGCATACTTCGGGGAACCCCGCGACCTGGACGGCAACGGGGTCGTGGTCGGGGTCGTGACGCCCGAGGTCAATCGCCTCGGTGCCGCGGGGTTTTTCGCCTCGTCCGACTTCATCAGTGCAGAAGAGTGCCTGACCAGCAACGAGGGCGAAATCCTGTGGCTGGTTTCTCCCGACCCGTTTGGCGTCCATGGCACCCCCGTGAGCCGGGCCACGGTCGAGACCCGCATGATCGGCATAGTGGCGCACGAACTGCAACACCTGGTTCACGCATCGCGCCGCATGCTTGATCAGGGCGGCAGTCCCACTTCGCTGGACGATCCGTGGCTCAACGAGGGCCTTTCCCATCTGGCCGAAGAGGTAACCGGGTTCTATGCGGCAGGGCTGCGGACGGGCGACGACTTCGGGCTGGACGACTTGAGCACCAACGAAGGGCGCATACTGTTCACGGCCTACCATTACGGCAACATGAAGCTGGTGTACGACTACCTGTCGGAACCCACCCAAGTCCCGGCCTTCGCGACGGGGCCTGTGGATCGCGTTGACTTCCGCCGGGCGAGGGGGTTCGGGTACCTGTTCGTGCGTTGGCTCGCAGACACCTACGCGCCCGGAGAGGGAGGAGTGGTCGGCAGTCCGCAAGAAGAGGCGCTGTTCAGGGCCTTGGCCGCGGGGGGCGGGGGTCTCCACCAGTCGTGGGCCAACATCGAGCAGTCTCTGGTCGCGGTAACCGGGCACAAGTTCACCTGGCGGGAACTTCTGAGCCAGTATGCGAATGCACCGGCGGTGGACGGCATCGCGCTGCCAAACGTGGATCTGGCACCGGGCTTGGACATCTCTACGTGGAACCTACCGCTTGCCTACCACAACGCCGTTGAAGGTGGTTACACCCAAGAGTTCCGCGGAGGGTTCCCGTTGCAGCCGACAGTGCTGTCGGGAGATGACATCCCGCCGCCGGGCAGGACGGTGTACGCCGAGCTGTTCCCGTCGTCGGTCCTCTATCTGCGGATCGAAAACCCCCGCCAACAGCCGCGCATGTTGGTGTCATTGCTTGACGCTGCTGGGGAGCCCTTCCCGGACGGGACCGAAATCCAGATATCGGTGGTCCGGCTCTACTAAGGCGGCCGGCGCCATTTCGGATCGACTGAACCCCAACCCCGAAACCACGTGACTCTCACCGTATCCCTCCCCGACGGATCCGAGCGCACGCTTCCCGCGGGTGCCTCCGCCGCCGACCTCGCCACCAGCATCGGTCCCGGCCTTGCCAAGGCCTCGGTGGCCGCTTTGGTAGACGGTCGACTCCGTGACTTGTCGCGGACTCTGCCCGACGGGGCCCGGGTGGCCCTGGTCACACGGTCCGACGACCACCAGGACGCCCTGTGGGTGCTTCGCCACTCGGCTGCCCATGTGCTGGCGACTGCGGTCAGGCGCGTGCGTCCCGGTGCGGGGATAGGGTTCGGCCCGCCGATCGCCGAAGGGTTCTACTATGACTTCGCCGTGGACGAACCGTTCACTCCGGAGGATCTGGAGGAGATCGAAGCACGGATGCGCGAGGTCACGGCCACGGCCACTCCGTTCAGCCGCCGCCGGGTGGACCGGGCGGAGGCGGAGGCGTTGTTCGCCGACGATCCTCTGAAGCTCGAACGGCTGGCCGAGATCCCCGAAGACGAGCCGATAACGGTTTACGAGAACGAACCGTTCCTGGATCTGTGCCGTGGGCCCCACGTTCCCGCGACCAACGAAATCAAGCATTTCAAGCTCTTGAACGCTGCGGGGGCATACTGGAGGGGCGACGAGAACCGGCAGATGCTGCAGCGCATCTACGGCACCGCGTTCTACACCCGCAAGGCCCTGAAGGCCCGACTGCACCAGATCGAAGAGGCGAAGAAACGCGACCACCGCCGCATCGGCGAAGCCATGGATCTGTTCTCGGTCGAGGAAGAGGTCGGTCCAGGTCTCGTGTGCTGGCACCCGGCCGGCGCACGGATTCAGATGGAGCTCCGCCGTTGGATCGAGGATCTGCTGGCGCGGCGGGACTACGAGTTTGTCTATACACCCCACATCGCGAACGAAGCTCTGTTCAGGCGTTCGGGGCACTTGCCCAACTACGCCGAAAACATGTTCCCGCCGATGGTGGACAGGGGGCCCGGCTCCGGTGCGGCGGCGATTCGCCTCAAGCCCATGAACTGCCCCGGGCACTGCATGGTCTTTGCGGCGCGGCCGCGCAGTTACCGGGATTTGCCCATCCGCCTGTCCGAGATAGCCAATGTCTACCGGAACGAGCGTTCCGGGACGCTCCACGGCCTGCTTCGGGTGCGCATGCTGACCATGGACGACGGGCACCTGTTCTGCACGCCCGGACAGGTGGAAGGCGAGATATTCACGTGTCTGGAGCTGGTGCGGACGGTAATGACCACGCTGGGTCTTTCCTACCGGTTTGACTTGTCTACACGCCCGCATTCGGGCAAGCGAATCGGCGGCGACGAGGTCTGGGACGCGGCCGAGGCAGCTCTAGTCCAGGCGCTGGAACGGAGCGGACTGGACTACGACCTGGACGAGGGCGGCGGGGCGTTTTACGGACCTAAGATCGACGTGAAGTTCCGGGACGCGATCGGTCGGGAGTGGCAAGGAGCCACCATTCAGCTGGACTTCAACCTTCCGGAGAGGTTCGAGCTGGAGTACATCGGCACCGACAACCGGGCCCACCGCCCGGTCATGATTCACCGTGCCATCTTGGGCACCATCGAGAGGTTTACCGGCGTGTTGACCGAGCATTTCGCGGGTGCTTTTCCGCTGTGGTTGGCGCCGGTCCAGGTGCGTGTGTTGCCCATTTCCGACGCGCAGCAAGACGCCGCCGACTCGGTTCGGGACGCGCTAAGGGAGGCCGGCATCCGGGCCGAGACCGACGCCCGGTCAGAGACCCTCGGTTACAGGATTCGGGACGGGGAGCTCAAGAAGACGCCCTACCTGCTGATCGTGGGGCAGCGCGAGGCAAACGAAGGGTCGGTCGCCGTCCGGGCCCGGGGGGCGGAAAAGAAGCAGATCGTCATGACCGCTGGGGAGTTCCTGGCACGCGTCACGGACGAACGCGATTCCAGAGCTCTCGCCCCCTGACCCCTGACCTGTCCGCCCTACTTACAAAGGCGTTCCAGGTTTTGCCGTGCCTGGAGGAAGCATCTGGAGTCCCGAAGGGTTAGAATCAGGACTTGCCCGGCCAGTGGAAGGAGATCGATTGTGCCAGGAACGAACATGAAGATAGCAGCCGCGGTTCTGGCATCAATAGCGGTGGCCCGGTGTGGTGGTCCATTCGAGCTGGGCACTGTCCCACCCCCTGAGGAGGTCCCACCCCCTGAGGAGGTCCCAGCCCCTGATGGGATCCTGCGGATGTTCGAGGGGTGGCAGGCAGCATTTGCAGGATTTGAATTGGACCGACTGGAAAACGGGAAAATGGGTAATGGGCAGACGCAGTGCCCGGACGGAGGTCACTTCGCGTGGTCCTATCTGTTCGACGATGCCACCTATACCTTTCAGGCCGTGGCGACACCGCAATGGTGTAGCTTCACTTACGAGGAGCAGTCGTACACCGTGATCGCCTCAAGTGGCTCCTCCGGGGTCACCTATACGTACAACCCCGTGGTGGTGGGGGGTTCTTCTCTTCCAAGACTTGAGCTCAGCGGCAGTTTGTACTGGTCGTCCCTCGGGACGGACTATTACAGGCAGTGCCGCATTTCGATTGTTTTCACCGGGAATACACCAGGGACCTTGTGCGGGTTCTCGGTGAACAGGTTCGACGTCGCCTTTCCAGAACACATTACCGGTGTAGGAAATCGTGTCGTTGGCCAGTTCCCCTCCGACTGGGGGCCACCGGACTCGTTGATGCCGGAGGTACCGTCGGAAGCCACCGCCGGTGTCCCGTTCGAGATCGAACTCTGGACTGAGGGAGGTGCACGGTGGAAGTATCGGTTGATGGCAGCACGGCAGTCGTCACGCCGTACGATGTGTTTAGTTTCACGGGTTTTTGTTTTGACGACCTCTGGCTGTTTACGCACCGTGCGGATATCGTGTTCGACAGCCCCGGGCAAGCTGAGGTAAACGTCCGCTACAGTGCGTCTGGGCATCGGATCCGCGATGCGGATGTGCTCAAGACTTACACCGTAGAAGTTTTGGCGGCCACAACCGGATCTCCAGATGGGTAGGGCCTGAGCCGCCGCGAAGGGCTTGACGACCAACCCGCGGGCCGGCAGTTTTCAATATTGTTGGAAAAGTAAGGGAAGCGGGGCGGCTCGCCCTCACCTTTCGGCGCACTTCGGTGCAGCCGCCGGGTATCGTTCTCGCGAGGACGCGGTTGGAGGAGGCTCAGGCCTCCCCGCCCGCGACGTCGCGCAGTTGCCCGGTAGGCCTGCGTGCCGACCGGGCTTTTCTTTTTTCAGAATCAAATGACCTCAATGGAAAGGGGTGCAGTGAACCAAGAACCCAGAGTGAATGACCGCATCAGAATCAGCCCGATTCGCCTGATCGACCAAGACGGGGAGCAACTCGGGATCCTACCGACAGACGAAGCCCGTGCCATGGCCATGAGCCGCGGCATGGACCTGGTGGAAGTCGCTCCGGGTGCGCGTCCGCCCGTCTGCAAGATCATGGACTACGGTCGGCACAAATACGAGCAAGCGCGCAAGGCGAAGGAGGCCCGGAAGAAGCAACACACCATCAACGTCAAGGAAGTCAAACTCCGTCCCAAGATCGAAACGCACGACATGGAGTTCAAACTCCGGCATGCGCGACGTTTCTTCCAGGGCGGTGACAAGGTGAAGTTCACCCTGATGTTCAGGGGTCGCGAAGCGGCACACCCCGATCGCGGCCGCAGGGTGCTTCAGGAGGTTAAGGAGAGGCTGCGGGACGTTGCAGTAGTTGAATCGGATATTTCGTTAGCAAGAGAAGGCCGCGCCAACAGCATGACATTGGTCATGGGCCCCCACAGGGAACAACATTAGGGGATCCGCGAAGAGCAGCAATTCGTGGCCGCGAGAGAAAGAGCAGATCCGCAAATGCCGAAAATGAAGACCAACCGCTCAGCAGCGAAGCGGTTCAAAAAGACCGGGACGGGGAAATTCCGCCGCCAACGGGCGTACCACAGTCACATCCTGACTAAGAAGAGCCCCAAGAGAAAGAGACGTTTGCGCCAGGGGACGCTGGTGGCCAAGGCCGACGAGAACAGGGTTAAGAGGCTGCTCGGAGGTTAGGCCACGGGAGCCGAGCCAACCGTCTGACCGGCCAATGACCTGGGAAGAACCTCTATAGAACTTTCGTTGGGCCGCCCCCGGCAGCAATTGTCGCGGCGGGGGCTGCCCACGGCACGAACTCAAACCACAGAATCCTGGAGGATGCTCTATGCCGCGCGCGACCAACGCCGCTGCCCGCAACAGGCGCAAGAGGAAGGTCCTTAAGGAGGCCCGTGGCCAATTCGGCGCGAGGTCCAAACTATACCGCACGGCAAAGAACGCAGTCGAACGCGGTTGGGCCACTGCCTACACCGGCCGCAAGCTGCGCAAGCGTGATTTCCGCCGCCTCTGGATTGCCCGGATCAACGCCGCGGCCCGACAGAACGGAACCACCTACTCGCGCATGATCAATGGCCTGCAGGTTGCAGGCGTAGATCTGAACCGCAAGGTCCTGGCCGATTTGGCCGTCAGGGAGCCTGACGCGTTCAGGCGTCTCGCGGAGTTGTCGAAGACACACGCTCGGTGACATTGAGCTCCTCACCGCTTCTTGAGAGAATCAAGGAGCTCGAGAGGGAGGGGCTTGCTGCGATCAAAGAGGCGGTTGATTTGGATGCCCTGGAACAGTCGAGAGTGCGGTTCCTGGGGCGCCGCGGCCCTTTGGCCAGCGTCATGGGCTCCATCAGCTCCGCGCCGCCTCCCGAGCGCCCGCTTGTGGGCAAGGCCGCCAACGCGGCCAAGAAGGCCCTGGCGGAAGCCATGGAGGCTCGCAAGGCCGAGCTAGCTCCCAAGCGCCGACGCCTGGCTTCGGTCGACGGCACGCTCCCCGGCAGGAAACTGTGGGCCGGCGGGATCCACCCAATTACGCAGGTCATGGACGAGATTTGCGGCATTTTCTCGGAGCTGGGCTTCACTCGGGCGCGCGGCCCCGAGGTCGAGTCAGTCCACTACAACTTCACCGCCCTCAACATCCCGCTGGACCACCCCGCCGCGGACATGATGGACACGTTCTATCTGGAAGACGGTGTGGTGCTCAGGACCCACACGTCTCCGGTCCAGGCCCGGGTGATGGAGGCCCACAAGCCGCCGATCCGGGTCGTGGTGCCGGGGCTGGCCTACCGGAGAGATTCGTTTGATCCAGGGCACGCGCCCTGCTTCGAGCAGATCGAAGGACTCGCGGTGGACGAGGGCGTGGATTTCGTCGAATTCCGAGCCGCGATCCACCACTTTGTGAATGCGTTTTTCGGACCGTCCGTGGAGTGCCGATTCCGCCCCTCCTTCTATCCGTTCACGGAACCATCGGCCGAGGTGGACGTGACCTGTACGGTATGCGCGGGCAGCGGTTGTCCCACGTGCAAACGCACTGGTTGGGTCACCATCATGGGCAGCGGAATGGTAGATCCTGCAGTGTTCGAGCAAGTTGGCTACGACCCCGAACGTTGGACAGGGTACGCCTTCGGGATGGGACCGGCCCGCATCGCGATGGTCCGCCACGGTATCCCCGACATGCGGCTATTGTACGAGGCCGACGTCGAATTCCTGGGGCAGTTCGCGTGAACATCTCGTACGGCTGGGTTCGCGAGCTGGCCGGAGCCGGCGGGGGCAGCGGCGCGCGGTCCGACCTGCCGGCGTGGCTCCTGAGAGCCGAAGAGGCGGCCGCCAGAATCACCAAGATTGCCGCGTCCGTCGAGAAATCGGAAACGGTGGGGGTCGGCCTGGAAGGTGTGGTGGTGGCTCGAGTGCTCGAGGTCGGACCGCATCCCCAAGCGGACCGTCTCAGCCTCTGCCAGGTCGATCGGGGCAACGGAGAGCCCGTGCAGGTGGTATGCGGGGCCCCGGTTATTGTGCAGGGGGGCGCATACGCCCACGTAGCCCCGGGGAACAGGCTGCCCTCCGGTTTTGAAATCGGTTCCCGCAAGATCCGCGGGGTGGTGAGCCACGGGATGCTCTGTTCCGAAGCAGAACTTGAACTGGGGCGCGACCGTGGCGGCATAATGCGATTGGGGGACGATGCCGAACCGGGAGTTCCCGTGGCCGATTACCTGGGACTGCCCGACACCCTGATGGTGCTGGACCTCAACCCCAACCGGATCGACCTGGCGTGCCACATGGGTGTGGCCCGTGAACTCGCCCCGGACGGCAAACACCTCAACCTGCGCCCTTCGGGAGGCCCCGAGTGGACTCCGCGCTGGTGCGACGGCGAGAGCGAGGCTGAGGGTGCTGGAGTCAGAGTTGAGGTAAAGGATCCGTCGCGGTGCGTCCGGTACCTGGCCGCCGTGGTGCGAGGCGTGGTGGTTGGGCCTTCGCCGGGCTGGCTGGCGGGGCGTCTCCTCGCGGCCGGGCTGACGCCCATCAACAACGTGGTCGACGCCACCAACTATGTCCTCATGGAACGCGGGCAGCCCCTGCACGCCTTCGATCTCGCGTGCCTGCGGGGGGGTGGGGTCGGTGTGCGGCCCGCACGAGAGGGCGAGGAGTTGACTACGCTGGACGGCCAGACCAGGCGACTGACCGGGCGCTCCTCGGTGATTCATGACGCCCGGGGGGCGGTGGCCCTGGCCGGGGTCATGGGGGGGCACGACAGCGAGGTAACAGCGGGCACGTCTGACATTCTGATCGAGTGCGCCCACTTCCCGCCGCTCGCCGTGCGCGAGACGGCCCGGGAGACCGGGCTCGCGACCGACGCCTCCTACCGGTTCGAACGGGGAATCGATGCCACGGCGCAGGGAGACGCACTGCGCCGGTGTGTCGAGCTGATACTTGCGACTGCCGGCGGGAAGGCCGATCCGGAGGCCCTCCGCGCGGGGGCTCCGCCGCCCGCCCCCTTCCAGATCCCCCTGCGGATCAAGCGGGTGAACCAAGTACTCGGGTTTGGGCTTGACGAACCCGCGGTCGCCGCCGCTCTGGACCCCATCGGCCTCACCACGTCGACGGACGCGCCGGGAGTGCTGGATGTGAGTGTGCCCGGATGGCGCGGCGACATCGAGAGAGAAATCGACTTGGTCGAGGAGGTGGCGCGGCGGGTCGGTTTTGACAAGCCCGCCGAGAAAGTCAGTCGGTTTCGGCCCAGTGCGGTCCCCGACGATCCATCGTTCGCCCGCATGGACCGGGTGAGGCAGCTATTTGTTGGACGAGGGTTGCTGGAGGCTCGAAGCCTGACCTTCGTCCCCGGCGATTTCCGCGGAAGTCGTGCAGATCTGGCGGTGCCCAACCCCCTCTCCGCCGAGGAAGGCTACTTGCGCCCGGCGATTGTGCCAGTTCTGCTGCGCCGCCTGGAGCACAACTACCGCAGGGGGCATCGCGCGGTTCGGCTGTTCGAGATCGGGACCGTGTTTGGTGTCGGCACCGGAGAGGGACGCGAGAAGTACACCGAGGAGATACGCGTCGGGTTTGCTCTAACCGGCGGCAGGTTCCCCAGGCACTGGCTCCGTACCCTGCGCGACTTTGACATCTGGGATCTCAAGGGGATTGCTGTCGAGGCCGCCGAACGCCTGTGTGGGGGATCCGTCCGGTCGCTGGCCGGCGACTGCGACGAAGACCGCCGCGGAGCGGACGAGTTTGGGGCATCCTGGCTGGAGTGGCCGGGATTCGGCATGTACCGTGACGACGAATTGGTGGGCATGGCGGGTCTGGTCAGGACGGAAGCGGTCAAAGAACCGGCCTGGGCAGGGCTGGTGATCGCCGGCGAATTCCGGCTGGATGCCGTGCGCCCATCATCGGCACCACGGTATGAACCTTTGCCGTCGTTCCCCGCGACCCGGCGCGATATCTCTCTGGCGGTGCCACGGAACGTGGACGCCGCCGCGGTCGAGGCCACCATGAGTGCGGCCTCGCCCAGACTTCTATGCCAGGCCGAGCTGTTCGACCTTTATTCCGAGGTCTCTGAGGGCGACGCATTGCGGGGCTTGTCCTGGTCTTTGGAGTTTCGTGCACCGGACCGGACCCTGACCGATGCCGAGGTGGATGTGGAAATGGGGAAAATTGCTCATGCTCTGGAGGAGGGCCTAAATGTCGCAGTTCGCGGAAGTTGAGCGCCGGTTGGTCGACGCCCTGATGCAACTTGGATCCGCCGCCGGAAGGGTGGAAGAGGCTTTTGCTTCGTTGTCTTCGGACCGGCAGGCCGCCGTCGGGGCGTCCGAGAAGGGCATGGCCGAGGCAAGCGGAGCCTCCGAAGACGTGACAAGGCTGCGCCAGGAGAACGAACGCCTGCGCCAGGTGCTGGAGGATGCCCAGACCGCGGCCCGGCGAATCCGCAACCGGCTGGCCCTGGTCGAGGACGAACTGTGACTGCCCTCCGCGACGAGGTGGTCACCGTCACGATTGCCGGGCGTCGCCACCGGATCAGGACCGAGCACGGAGAAGAACATGCCGAGGCCTGTGCCCGACACGTGGACGAGATCATGCAGGGTGCGCGCACTGTTACCGATGCCGAGTGGGCGAGGGCGGCGGTGTTGGCCGCACTCCGCATCACCGACGACTTGTTCGGCTCCTGGGACCGGGCCGAGGGAATGTTGAAGGCCGCCACCGAACGGGTTGCGGAGGTCAGCGCCCGCCTGGATGAGCTCGCGGCCCTTCACGCGCCGCAACCCGACAGCTCCGGGTCGGACGCTGGCACGGATCCCCCGGACAAAGATGGCTGAATTCCTGGCCCTCCCCGACTGGGCCAATTGGGCAATTCCGGCAGGGTGCCTGCTGGTTGGGTGCCTGATAGGGTTGGTCGTCGACCGGCGGGGATTTGGCCGGGAGCGGGGTCGTCTCCGCCACGAGGCGGAGGCCAAGATGCGGGCCGCAACCGACAAGGCGCGACACGCCGCCGCGCATATTCGCAGCGAGGCCGAGAGCCAGGGCAGGGCAGAGGTCCTCCAAATGCGCGAGGCCTGGGCCAACGAACAACGCCGTCGCCGCGCCGCGGTCGAAAGGATGGAACGCCGAACCGACGAGCGCATGGAGGAGCTGGAGCGGAAAGAAGAACGGCTCTCCGACAGGCAGGAGCGGCTGGACCGGCGGCGGGCACGCTCCGACTCCCGCGAAGCTGAACTGGACGAAGCCCACGAGAAAGCCGAGGTCGAGCGGCTCGAATTGGCCAGGGCCCAGCGCCTTGCCACCGCAGCACACCGCGAAGCCCAGGCCAAGCTTGAGGATCTTGCCGGTATTTCGCACGACGAGGCCCGGGCCCGGGTGATGCGCGAAGCCGAAGCCGGGGCCGAGGCCGAGGCGAACCAGATGCTGAGGCGGGCGCGGGACCGGGCCCGGAGCGACGCCGAACACCAGGCGAAGAAAATCATCTCCCAAGCGATTGAGCGATTGTCGGTTGACCACGCCTCGGAGATGGCGGTGTCGGTGGTGCACCTTCCCGGGGACGAGATGAAGGGACGCATCATTGGCCGGGAAGGCAGAAACATCCGGGCGTTTGAGGCCGCAACCGGGGTCGACGTCGTTGTGGACGACACGCCCGAATCGGTGATCCTGTCTTGTTTCGATCCAGTCCGCCGCGAGATCGCCAGGGTGGCGATGGAGTCGCTGGTTAGCGACGGGCGCATCAATTTCGGGCGGATTGAGGAGGTTGTTGGCGGGTCCCGCCGGTCCGTCGAGAAGGCGATGAGCGAGGCGGCCGAGGAAGTTCTCTACGAGCTGGGCATCCACCGGGTCGAACCGCGCATCCGCAAGGTCCTGGGCAGGTTGCGCTACCGTGCCAGCTACGGGCAGAACCAGCTGGCGCATGCCCGGGAGGTGGCGCTGATCGCGTCGGGTATGGCCGGCGAGTTGGGGCTGGACCAGCAGATGACACGGCGGATGGGTCTCTTCCATGACATCGGGAAGGGCCTTACCCAGGAATCCGGCGGGAGTCACGTCGAACTTGGTCACGACCTGTGCAAGCGGCACGGAGAACCTGATCAGGTGCTCAACGCGATCATGGCCCACCATGGCGACGAACCGGCCCGCTACCCCGAGACATTTCTGGTGACGGCGGCCGATGCGATTTCCGGGGCTCGGCCGGGCGCTCGGCGCGAGTCGTTCGAGCACTACGTGGAGCGGCTTGAAAAGCTGGAAGCATTGGCCTCGCGGGACCCCGCGGTGCACAAGGCGTATGCAATAAAAGCAGGCCGGGAGATCCGGATAATGGTCATGCCGGAGAAGGTCGGCGACACCGACATGGACCGGTTGGCACAGGAGACCGCCGAGCGAATTGAGAGCCGGTTGCAATACCCGGGGCAGATTAGGGTGATTGTGGTGCGCGAGACCCGCTCGGTTTCATACGCTCGCTAGAGCCGTCCAACGCCAGCGCCGTTCAGGTCAAACAGAGAGGCAACGCGACTCGCATGACTGCGCGGATCATTGACGGAAAAAAGATTGCCGCCGAGATACGGGGCGAGGTGGCGGTACGGGCCAAAGCCTGTGCCGAGGCCGGTGTGGTGCCCGGGCTCGGGGTAGTACTGGTCGGAGATGACCCTGCCTCGCGGGTCTACGTCGGCATGAAAACCAAAGCCTGCGCCGAGGCCGGAATCCGCACCCGCGACGTGATCCGGAACAGCGAAATCAGCCAGGCCGAACTGCTCGCTATCGTGGACGATCTCAACGAGGATCCGGGAATCCACGGGATTCTGGTTCAGTTGCCGCTTCCGCGGGGCCTCAGCGAACACGAAGTCACCGGAAGAATTGACCCGGCCAAGGACGTTGACGGGTTCCACCCCGTGAATCAGGGGCGGATGACCCAGGGGGACTCCAGCGCCTTCCGCCCCGCCACCCCCGCGGGCGTCCAGGAGCTGATTCGCCGGACCGGCGTGGAGACCAGCGGTGCGCACGTTGTGATAGTCGGTCGTTCCAACATCGTGGGAATGCCGATGTCGGCAATCATGCTCCAGAAGGAACCCACCGCCAACGCCACGGTCACGGTGGCGCACAGCCGCACGCGAGACCTTGGCGCGATTACCCGGCAGGGCGAGATCCTCATCGTGGCGGTTGGCGTCCCCGAGCTCGTCAGGGGCGACATGGTGCGCGAGGGTGCGGTCGTCATCGACGTCGGGGTGAACCGGGTAGAGGATCCTTCCCGGCCGAAGGGATACCGCCTGGCGGGCGATGTGGCGTTTGAGGAAGCGGCCGAACGGGCGTCGTGGATTACGGCGGTGCCCGGGGGCGTGGGCCCGATGACCATTGCCATGCTGCTGCGGAACACCGTCAGATCGGCAGAGCGGATGGCGGGGCTGGAGAGCTGAAGGCTGGACCAGCGAGCTGGCGGTGCACGGCACGCTTGACTCGACCGTGACCGGGATGGATCTGGCCCGGGTGCGCGAGACGTTCGACAGCCGCCTTGCGGCCTGGCTGGACAGTCGGCGTGCGGCCGAAAACCAGGCCGAGCACCCGGTACGTTACGCCGTGCTCGCGCCGGGCAAGCGAATCCGCCCCCTCCTGCTGCTGGCGTCCTGGAGGGCGATAACCGGCAGGACCGCGGGGGCCCAGATGCCGGCACACCTCGCGGGCGTGTTCGACCTGGCCGCGGCCCCGGAGCTGGTGCACACTTACTCGCTGGTTCACGACGACCTGCCGTGTATGGACGATGACGAGCTGCGCCGGGGCCGTCCGACAGTCCATGTGGTTTTTGGCACGCCAACCGCGGTCATTACCGGAGCCTTCCTGATTCCCCTCGCGGTCCTGGCCATCGTGCGCGGCGCTTCGGCCATGGGGCTGCCGGACGAAGTGGCCGGGGAGCTGGTCTGTACCCTGATGGTGAGGGCGGGCGGGGCGGGGATGGTGGGCGGGCAAATGCTGGACCTGGAAGCCGAGCACACAGCCCAGACCATCGAGAGCCTGGAGAACATCCACCGGTCCAAGACCGGGTGCCTGATCGCCGCCAGCTGCGCCATGGGGGGTATCGCGGCCGCCGGCACCCCCGCGCAGGTGGCCCGGTTGACCAGATTTGGAGAGGCGCTCGGACTGGCATTTCAGGCCGTGGACGATATCCTGGACGTGACAGGTTCGGAGGAAGTGATGGGCAAACGGGGAGGCAGGGACGCCGAGTTGGGCAAGGCCACCATGACATCGCTCAGGGGTTTGGCGGGGGCCAGGGCACGCGCCACCGAGCTCATCGATCAAGCTCTTGCGGAGCTGGAGGAGCTCCCGGAACCCGACGCCCTCCGAGAGATCGCCGGCCTGGTCCTGAAGCGGGACCGGTAATGCGCGTCGGAATCGTCGCCTACCGCGAGCATGCGCGGCTCAGGCAGGTGGTCGAGAAGGTCGAGGCGGTCAGCGGTGACCTGGGTCTGGATTTGGTTTTTGAGCCGGGCCTTCCGAATTCGCCCGACTGGCCGTCAGCCGCGCTGGATTCGGAAACCGTGGACCTGTTTCTTGCACTCGGCGGAGACGGGACACTGCTGCGGGCCGCCCGCATGGCGGGCATGCGGGGAGTGCCGGTTCTGGGTTGCGATTTGGGGCGGCTCGGGTTCTTGACCCTGGTGCCGTGGCGGGAGCTGCCCCAGGCGCTGGAGCGTGTGGCGGGGGGAGACTGGATTGCCGAGGAGAGGTTGGCGCTGGATGTCGAAGTGGTGTTGTCCCGCCCCACCGGTGCGGAGTCCCCAGCACGGCTCTACGCGGTCAACGATGCCGTCGTACACAAAAGCGGTTTTGCCCGACTGATCGGCCTGCGTGTCCGGGCGGGCGAGGAGACGGTAGGGGACTACAGCGCGGACGGGATTATTCTCTCCACCGCCACGGGCTCGACGGCATACAGCCTTTCGGCCGGCGGCCCCATCGTCGCCCCCAGCGTGAAGGGGATCGTAGCGACCCCGATTTCACCGCACACACTGGCGGTGCGCCCGGTCGTCTTGCCCGGGGAAACGGTTATTACGGTCGAGTTGCTGTCCGGCGGCGAAGACATTCAACTGACGGTGGACGGTCTGCCGGGCCGCCCACTGGCGGTGGGGGACAAAGTTCGCGTGTCCCAGTCCGGTCACCCGGTCACGCTGGTGCGCCTCAGCGAATTCCCGTTCTTCGACGTCCTCCGGCAAAAACTCAGGTGGGGCGACGTCAGGGTGCACGAAGGCCTGGACCCCCCGCCCCTCCACCCCCCAAACGTTCAACCACCTCCGCTTCAACCACCGTCTCCGACGGACCATCACGACGGATGAGCCTGCGCGAACTGCGGGTCCGCAACTTCGCCGTCATCCGCGATGCGACGATCGAACTCGGTCCAGGCCTTGTGGTGCTTACTGGGGAGACCGGGGCAGGGAAGTCGCTCCTGGTGGGGGCTCTGGCGCTGCTTCGCGGCGGGCGACCCAGCGCATCGCTGATCGCGGCAGGCGAGGACAGGGCAGTCGTGGAGGGGTTGATCGATTTCTCCGGCTCACCCGGTGCCGTGGCGCTGCTGCAGGAAAGCGGAATCGATCTGGACGAAGGATGGGCCGTGCTCCGGCGGGAGATCCGCGGACGGGGCAGGCACCGCGCCTGGATCAACGGGTCACCCTGCACTGCAGCCCTCATGGGGCAGGCTGGACGCCGCGTCCTGGAGATTCACGGCCAGCACCAGCAGAGACGCCTCGCCGCCGAATCCGAGCAGCGGCGGACCCTGGACAGGTTTGGAGGTCACGAGGAGCTCGCCGCCGATCACGCAGCCCGGTTCGACCTGGTGCAAACGACCCGGGCCAAGTTGACCAAGGCCCGGAAGCTTGCCGCGGAGGGGCGCGCCCGGGCTGATTACCTGCGGTTTGTGGTATCGGAAACTGCCGAGGCCGAAATCCGGCCCGGGGAAGATGCCGAACTCGAAGCCGAGGAGCGTCGACTCGCCCATGCGTCGGAGCTTCGGGAGCACTCGGGCAACCTCCAGTATCAGATCAACGAAGCAGACGGATCGGTACTGGACGCCCTGGGCCAAATGTCGGGTCCGCTGGAGGCGATGCGCCGGGCTGACGATTCTGCCGGGGATTTTGTGGCCCTGCACCGGTCGGCAGTGGACGCTCTGGGCGACCTGGCCCGTCAGTTGGCAGTGTACCGGGACAGGGTGGAGCACGACCCGGGAAGACTGGACGAAGTTCGGGCGCGGCGTGACCGCCTCCAGGCACTGAAGCGGAAATACGGCCCGTCATTGGAAGACGTGGTCGCCAAGAGCCGGGAGGCGGCCGAAGAACTTTCCCGGATCGAATCGGCGGACCAGGAGATCTCGACGCTGGACTCCGAGCTGGCCGCCGCCGTGGAGGGCATGCGGAAAACCGCTGTCCGCCTTTCGAGCGCACGTTTCGCAGCCGCCGAGTCGTTCGCGGAACAGGTGACCGAAGCCCTCCAGCCCCTGGGTCTGTCCCGGTCGGTTTTCGAGGTCACTCTCGAGCCGCTTGACTCCCCTGGCCGGGGAGGCGCGGAGCAGGTTCAGTTCCTGGTTTCGACCAATCCTGGATTTCCACCCGGTTCGCTCGCCCAGGTGGCCTCGGGGGGTGAAATGAGTCGGCTCATGCTGGGAGTTGAGTCGGTCTTGGCCGGCCGCGGCGAACCTCCGGTCATGGTGTTCGACGAGATTGACGCGGGGATCGGCGGCGAGGTGGCCCACCGCGTGGCGCGCGCCCTCCAGACCTTGGCCGAAGGCCGGCAGGTGCTGGCGGTCACGCACCTGGCCCAACTTGCGTCGCGGGCCGACCAGCACTTCGTCGTCACCAAACGTCCCGGAGTGGACACCACGGAGGTTGAAATCGCTAGGCTTACCGGCGGTGAACGGGTCCGCGAGGTAGCCCGGATGCTGGGCGGTGACCAGGGCAGCGAGGTGTCCCGGGCCCACGCGTCAGAACAACTCCGGGCGGCGCGCCGGTGATGCTGGCTCGGTCATGAACGTGTTCGCTCAGCTGTTCGATGCCCTCCTCCTGGTGCACGTCGCAGCCGGCTTCGTCGGCCTGGCGGCGTTCTGGTTCCCAGTGTTCGCCCGCAAGGGCGGTCGGGTGCACGTCGTGGTGGGCCGCGCCTACGCCTGGTGCGCGTATGTCGTGACGCTGTCGGCGATCATCGCGGCGCCAAGCCGGATCGTCTCCTATCGGTACATGGGGATCAGCGTCGCGGAACAACCCGAGCGTTACGCGTTCGCAGTCCTCCTGGGCTATCTGGGCGTGGTGACCTTCGTCATGGTACGGCAGGGCCTGCGCGTCCTGGCGACCCGGAGAGCACCGGAGAAGTTGCGCACGCCCGCCCACGAGGCGCTCGCCTGGGCGTCGATGGCCGGCAGCATCTTCGTCGTCGGCTTCGGGCTGGCGGTGTGGTCCGACGTCTCGCCGATCCTGCTGGGAATGAGCCCCATCGGCCTCTTCACGGGCCGTCGCATGTTGCGGCTGATGCGCGATCCGCGCGGCGAGCGCATGGGCTGGTTCTACAGCCACCTGGCCTCGATGCTCGGGGGCGGCATCGCGTTCCACACCGCGTTCATCGTCTTCGGGGCCCAGCGACTTTGGGCCTACGAGATCGAGGGGGCACTCGCCATCGTCCCCTGGATCCTGCCTACGGTTTTCGGCGTGCCGGCGATTGTGCTCTGGACGCGGCGCTATCGGCGAAAGTTCAACCGAGGCGCGACTAGAACTAGAAGAGGGCAATCGGAGTCCTGATAGCCACCGAAAAATGATGTGAGGTGGGGGTACGTCCCCCTGAACCCGAAAACGCACGCCGTATCGAGACCGCGAACTGCCATGGGTTCCGGGTTGGTCCCGCGGTCCTGTCGCTGGCCCGGCCCCGAGCTTCCGTTATGTCCAGTACAAACCCCAGCCCGATCCGGTGCCGCGTCTGGGTGGTTTCAAGCGAGAGTTCGCTGGCGTCGATCCCCGCGTAAAGCCCCTCAAGCGGCTCAATCAACTCGTAGCTGGTAGCCGGGACCGAGTAGTAGTCGTAGTCCAGCCCCGCGCTGAACCCCTGGGCGATCAACAGCGACGGCCGCACCTGCAGGGCAAGCACATCACCCGGGTAGATGTTCATGATGCGTTTCAATCGTTCGTGGGCGTAGGGCTGATCGGGCGGTGCCACGCGCAGGACGGCCGCGACCGGCCGGCGCATCGTGTACTGTCCGCGGAACCGCAGAAAGACCGTTTTCCCGATGAGCACGTCCTGATACAGCGTCAACTCAAGCTCCGGGTGACCGCTGGCGACGGGAATGTCCAGGAAATTGTCTGGATCGTGAATCGGCGCGCCGTTGGGATCGCGCGTGGGCATGCGGACCAGACCGCCGACCGCCGTTCGGAAACGAAACAAGCCGGGCCCGCGATCTTCGCCTCGGCGGCTGATCTGGTCCACCGCACGCAGCCGCGCCGAGAACTCCAACGCTCCCACCGAAATACCGTTCCGTGCCCGTCCGGGCACCTCGGCTCGAATGAAACCATCCTCAAAAATCCGCATCAGATTGGCTTCCCCGGCGAGTTGGACCAAATCCATGTCGGGCAACGAAATGCCCAGCGCCCCGAACTCCTCCTGCAGCTGCCCCAGATTCGCAAGGAGCAGCAAGCCCCTCAGACTCTGCCGCACCGGAAAGACCCGGTCGGGCTGTGCCATGTCCGAAATCGCCCCGAAGAATGCCTGGCTTCCGGCCAGTAACGCCGAAGCCGCCTCCAAATCGGGGCCAACCAACGCTCCGCCGTCAATAAGAGCCTGAAGTTGGGTCAGCGCGTCCGCGCTTCCGTTCAGGAACTGCTGCTGGTTCTCGATGGCCAAATCGCCCCAGGTGAAGGCCGCGGTGGTCGAATCGAAGTGCAGGGTGGTCTCGACGTCGGTGTGACGGAACGGAGCCCGAAGTCCAACGCTGAGCCAGTCAAACACCCCGTACTCCAGCCCAAGCCCGAGTACGCGTTCCTGCGCCCTCATCGTCGAGAATCCCATGTCACCCAGGGTCAGGTCTCCGTCTTCCAGCACCGGGATTCCCAACGCCGCGGCCCCGACGTTGAAGTCTTCGCTCAGATAGGCCGACGGATAAAGCCGCGCCGACAGGTCGCCGTCAAAGTGCGAGGTTAGCGGCTCGCGCTCTCCGTCGAGGATGCTGTCGCTTCCCTCGGCGAACTGAGAGTTCCAATTCAGCAAGACCCCGGTCATCTGAAACCAGAGTTGGCCCGTTTCGGGGAGTCTGGCGTCTTGGTCCTGCGCGGTCACCGGGGGTGCCCCGGCGATGGCCGCGGCCGCCAATCCGACAAGCAGTGCGGCCAGCGGCGATCGTCCGGCCATGGCGCCGGACGGCTGTGCGCCCCCCCGGCTCCAAACCGCGCGCGCCTTTACTATGCGACTTTCCGCGGGTAGACTTCGCACAAGTCGGCGCCGTGGCCGAGTGGCTAGGCAGGGGCCTGCAAAGCCCCCTACTCCGGTTCGAATCCGGACGGCGCCTTTAGTCGTAGCGGGATCAGCGGTCGGGTTGGCGGAGTTGTGGTTGGCGGAGGGCGGCGCGGTCATGCGGTCGGTCGTGTTTCCTTCCTGTTACCTTGGTCTGGTCCCTGACGTCTCTGTTAACACGACGGGCGGCCGAGTGCCGTCACCTCGTGCCGGAGTGGCGGAATTGGCAGACGCGCCGGACTCAAAATCCGGTGGGCTTCGGCCCTTGAGGGTTCGAGTCCCTCCTCCGGCATCCCCCGCAAGGTTCGCGTGTCTCAAAGGCACGCGAACCGCCCCTGCATGCGGCCAAGCGGCCGCGGCAGAACTTACCGAGGCAGCCGCAAGGGTGTCTAACCCGGCACGGGTGCCTGATTCAATAGGGGTATTTGACCCAACCAGGGTGTGCAAGGGGGAAGCAGTGATCAAGGCTCAAGGGCTGGGCAAGACCTACATGAGTGGCGGCCTGCCGCTCGAAGTGCTCAAGGACGTGGAACTGACCTTCGAGTCTGGATCCCTTTCGGCGGTAGTGGGACCGTCGGGTAGCGGAAAAACGACACTGCTCGGCCTCCTGGCGGGTCTGGACGCGCCGTCGGCGGGCCGTGTTCTGCTGGAAGATCAGGACCTCACCGCGATGAGCGAGGACGAGAAGGCCAGGTTCCGAGCCGAAAACGTGGGGTTTGTATTCCAGACTTTCCATCTGCTTGCATCGCTCACGGCCCTGGAAAACGTACTGGTGCCGCTTGAATTGACCGGCCGCGCCAAAAAGGCGGCGGACAGTGCCAGGGCCCTCCTGGAACGCGTCGGGTTGGGGGGAAGGGAGGGGCACTACCCGGCCCAGCTGTCCGGCGGCGAGCGGCAGCGGGTTGCGCTGGCCAGGGCGTTTGCGAACCAGCCCCGGATCCTGTTCGCCGACGAACCGACGGGCAATCTGGATCACGAGACGGGTCTGGGCGTGGCGGCAATGCTCGAACAGATGAATCGTGAGTCAGGCACTACGCTGGTCATGGTTACGCACGATCTGGAGTTGGCCGAGCGGGCGGAGCGGGTGATCAGCCTGTCAGGGGGGCGGGTGGTGGCGGACCGCGCTGGCAGCGGATCCAACGGCGCGTCGGGTTTTGACGGGCGGCGCTCCGACGAGGGGCGCTCATGACCTCGGATTCCCGCAGCCGCGGTTCGCGACGCGGGCGGCGGTTCGCCCTGCTGCTGGCCAAGCGTGAGGTAAAGGGCGCGGCACGGCGAGTCGGCGTTTACATGCTCTCCACGGCGGTGGGGGTGGCGGCTATCGTCTCGATCCAGTCGGTCCGGGACGACGTCTCTCGCGCAATCACTGACGGGGTGCGCGAGACCACGGGCTACGACGCCAGGGTGACCCTGCGCGGCGACGCGGCCGACCGGATGACCCCGGTCCTGGATTCTCTCCGCACAGCAGGTGCACGGGTCGCTGCAGTGGAAGTCGCAGGCTTCGGGGGCATGGCCCGCGGCAAGACCGGAGGCACCCCGAGAATCGCCATGACGAACCGGTTCTCGCCGGGCTACCCGTTTTTCGGAAATGTCCAAACGGATCCCCCTGGTCTCTGGACAGGAGAGATCCAGCCGGGAGAGGCGTTCGTGGACCGGCCACTCATGGCCCAGCTCGGAATCGCGCCGGGTGACACGATCATGCTGGGGGCGGAGGAATACCAGGTTGTGGCCGGCGTCTCCCGAATCCCCGGCGGGGTAGCTGTCCTGAGCATGTTGATGCCGAACGTGTACACGCGACTCGACGAGACCGCCCCGGCCGACGGCGCGCCTGCGGCACGCAGCCGCGCCCCCGAGTACCGAATCGCGTTTTCGGACCCGGCGGAGGCTCCCCGGTTCAAGGAGGCCTACCAAGAAGAAGAGGTGCGCATCACGGTGACGGAGGAGGTCATCGCCGAAGTCCAGCCCGTTGTGGAAAACCTCGGCGAACTCCTGGCCATGGTGGGACTGGTGGCCCTGCTGCTGGGCGGGATCGGAGTTGCCAGTTCGGTCCACCTGTATGTGAAGGAAAAGCGCCGGTCGATCGCCGTGCTTCGGTGCCTGGGAAGCGGGCAGTGGACGGCCTTTTGGGCATACATGGTGCAGGCGCTGGCGCTGGGGGCGGGGGGGGCGGTTGTGGGGATCGCTCTCGGATTCGGCGTCCAGACACTGCTTGGGGCGGCCTTGGAGGGCTGGCTGCCCGTGGATATCTCTCCGCGACCATCGGGTCGGGCGATGATGGCCGGGGCGGGCATGGGAATCTGGGTGGCGGCGGCTTTTGCGGCGTTCCCGCTGCTTCAGGTCAGAGGGGTCTCCGCGCTTGAGGCCCTCCGGCGCGATTCCGGCGTAAAGAGTTCCAGAGCAAAGGGCGATGTGTGGGCCTGGGTAATCAGGTTGTTGGCGGGCCTGTCGATACCGGCTGTGTGGCTCGTTGCCGCGCCCGTTTGGCAGGTCGGGGCCCTGTTTGGGGGCGTGCTGCTCGGTACCCTGGGCGCACTGAGCCTGTCGGGATGGGCGGTAACTGCGCTGGCCCGGCGTCTCACTCCCAGGAAGGGCTGGTTCGCGCTCCGTCAGGGGTTATCCAATCTGTTCCGCCCTGGCAACCAGACGCTCAGCGTGACCATCACCATGGGTGCCGGTGCCTTCGTGCTCGGGCTGGTGGTTACCATGGAGGCCGGAGTGAAACGGGTCTTCGAGTTGGGTGGCGGCGCTGACTTGGCCGACGTGCTCGTGGCCAACCTCGAACCCGGCCAGCTGGACAGTATCAAGGCTCTGTTCCCCGACAACACGGAGCGCGACATCGCTTTTGTCCAACTGGGTTCGGTCGGGGCCCGGGTTGCCGAGGTCGGCGGCCGCCCCGCGGAGGAGCTGGCCGCAGACAGCGGTGCCGGGGTAACCGAAGAGGCCGTCTTGCGGACTTACCGGATTTCGATGAACGATGATCGACCCCCCGGTGTGGCAATCGTGGATGGTGCCTGGTGGGAGTCCGGCGACTCGCCCGCCCCGTCAGTAGAGCCGGTCAGGCCGGACGGGCCAGACGAGGCAATCGAGTTGGACGAGGCATCTGAATCGGACGAGCCACCTGCGGACATCGTTACGATAATGTCGCTGGACGCCACGATAGCCGGTGAGCTCGGGGCGGAAGTGGGAGACACGATCATCTGGCGAGCCCGCGAACGGCGCATCGTTGCCGAGGTGGTCAGCTTGCAGGAAATCGAGGATCCGCCCGGCGAAATTGGCGGAATTGGGAACCTGGCTGCCGGTTCAGGGGCCGTGGCGGGCAACTTTCGGCCGGCACCGGGCCTTGCAGAACTGGGGGGTGGCGAGGAATCGGCGCTGATCGACATACCTGATTATGAGACCAGTATGATAGTTCAACGCCAGATTGCATCTGTGTTCCCGAACGTGATCATCATCGACTTCAGCTGGGCGATGGACCTGTTCCGTCGCGGCATGGCGGCGGCACGCGCCGCCGTGACGTTCCTGGCGGCGTTCACCGCTTTGGTCGGCGCGATTGTGCTTGTTGCCACGCTGGCGGGTTCGCGCCGGGCCCGGGAGGCGGAGGCTGCGTTGCTCCGCACGCTGGGCGCTGCCAAGGGGCAGGTGGCAGCTGTGTTGGTGACGGAATTCGCGGCACTGGGGACGCTGGCCGCAGCTGCGGGTCTCGCTCTTTCCGCGGTTGCTGCGGGTCCGTTGCTGGCATTTGGGGCTCTCCGTTTTGATGATCCCGAATGGGGCACACTGGCCGTTGTCTGGGCTGCACTGACGGGCCTGTCGGTGTTGGTGGGGATGACTGGCAACAGGGAAGTGCTCCGCAAACCTCCGTTGCCGTTCCTGAGAAGAGGGTAAACGCCTGGGTCCCGGACCCGCGACAATTCACACAGGAAAACCCGCAGGGGGAGGACGCCGGAATGAAACAGCGCCACTGGGTCACGATCGCGGTATTGCTGGTTGTGGGTGCCGCCGTATACGGCATCCTGGACCGTTTGCGGTCCGAACCCGATAGCCGTACCCCGGGTTGGAGTTCGCCCACCGGCATTTCGATTGACTCGACAACCGAGGTCGCCCCTGAACAGGGTTTGGCCGGCCAACTCCAGCAACCTGCACTCCAACTTCCGGTATCAGTGGCCGAAGCTCGGCATGGGGTGTTCACTCTGTTCGTCCAGGCGGCAGGGGAGGCGGCCGCCCGTCGCAGCGCCGATCTGCACGCTCTGGTCGAGGGCGTGGCCGTGGAAGTCCCGGTCGGCGAAGGCGAGCGAGTCGCCGAGGGCGATCTGTTGCTTGAACTCGAATCCGAGGTATACGAACTAAGGGTGCTTCAGGCGCGGGCGAACCTGGAACAGGCCCGTGCCGACTACGAGGACCGGGTCCTGTTCGACGAAGAACTGCCCGACGACATCCGCGCCGAGCGGGCGGCCCGCGCCCGCGTCCGGGCCGGTCTGGAACAACGCGAGGCGGCCCTCGCGGAGGCCGAGTACGAACTCGCGAAAACCCGAATCACGGCACCCTTCGCCGGAATCGTGGCGAACTACGGCGTGGCGGAGCAGAGTCGGGTGCGAGCGGGCGATTCCGTGGCCGTACTGGTTGACCTCTCAACCGTCGATTTCGACGCTGAAGTACTGCACACCGATCTGCCGCTGCTTGAGGTGGGCCGTTCGGCAACCGCCACTTTCCCGGCGCTCCCCGGGGAAGTGTTCGCGGGACGCGTCACCAGCATCAATCCGCTCATCGACCAAGCCTCGCGGACGGCCAGGGTGACCGTCAGCCTGCGTAACCCGGAGGCCATGATCCTGCCCGGGATGCCTGGTTCCGTCAAGATCGCCGGGCGCGAACTGCAAGACCGGGTGTTCGTCCCCAAAGAGGCGATAGTCGAGCGCAACCGCAGGCAGGTGGTGTTCCGGTTTGAGCCGTCAGCTCCCGGTGACTCCGAGGGGCTCGCCATGTGGGAATACGTGACGACTGGATTTGAGAACGACACTCACATTGAGCTCGTTGCCTCGCCCGACCCCCTGGACGAGACGTTCGTGCCATCACCCGGCGATCTGGTTCTGGTTGGCGGCCACGTGACCCTGAGCCATGCTGCTCGGATCGTGGCACGAAACATCGGCGAGGTGGCCGGGCAAGCCGAAATCCAACCGCGGTGATCCGCCCGGCACCGTTGGTCGGCGCGGCGGTTGGCTGCCTCCTTGTGGGCACCACAGCCGCCGGCCCCGCCCGGGCGCAGCTCCCCGACACGTTGGACGTCAATCGGGCGGTCGAAATCGCCCTGGGCAACAGTCCGGCCCTTTCCATAGCCAGGTCTCAGGCGAATGTGGCCGGGCTGTCGCGACGCCAGGCGCTCACGGACTTCTTGCCGGCCGCATCGGCCAGCATGTCCTTCAACCGGAGCACCTTCACGCGGACCACCTACCAGGCGGCCGTGGGGGAGACCGAGGTACTCTCCGAGCCACTGGAGTCGGGATCCCAGTCCGCCTCGCAGGGGCTGAATTTTTCTTGGACACTGTTCGACGCGCGCCGGTTCACCAACCTGGAGCGAGCCGCCGCCGACCTCAGAGCGGCTCAGCGCGGGTTGGACGACCGCCAGGCGTCCGTGGCGGCCGCGGTCAAGAGGCAGTTCTACACGGCTCTCCGGCGCCAGGAGCAGCTTCGGCTGGCGAGCGAGCAGGTGTCTGACCGCCAACGCGAACTCGGCGTTACGCAGCGCAGGTACGAAATCGCCGCCGTTTCGCGACTGGACGTATTGTCGGCCGAGAGCAACCTGCTCAGGGCCCGGGTTGACGTGGCTACGGCAACCGCCCAGTTCGAACAGTCGCTTACGGCGCTGGCCACGCTGTTGGGACTCACCCCGGAGCAGGGTCTGAGCGTGCATCTGAGCGACACCGGAGAAATGCCGGCATTCGACCCGACAGCCGCGGAGGCCCTGGTGCGGGAAGCCTTGACCGGTGATCCGGAGTTGTTGCAGCTGCAGGCCCGGCTCGCCGCCGCGTCGGCCGACTCGTGGACGGCCAGGTCTCGGTACCTGCCGATCATTTCGGCCGGGTTCAGCATGGGGCGGGGCCAGAGCTTCGAACTGGGGAGTCCGTTTTTCCAGTTCACCCCGGACGACCTCAGTTCGGGATTCTCGCTCAGCGCCAGCTGGCAGCTCTTTGACGGGTTCACTCGCGAGACCGAGTTGGCTCGGGCCGGCCAAATGCGGGCGCAGGCCCGGGACCGCCTGTTCCAGCGGCGACTTGAGATCGAGCAGGAAGTCCGCGCAACCGTCGGGCAAATCGCCCAAGTGTCGGGGACCCTTGAACTGGCGCGACGAAGTGCCCAGATCGCCCGGCAGCGGCTGGACATGACACGCGAGTTGTACCAGAATGGGACTGTCGATTTCACACGCCTCCAGCAGGCTGTGGACCAAGTGACAACCGCCGAACTACAGTTGCTGAACTTGCGGTTCGACTACTTGATCGCCTGGGGCGATCTGAGCCAGTACGGGACCGTGGCGCGCAACACCGTTCCCGTTTCTGCCCGGCAACCGTAGCCGGAAGGTGTCGCTGCCCGGTCTTTCGCTCCGGCGGCCCGTCGCCACCGCGATGCTGTTCCTTGGGATCGCCGTGGTGGGGGGGGTGTCGTTCAGCCGGCTTCCGATCGACCTGCTGCCCGACATCTCGTTCCCTTCGTTGTCGGTTTGGACGTCATATCCCGACGCGGGACCCTCGGAAGTTGAGCGATATGTAACCGAGCCGATCGAACAAGCACTCTATGCAGTGCCGGGAGCAGCGGGGCTGACTTCCCGGTCGCAGGAAGGCCAGTCGCTCGTGACGTTGCGGTTCGCCTGGGGCGCGGACATGGAATTCGCGGCGCTCCACACCCGGGAACGTCTCGACAACCTGATCGACAGACTTCCCCAGGGGACCGGCCGACCCACAATCCTGCGCTCGGACCCGGCAAGCGATCCGATCATGACGCTGGCCGTGAGCGGGGCCGATCTTCGCACGCTGAAGCAGCTCTCGGATGCCGTCCTGCGCAGGCGGCTGGAACAGCTGGAAGGTGTATCGCTTGCGTCCGTAACGGGCGGCCCCGAGCGGGAAATCCTGGTCACGGCCGACCCGGCCCGGTTGGACGCCCACGGAGTATCGCTGGCCGCGCTCACGGACGCCCTTGACGCGGCCAATTACGACGCACCGGGGGGCGTAATCAACCGGGGGCGGTTCGAATACAGCCTCCGCACGTTGGGGCAGTTCGAGTCGATCGACCAGTTTCTGGACGTGGTAGTACACCGCACGCGCGCCGGGCAAGCCGGAGGCCCACCCGCCCTGGTCCGGCTGCGGGATGTCGCCACCGTGAGCGACACCATCGCCGAACTCCAAACCATCGCCCGGTTCAACGGCGAGCCCACCCTCGGCCTTCAGATTTTCAAAGAAGGCGGGTCCAACACGGTTCGCGTGGCGGAGCGGGTCGCCGCGGCTGCTGACCAGCTCCGGGAGGAGTTCCCGGCGCTCTCCATTGCGGTGGCCTCGAGCCAGGCAAGATTCATTCGAGACGCGATAGCCAACGTGGTGTCTGCGCTCATGTTCGGCGCGGTGCTGGCATTCCTGGTGCTGTTCCTGTTCCTGCGCGATGCAAGGTATCCGGCGGCGGTAGCCACCGCGATTCCCCTGTCGGTGACGGCCGCCTTCGGACTGTGTTACTGGTTCGACGTGAGCCTCAACATCATGTCGCTCGGGGGACTGGCGCTGGGAGTTGGGTTGCTGGTCGACAACTCCATTGTCGTGCTGGAGAACATCTTCCGGTGGCGCGAACAGGAAGGGGCCGGCCGGTTCGATTCCGCGGCGGGCGGGGCGAGCGAGGTCGGACCGGCCATCACTGCCTCCACGCTAACCACGATCGCGGTTTTCGGGCCCGTGGTATACGTCGAGGGTGTCGCGGGAGCGCTGTTCGGGGACCTCTCGCTGACCGTGGCCTTTTCCTTGCTGGCGTCGCTGTTGGTGGCCCTGACCCTGTTGCCGGTCATCGTCCACCGGGTGGCACTGCGTGGAGGGGCGCCGGTCCTGGACGAGCGGCAGGGCACTCCCGGGGACGCTCCGCAACGGGCAAGAGATTTCCCGCAGGGGTTCACGGGGATGCCGGGAGCCGCCGCTTTTTTTGCGGATTTTGTCGGCCGCACGCTGCTGGAGGGGCTGCGGGGGGTGGCTCGCCTCATAGCCTGGCTGGCCGGGCCCTTTTTTCGGCTCTTCGACCGCATGTTCGACGCGTTCGCCTTCGGGTACGAAAAAACGTTGTCGTGGTCGCTCGGCCACCGCCCGACTGTGCTTCTTCTGGCCCTCGCCAGCTTGGTCGGAGCAGTACTGGCGGGTCAGTCGCTGCCGCGCTCGCTGATGCCGGTGGTGGACGAGAGGCAGTTCCGGGCGGAGATCACACTGCCCAGGGGCACGCCGCTGGCGGAGACCGACCGGGTGGCCGCCGCGGCGGAGTCGGCGGCCCTGGAACTCGATGGCGTGGCAGCCGTGTTCTCCAGGGTGGGGCGGGCACAGGGAACCGAGCTCCAGACCCACGAGCTCACTGGACTGAACAGCGCGGCGCTGGATGTGGAGGTCGCGGCCGGCGGCCCCCCGTCGGCCGAGTTGATCGCCCGGTTCCGCGAGCGGCTGGCCGGGGCCGGGGTTACCGCGGGTGCGATCTCTTTCAACGCGGGCCGCGCCACCTCACTGGGCCGCGCCCTGGCGCTGGGAGACGCCGATCTGGCGGTTCGTGTGCAGACCGGCGAGATAGACCAACTGGCCGATATCGCCCGGCAAGTAGCCAACCGACTGGAGGCGCTGCCCCAGTTGGCGGATGTACGCGTGGACTTCGACCGGACTCAGCCCGAACTCCTGATCGAGGTAGACCGCGAGGCGGCGGCTCGTCACGGCATTGCCGTCAGCGAAGTGGCCAACGCCATCGAGCAGTACCTGCGCGGCGCCGAGGCCGCGACCTTCTATTCGGAATTCCAGCGGAAGGTGACCATCCGCGCCGTGATTCCCGAGCAGAGCCGCGCCGACCTTTCCAGCGTGCTGGCACTTCGGCTGCGTGGAGTCCCGATCGGGGAATTGGTCGAAGTCAGCCAGGGGTTCGGGCCCGTCGAAATCCGCCGGGAGAACCAGAGCCGGACGGTTCAGGTGCTGGCCAACGTGGTCGGCGTCGGCCTAGCCGAAGCCGCGGAGGCGGCGCGGGCCGCGGTCGTCGATGTGCCCAGGCCCCCGCTGACGACCGTGCAGGTTGGAGGCCGGAACGAAGAAATGCAGCGCAGTTTCGCTTCGCTCCAGTTCGCATTCGGGCTGGCCCTGGCCCTGGTGTTCTTGATAATGGCGGCCCAATTCGAGTCCGTGGTCCAGCCGTTGGTAGTACTCGCGGCAGTTCCGCTGGCCGCGGCGGGCGCCGTTTTCGCCCTTTGGATCACCGGGGGCGGAATAAACGCGATGAGCGGGATCGGGATGGTGATTCTGATCGGGATTGTGGTAAACGACGCGATCATCAAGGTCGACTTCATCAACCGCCGCCGCCGCGAAGGAAAGGGCAAACGCGAGGCCATTATGGAGGCGGGGAAGCTTCGGCTTCGCCCGATCATCATGACAACCGCCACCACCGTGTCGGGTCTGATCCCTCTGGCGCTCGGAATCGGTGCCGGCGCTGACCTGAGGGCGCCGCTGGCCGTGGCCGTGATCGGAGGCCTTCTCTCGGCGACATTCCTGACGCTGCTGGTAGTACCGGTCGTCTATTCGCTGGCGGTCAATCCCGGCGTCAGCGTGGGCCGGGAAAGCCACACATGATCGGCCTTTCGGTGAAAAGGCCGGTCGCCGCGGCGTCGGTCTACGCGGCGCTGCTCGCGCTGGGAGTTTTCAGTTTCCGTTCGATCCCCCTCGAGGATTTGCCCGATGTGGCGCTGCCCAGCCTGACCGTGCGGGCCAGCTGGCCCGGAGCGTCGCCAGAGGCCATGGAGGCAGCGGTCACGGCACCGCTGGAGGCGGTCGCACAGCAGGTGAGGGGCGTGAAAAAGATCATCTCTGTTTCGGCCGCGACAAGCCGGGGCAGCGGTTCCTCAGCTTCCATATCGGTGGAATTCGAGCGGGACACCCGCATGGAGTTCGCCAGACTGGAATTGTCGGAACGAATCGCCTCGGTAATGGACGAAATGCCCCCGTTCGTCGTACCGACCGTCTCGGAGTTCGTGCCGGTTGAGTTCCGCGGCAGCGAACTGCCCCTGCTCTCGTTTCAACTGACCGGGCCACATACTTCCGCCCGCCTCGGGGAGATTGCAGAGGAGCAGGTCGCCCCGACGATCCGCGCCATGGCAGGAGTGGCCGAAGTAACGGTGGCGGGCGCCCAGGAGCGAGAGGTCACCGTAGAACTCGACCGGGACCTGCTCGAGACCCTTGGCATTCTTCCGGGCGAGGTGGGCCAGAGGATTTTTGAGCTGGCCCAGCCCAGGGCACCGGGTTCGGTAGAACTCCAAGGCCGGCGGTGGGCCGTGTCGGTGCGCACCCGCGCGCTGGAACCCGCCGAACTCGAAGACATTGTGGTCAGGTCCGGGCCCGGCGGGGTGATCCGGGTGGGTGACCTGGGCCGGGTGCGGGACGGGACGGCCGAGCCCACCGGCTACACGCGGGTCAACGGGCATCCGGCGGTCACTCTGACCGTGGACCGGCGAACCGGGGCCAACGAGATCCGGGTAGCCGGGGCGGTAAGGGCCCGCATGGAGGAACTGGTTTCGGGACTTCCTCCGGGCCTGGAGCTGCGCCTCCTGCGGGACCGGAGCGAGCGGATCGCGGCGCAGCTCGGCGACCTCCGGCTCCGCGCGATCGCCTCGGCTCTTGTCATTTTCTTGGTCCTGGTCGTATTCCTGCGGTCGATCGCGGCCGTATCGGTGATCTTCCTGACCATCGGCTTCTGCGTCCTGATCGCCGTCAATCTCCTGTTCGTCGCGGGTCTGACTCTGAACCTCCTCACGATGGCCGGGCTGGCCTGGGGATTTGGGTTGGTGGTGGACAACGGCATAGTCGTGATGGAAAACGTCGACAGGCACCGCGAGAGGGGGAAACCGCGGGCCCTGGCCGCGGTTGACGGAGCCCGGCAAGTGTGGTTGCCAGTGCTTGCCGCAACGGCGACTACGGCGGTGGTTCTCGTCCCCTTCATCTTCCTTCAGGGAGACCTGAGGGTCTATTACCTGCCCCTCGCCTACGCAGTGGGGTTCTCGATATTGGCCAGTCTTGCGGTGGCGTTCACTTTCGTCCCTGCTTTGTCTGCCCGGCTGGCGTCCAGGCGGCGCGCCACCGCACCGGCCGGCACCGACCCCGCCTACATCCGCTTCTACCGAGCCATGCTGGAATGGGGGATGGCGCGACCAGGAAGCGTGTTGGCGATCTGCGCGGCATGCCTCTACGGGAGCTGGTACCTGTTTGACGAGAACGTGTACCGGGGGGCGACGTGGCCCGAGGGTGGAGCGAGCGGCACCTCGATCGTGGCGACGGTGCGCTTCCCGAGGGGGGCCGGGCTCGAACGCACGGACGAGCTGATCCGCCGTTTTGAATCGAGGCTCCAGGCGGAACCCGGGGTCGAGCGTTTCGAGTCGCAGGTGTGGCCGACTTTCGGGCGCATTGTGGCGTTCTTCCCGGACGCTCTGACCTATACCAGCATCCCGGCTTCGGTACACCAGTCCCTGGTCAGCTACGGGAGGTTGTTTGCGGGCGTGGAAGTGTCGGTGGTCGGGCAGGGGCCGGCATTCATGAGCGGGATGGGTGCCTCCTCAATTCCGTCATCCCGGGCGAAGATCCTGGGGTACAACTACCTGACCGTGCAGCAAATCGCGGAAGACCTGGCGGAGTCCCTGAGAGGAATTGCGCGGGTGCGGAACGTCAATCCCAATGCCTCCGGCGGATCCAGCCGTGCCCGCGAATTCGAGTATTACGTCCGGCCGGACCGCGAACGTCTGGCCGAGTACCCGGTTTCCGTCCGGGACATGCTTCGGTACGTGGGCGCGAACGCCAGGGTATCAGAGGCGGCCGCGAGACTGCGCATCGGCGGGGAAGAGGTCCGGTATGCGGTGAAGACCGAGGGATACCGCGACTTCGACCTGTTTGACCTTCAACAGATGCGAGTGCCGACGCCTGACGGCGAAGTGGCGCTCGGCAACGTGGCCGATGTCGGAGAGAGGGAGGTCCTGGCTCAGATTCTCAGGCAAGACCAGCAGTACGAGCGCACCGTTTCATGGGAAGTCAGGGGTTCCCGCCGGCTGGCCGACATGCTGCGCGAAACCATCCTTGCCCAAGTCGAGCTCCCGCCGGGCTATTTCCTGGAAGAAGACACGGTGAGCTGGACCCGGGAGGAGCAGATTCAGGTTTGGCAGTTGGTGCTTGTCGGACTGTCCCTCATCTATATGGTCACGGCGGCCCTGTTCGAGTCTCTGAGGGCACCGCTGGTTGTGCTTTGCTCCATCCCGTTTGCGCTCATCGGTGTTTTCCTGATTTTTTTCTACACCGATTCCGTGTTCGACCGGACTGCCCTGGTTGGCACTGTCATGATGGGCGGTATCGTGGTGAATAACGCCATATTGGTCGTGTATCACATTGGCCAGCTCCGGAAAACGCTTCCGGCTCGCGACGCAATTGTCCGCGGCACGCTGGAGAGGGTCCGTCCGATCCTCATGACTACCGCGACGACGGTGATGGGTCTGCTGCCTCTGGTACTGTTTTCTCCCTCCCAAAGCGCGAACTTGTGGAATTCGCTTGCCTTGGCGACTATGGGCGGTCTGCTTTCCAGCACGTTTTTTGTGTTACTGGCGATACCCGTGATCTACAAGGCCATTGCAGTACCCAGGACCAGCTGAACCCCGCAAGTTCCCGGGGGGAGGCGACCGGAAACTTGAGAGGATACAGATGATACGAATCAGCCCAGCCGGCGGTGCCCTCAGCGCAGCCATTTCGCTGGCCTTTCTGCAGGGGTGTTCGGGCGGCGACGGTGCCTCCGACGGCGATGCCGCGGCATCGGCCGGCGAGGGAGCCGCGGCTGCCGACGCGCTGGAAGACGACGCGGGCGGTAATGCGGGTGCCGGGAACGGGGGGAGCGCTCCCCGGAGTATCCCGTCGCCGGATTCGCCCGAGATGAACGCACCTGCACCTGACTCCTATTCGCTTACGATGGCAACGTCCAGGGGCGAAGTGACGATTCAGGTCACGCGCGCATGGTCCCCCAGGGGGGCCGACCGCCTCTACAACCTTGCCAGGCACGGGTTCTATGACGATGCGCGGTTCTTCCGCGTGGTTGACGGATTCGTCGCGCAGTTCGGCCTGAACGGAGATCCCGCGGTAAACGCGAACTGGGGTGGATCGAGTATCCAAGACGATCCCGTGCTCGAGAGCAACACGCGCGGTCGTTTGACGTTCGCGGCCACCAGCAATCCGAACAGTCGTACCACCCAGCTCTTCATCAACTACGGCGACAACAGCTTCCTGGACGAGAGCGGGTTCGCGCCGGTAGGCGAGGTCATTTCGGGGATGGAAGTGGTCGACGCGTTTACGAGGGCCGCGGACGGACCACAGGCCCCCAACCAGGGCCGCATCATGCAGGAGGGGAATGCCTACCTCGACGCCAACTTCCCGGACCTTGACTACATCGTCACCGTGACGGTGCAGGAAGGTTCCTAGAATATTCGCCCGCTCAGCCTGGTGCCGCCGCGGGGTTGCGGCGCCAGGGCTGCCATCCGCTGGCCTGGCCGTGCAGACCGCCCTCGCGGTCTTCTTGGCAGCGGCGGCGGTTGAGGCCGCACAGGACCACTCCGAACGCCCCCGGGCGCGCGAAGTGGGGCTGGTGATTGGCCGCCTGCCAACCGGGCCGCACAACGCCATCACCGATGTAGACGGCGTGATGGTGGGTCATTCGACTGTCTGGCGGGGCGATTCGGTGCGAACAGGGGTTACCGCGGTGGTGCCCCGGGCGGGGAACTTGTTCGAAGACCGGGTGCCCGCGGCCATCTCGGTCGGCAACGGGTTTGGCAAGTTGGTCGGCATCACCCAGGTCAACGAGTTGGGAGAGCTGGAGACGCCGGTCCTCCTGACCGGCACCCTCAGCGTGTTCCGCGCGGCGGACGCACTTCTGGACACGCTCCTCTCGATCCCCGCCAACGCAGAGGTCCGTTCCATGAACCCCGTGGTCGGTGAGACGAACGACGGATATCTCAGCGACATTCGTCTGCGTCCCGTCGGGCCCGACCACGTCCGGGAAGCACTGCGAACGGCTGTCTCGGGTCCCGTAGCCGAGGGATCGGTTGGAGCCGGCACCGGCACGCGGGCGCTGGGCTGGAAGGGTGGTATCGGCACGGCCTCCAGACTGGTGCCACTGCCGGACGGTTTGCGTGCCACGGTCGGTGTGCTGGTCCAGACCAACTACGGGGGCCCTCTGACGATTAACGGAGTGGCCGTTGGCGACAGTCTGGCCCGCAGGGCCGCGGACGCCGGGGCCGACGAAGGCCAAACCGAATCTCGACGCGGCGACCGCGACGGATCGGTGATGATCGTCATCGCCACCGATGTGCCGCTGGCCCACCGAGAACTCACCAGGCTGGCCGACCGGGCTTTCTTGGGGATCGCCCGAACGGGGTCTTGGATGTCGCACGGCTCGGGTGACTACGCAATCGCCTTTTCGGTTGGCCTTGGCGGGGCGGTGAGGTCCGGCGGTGTGCTGTCGCGGCTCTTCGCAGCGGTGGTCGAGGCCACCGAAGAGGCTGTGGTCAACTCGCTGTTTGCCGCGACAACGGTCACTGGGCACCAGGGGCGCACCGTTCGGGCCCTCCCCCTGGAGCCCGTGCTGGAGATCTTGGAAAACGCCGGTGCCCTGCGGGCCAGGAGGAACTGATGGCGCTTCAGGCCGCCCCTTGGATGCCGCCCCTGGATACGGACCGATTCCTGAGGCAGGAGCTCCCGGCTCCCGACGCGACCCCTGTCGATGTGCTCTTCGTCGGCGCGGGACCGGCAGGCCTGGCCGGTGCCATCCGTCTCGGACAGCTGGTCCGGAGCGACCGGGCTTCGGGCGGGCCGCTGGCAGGGCTCGAAATCGGTGTTCTGGAAAAAGCCGCTGAAATTGGCGGGCACTGCCTGTCGGGGGCCGTCATCGATCCCGAGGGGTTCCGCGTCCTCTTCCCGGACCTTCCCGACTCCGAGTTTCCGTTTGCCGGCCCGGTTGGGCGCGAAAGGGTCTGCTTCCTGACGAGGAGGGGACGGGTCCCGCTCCCCGTGCCGCCCACCATGCGCAACCACGGGCGGTTCACTGCTTCACTGTGCGAAATGACCCGGTGGCTCGGCGAGAAGGCCGAAGAACTTGGCGTAAGCCTTTTCCCAGGGTTCCCCGTTGAGTCGCTGTTGTGGGAATCGGGTGCGGTTCACGGAGTGCGCACCGTGGCGGCGGGCCTCAACCGAGACGGGACCCCCGGGCCCAATTGGATGCCTCCGATGGACGTTTCGGCGCGGGTAACGGTACTGGGCGAGGGTGCCAGGGGACCGCTGACCGGGGCTTGGCTGGCGGCCTCGGGGGCCGGAGGGCCTTCACCGCAGACGTACGCCCTCGGCGTCAAGGAGCTCTGGGAGACTCCCCGGGATTTGGGAATGACCATCCACACGATGGGATGGCCGCTTCCGCCAGATGTGTTTGGGGGCAGTTTCATCTACCCGATGGGACAGAACCTCAGTGCCGTCGGGATGGTCGCGGGGCTGGACGCCCCGTACCGCGATCTTGATGTCCATGCCCTTCTGCAGGAGTTCAAGCGCCACCCTTGGGTGGCCTCGCTCCTCAAGGGCGGGCAGGTGGCGGAGTGGGGGGCCAAGACTATTCCCGAGGGAGGTTACTACTCGATCCCCACCCGGCTCAGCGGTGACGGAGTTGTCATTGCAGGCGACGCGGCCGGGTTGGTGGACGTGGCGTCGCTCAAAGGTATCCACTATGCGATGCGGTCGGGAATTTTCGCGGCCGAGGCGATCGCCGATTCGCTGCGTGCGGAGGCAGAGACGGGCGGCACCGGGGGGCCTCTGCCGGGACCAGGGCTCGCCGCCTACGACGAGAGGCTCCGGGTGTCGGTGCGGGACGGGCCGATCTACCGCAACCGAAACATGCGCCTGGCGTTCAAAGCCGGCATCGTGCGAGGCGGGGCGAAGGCGGCGGTGATGCAATTGACGGGGGGTGCCTTCCCAGGGGGCTCGCCCCCGGACGAAGACGATGCAGCGGTGGCTCGGCCCCTCACTCTGCCGCCGGGAGGCGACGGAGGCAAGCTGGGCCAGGGAGGCCTTTCGAAGGTCGATGCAGCTTACCTGTCGGGGAACCAGACCCGCGACGACATTCCTTCACATCTGGTGGTGGGCGAGACCGTACCGCCGCGGGCCCTGGAACTCTACGCCAGCCTGTGTCCGGCGGGGGTCTACGAGCGAGATGGTTCCAGGCTCGTGGTCAATGCCCCCAACTGTATCGATTGCAGAGCAACCGACGTCCTGGGGCCGAGGTGGTCACCGCGCGAAGGCGGGAGCGGACCCTCCTACCGCAGGATGTAGCACGCGGGTCACGGCAGCCACGGCCTGCGCCGCCTGCTGGTATCCCGTGCGCATCAGGAAATCCGGGTTCTTCCCGTAGCTCTTGACCCCAAGCACGAAAAAATCTGGTTCTGGATTCACAAGCGAATCTGCTTCGACCGGACCGGCGGCAAGGCAGTTGCCCGAACCCGCCGCCTCACTCCCGTCTTCCGTGCCGGCTGCACCCATGCGAGCCGCGCTCGTGTTCATGGGGCCGAGCGTGGCGTAACATTCGTGAACCTGCAACTGACGGTACAGGCTGTTGTCGGGTTCGTAGCCGACGTTGGCCACAACCTTGTCGAACGACTCGCAGCGCGGCGCCCCCGAGACAGACAGCCGCGCCTCGATTCTGGCCGCACCGGACCCGGCCGGTGGGCGCGTGCGCCGCACGGCTTCGAGGGTCGCCCCCCGGATCCACTCGGACCCTGTCGGTGGATTCGCGGCCAGCCGATTCGCCCGCGACGCCAGGCCAGCTCGCCCCGGCAGCGGGTCGCCGGGAAACTCAACCAGGGGCGCCGGACGCTCGCCCCGGGTGGCCCACACGAACGCGGTTCCCGGCTCCTGCTCGGCCAGGCGCGAAAGGGCCAGGACGGTAGTCGCGGCCGAATGTCCGTCGCCCAAGACCAGCGTCCTGCGCCCCGCGAAACGGACCTTGTCCGACCCCAGGGGGTCAGGCAGATGGCGGATGATCGCGTCAGATACGGATCTCTCGCCGACCGCTGGGGCACCGCCCGGACCCGCCCACGCCGGTCTGCCATAGGTTCCCGAACAATCGAAGACCGCCCGGGCCGTGACTACGCACTCGTCGTCTGATTGGCGTACCAGGAGACGGAACGGTTCGGCCCGCCGCCGGGGCGACGCAATCTCATCGCCCTTGAGAAAAGACGTCCGCGAGATGGCCAGAACTTCGGTGCGGTCTCTGATCCGGGCCGCCGACCGGAGGGCGTCGGCCAGTGGCAGCAGGAACCGTTCGCGGAGCTGCCGCCCGGTGTGAACCTCATCGGGGCCGGAAGCGGGTTGCCAGGGCGGAGCGCTCCCGCTGTCCAGGAGCACCCGAATGCCGGCGGGCCCCACGTTCATTGAGGCCGGCGAAAAGAGCTCTGCCCATCCCCAGCGAGCGACATGTTCGCCCACTTCTCCGGCCTCCAAGACGATGGTTCCAAGGCCAGCCTCGACGCCAAGGGCTGCGGCCTCAAGGCCCACGGGGCCAGCCCCAACGACGGCGAGGTCCCAAATTTGGGGGGACTCGAGGTTGTCCGGTACCCCGTTGTCAGTCGCCCCGGCCAGGCGGGCCAGCGCCTGGCCGGGTGCCGAAGCACCAACGCCCGTTCGCGCAATAACGTCCATAGACAGGTAACCTAGCCTCTGCCCATGACAGACAGCGACACGCCACCCGGGCACACGGGCCCGGAAAACGCGCTCGTCCGGAGTTTGGTAACGGTCGCCCGCTGGGTCCTGATCCAGGTGATTACGGGCGTTGCCGTTGTGCTCCTTTTCTGGGTATTCAACCGGACTATTGTGATCGGCGGCAGGCATGTGTTCAGAGAGCCCGGCACGCTGTTTCTGTCGAACCACCAAACGATGATCGACTCGTTTCTTGTTGGATACTCCGCGCTTTACCCCAGGTCGATCTTTCGGCCGCGGCTGGTGCCGTGGCAGGCCGCCGCCCAAGAGAACTTCTTCTCAAATTGGTTCGTGGCGTCCCTGTCGCACTTGTACCACTGCATCCCGGTCAGAAAGGGCCGCAGGGACGTGGGCGTCATCCACAGGGCGACCGAAGTGCTGAGTCGAAACAACCTGCACCTGTTTCCCGAGGGGACCCGTTCCAGGACCGGGAAGATCGGCAGAGGCCGGCCCGGTGCCGGGATGGTCGCGCTGGCGGCCCGGCCCACCGTGATCCCTGTCACGATCTTGGGGATGGACAGCGTTCTGCCGATCGGGTCGGTGCTGCCGAGGTTTGGCAAGACCATTCGCATTCGTTTCGGCCGGCCCCTGCAGTACGACGATCTCGTGGTTGCGGGACGCGACACCGGGGCTGCCCGCGAACTGGTCGACCGGGCCATGAACCGCATACGCTTTCAAAGGCGTGCCATGGAACGTTTCGCAAACCGCCAGACTCGGTAGCGATCCAACCGGCGTCCGGGGCGTCGCGCCGCACGTCGCCGGTCCATCTGGACAATCGGAGGAAAAGAACCGAAATTGAAGGCATGACGATCACTGTATTTTACGCGGCTGTTACGGTGGGTCTCGGACTCTTGGTGGCCTTCATGGGTGGCGGTTTTGCTTACGGGTGTCGCCTGGAAGAACTGGACGCCGAGCCCGAAGAATGACCAGGAGTTTCAGCGACGAGAACGGTATCCGGTGGAAGGCCTGGCTGGCTTCCCGGGAAGTGTTCTGGCCTGCTCCGGGCGAGGAGGCCGAACCCGAGATGGAGGCAGTGGTCTTTTTCTGTTTTTCCGATCCCTCGGAGGAGCAGCGCCGACTGCGGATTCCCCGGGGGACCTTTGAGCAGTCCACTGAAGACGAGCTCCGGGGCTTCCTGCGCGAGGCCACTGCGGACACTCAGGATACCGAATCGGATGGGTAGAATCCCCGCCAGACAGGGTCGCGACCGGTAATGACTGATACGGCAGGCAAGGGCCTGGAAGGCATTGTAGTCTCCCAGACCGCACTCAGCTTCATAGACGGCCTCAAGGGCGTGCTCGTGTACCGGGGCTACAACATCCACGAACTGGCCCCGAACGCCGGGTTCCTGGAGTCGGTCTACTTGCTCTGGAATGGCAAGCTGCCCGTGCAGGCGGAGCTCGACGACTTCTGCGCCGAACTGGCGGCAAAGCGCCAGGTGGCCCCGGAAACGCTGAGGGGCCTCGCCGATGTGGGTCCGGACGCGGTACCCATGGCCGCCCTGCGCACGGGTGTCTCGCTGGAGGGGATCTTCGACCCGGATGCGCGGGACAATTCGCCCGATTCCAACCTCCGCAAGGCCAAGCGGCTGGTGGCGCGCATTCCCACGATCATTGCCGCCATCAACCGCATCCGCCAGGGTCTAGATCCGATCCCGCCCGACCCGTCGCTCTCCCACTGCGCTGACTTTGTGCGGATGGCGAACGGCGAAGAGGGCACGGCGGAGGCGGTAGCCGCGCTTGACCGGACTCTGCTCCTCTATCTGGACCACGGGTTCAACGCATCGACCTTTGCGTGCCGTGTCATAGCCGCCACGATGTCTGACATGCATTCGGCGGTGACCGGAGGCGTCGGGGCCTTGCGCGGCGAGTTGCACGGCGGGGCCAACATGCGCGCCATGCAGACCCTGCGGGAAATCGGGTCGAAAGACAAAGTAGGCCCCTGGTTGGAGAAGGCGTTTGCGGAGAAGCGGCGTATCATGGGGTTCGGGCACCGCGTCTACAAGACCGAGGATCCGCGAGCCACGCACCTGCGCGCCATGTCCGAGGTACTGACCCAACAGGCAGGGCAGGAGGATCTTTTCCAACTCGCACGTGAACTTGAAGAACAGGTGGTTCGGGCCAAGGGAATTCTCCCGAACGTCGATTACTACTGCGCGACGGTCTACCACGCGCTTGGCATCCCCATCGATTTGTACACACCGCTGTTTGCGATGGGGAGAGTGGGCGGTTGGACCGGCCACGTGATGGAGCAGCACGCCGACAACCGGCTGATCAGGCCCAGGGCGGAGTACACCGGGCCGATGGACCTCACCTGGACACCGATTGACGAGCGCTGACTTCGAAGGCTCAATTTGAAGTCGACTGCCAAGGTTGAAAGAGAATAGCCAGCGTGCCTTGATCGTTCCCCTCCGGGGCGATCAGGGTTCTGGCTCCGACGGCGATCCTGCTACCGGTCGGGACTGCACTCTTTTCGGGACTGCCGCGACTTCCCCTGACCAATCACGCGAGTGGTGGTCGGATGCCGCGGCCACATGGCTGGACGGCCTCCGTGGTGCCGGCGAGGCGTCGGATTGGATCAGCCTGGGCCGCGACGACCAGCCCAATGTGTTCGCCGTCCGGGGCGCTGCTCGCAGGGACCGCCCGGTTGCCGAAACCTTCAGGCGAGCAGCCGGTATCGGGATAAGAGCAGCCCGCCAGCGAGGCATGGACGAAGCGGTGTTTGTGATGCCGCCCGGACTGGGCGACCAGCAGTGGCAGGCGGCGGCCGAAGGGCTGGAACTCGGGGACTGGCGAATGGACCGCTTTTTCTCGGAAGACCAGCGCGGGCACGCACCGCCCCGGCGTTCGCTGCGAGAGTCTGGCCCGGCCGAGGGCACGCCCCCCGCGCGCCGCCAGGCGGTCCGCCGCGGTCGCATTCTGGCCCGGGCGCAAAACGTGGCCCGCGAACTGGTGGCCCTTCCGGGCAACGAGCTGACCCCGGCCGCGCTGGCGGAGTTTGCTCGGCGGGAGGCGGACGAAACCGGGTTTGCGGTGGAAGTGTGGGAGGAAGGCCGCTTGCGGGAGGAGGGATTCGGAGCCATCCTGGCCGTCGCGGCAGGGTCGGAGCAGCCACCCCGCCTGATTGTGGCGGAACACAGTGGCCGAGGGGGCGACCCGGTCGTCTTGGTGGGGAAGGGCGTGACATTCGACACCGGGGGGATCTCCCTCAAGCCGCCTGCGAAGATGGGAGACATGAAATATGACATGGCCGGGGCCGCGGCCGCCCTCTGCTGCATCCGTGCCGCGGCGCAGTTGGACATCCCCCAGCGACTGATAGCCGTGGTGCCGGCCGTCGAGAACATGCCGTCGGGGCGGGCCGTGAAACCTGGCGACGTGGTAGTCGGCCTGTCCGGGAAATCGATGGAGGTGGACAACACCGACGCGGAAGGGCGGTTGATCCTGTCGGACGCTCTGACCTTTGCCCGGGAGCTCTCGCCCGCGGCGATCCTGGACTTTGCCACGCTGACTGGCGCCTGCGTCGTAGCACTCGGCAAACACTGTGCGGCGGTAATGACACGGCATCCCGAGATCGCGGACGACCTGGGGCGCGCCGGGACGCAAACCGGAGAGCGCACCTGGCCCCTGCCGCTCTGGACGGACTACCGGGGGCAGATCGACTCGGAGATCGCCGATGTGAAGAACACGGGTGGCCGGGCGGCGGGGACGATTACGGCCGGTCTTTTTCTGGCGGAATTTGTGGGTGACGACGTGCCCTGGGCCCACCTGGACATTGCGGGAGTGGCGTGGTCCGAAAAGGCTGGAGGGTGGCAGCCCGCCGGCCCGGCCGGGTACGGGGTGCGCCTGGCCCACGAATGGCTGCGCATCCGCGGCTGACGCCCCCGGGAGGGGCACTCGCGGCGGTCTGGCTGGCAGCGGTTTTGATGTTGCCCGGCCGGGTCAGCGCACAGGACCCGCCACCGCCGGATTCGATTCCTTCTGACAGCGCTCAGGCAGTGGCCGACAGCCTGGCCGCCGACACAACGGAAGCAACGGTCGCCATCCGCGAACCGACCTTCCCCGCACGCATGGCCCACCTTCGGGGACCTTCGCACGAAGTGTTCGTGTGCGACCGCCAGTGCCTCCACTCGTCATCCGCCCTCACCCTGCTTGAGCTGCTGATTGAGCGCGTGCCTGGAATAACCGGCCTGAGGGCCGAGTATTTCGGGGGCCCGCACCACGCCATGGACGGGATGTTCGGCGCCGGATTCGGGGGGCTGTACATCGACGGGCAACCCATTTCGCCGATGGAAAGCGGTCAGGCCGATCTGCGCCGATTGACCCTGAACTACCTGGAAGAGGTGCGAGTCTTACGCGGTGCGGACGGCCTGGTCATTGACGCGTCCACCTCCGCCCACGACGGCGGGGAGGCTTATTCGCGCATCAACGGGGCAACCGGCGATCCGCAGCTCGAGGGTATCGAGGGGGTGTTCGCCAACGGTTTCGGAGACATCACGGTAGTGGAGACGTCCTTCTCGCTCCTCAACCTGGCCCGGGACGACAATCCGAGCGACCGGTTTTCGGCGCTGGCCCGGGTCAGCGTGATGCCGTGGTCGAACCGCCTCGGGTTCCAGATGGAGTATCGCGGGGGCACGCTGAAACGTGAAGGAACGGACAATGCCGACCTGACGTTCGGTTCAACCACGCTCAGGGTCCGCGGGAACGTGGGTGATCACTTCCAGGCGGAAGGGTTTGCCCGCCGGGCATCGCGAAGTGCCGAGATCGATCAGGTCATCATCGAAGAAGACACGATCACCGCCGAGTCCTGGGCGTCCGAAGCGATCGGAATCAGTGCGGTGGCTCAGAAATGGGGCGGGACCCTGACCGGCGCATACTCACTGGGCAGTGGCTTGGCCCAGCCGCGGCAGCAGGGAAGTGTGGGGGCTTGGTACAGGTGGGGGCCGCTGGCGGCGGAGCTGGGTGTGGAGTTCCGGCAGCTGGGGGACTCCCTTGCGCTGGACTACCCGGCCCCGCCCCTCGCCCCGGACCCCGACCCCGGGGAACCAGACTCGGGTCTGGGGGACCCCGGTGATGACCAGTTGACCGCGACCGCCCCTTTTTACGGTCGGCTCTCCGGGAGCCATGGCGCGATTTCCTCTTCGGTGCGGCGGGCCGGCCTCTCGTTTTCCGACACGCTGTTGTGGTTCCCGGTCAGCGCACGGGTTTTCCACGCCGACGGGGTGCAGGCAGTGCCGTTCGCGGCCATGGCCAGGGCGGACACGCTTCCGTTTGCTTCGTCCGGGGCATCGCTGGAAATCGGACTGGGCCCCTACATCCTTGGGGGCCGGGTGAACAGGCAGTCCGTAGACCGTCAACTGGGGTTCGGGGCTGTTTTTGACACTGCCGCGTTCTTCTGGCCCGGAGAGAACGAAATCAAGGGTTGGGAGGCGCGGTTCACCGGGCCCCTGATCCCCCTGAATCTGATGATGCCCGGCGTGAACCCGATAGTGTTGCGCGGTTCGTGGCGCCGCAACACGATCGTCAGCGGTCAGCCCCTGTACGTGCCCGAGAACCACGGACACATCGAACTCCTGTTCAACGACACGTTTTTCAGCGGAAATCTGGAGATCTGGCTCGGGGGTGCGATGGAGTTGCGCGGCACCCGCATCCACCCCGTGGTAGTTGCGGGGGAGCTGGAAGAGGGGGGGGAGGTGGTCGAGGTGGGTGACTTGGTCCAGATGAACACGGATTCCTGGTCAATGGCGTGGTTCACGTTCAAGATCGCGAGCTTCAGGTTCTTCTGGCGCGTCAGCAACCCGTCGGTCGCGGACATTTTCGATTTTCGACAGGTCTTCTTCCCGCCCCAGATCAACGTGTTTGGTCTTCGCTGGGAGTTCCACAACTGACGCTCCGGAGCATGACCGGATTCGGGTCCGCTTCCGCGGAATTCGACGGGGCGTCCCTGACCGTCGAGATGAAGTCGGTGAACGGACGTGGTTTCTCATTTTTGTTCAAAGCGCCGAGTTCGCTCGCGCCGCACGAAGAAGCGGTGCGCGCCCGCGTAACCAAGTCAGCAGGCCGGGGACGGGTCACCATGAATGTGTCGGTGGAGGATGCCCGGGCCGCGGGGCAGGTTACGCTTGACGTGGAACGAATACGGGCGGTGTTGGACGAATGGGAAAAGGTGAGCGGCGAGATCGAATATGGAAACCGGCCTGCCCCCGGTGACCTGCTGCGTATTCCCGGGGCGCTGAAGACTGCCGAGAAACCGCCACTGGAACCGCCACCCCCGGACGTGCTGATGGACGCGGTGGAGCGGGCGCTTGCCGGGTTGATCGAGATGAGGGATCGCGAGGGCCGTGCGCTGGCCGCCGACCTCCGCGGGCGCATCGCGGCCCTGACCGAGGCCCTGGACGAAGCCGAACGCCTCGCTCCGAAGCGGCTCGAGCGCGAGCGGGAACGCATTCGGGCAGCGGTGGAGGAACTGGCGGGATCAGGTCTCGACGACGACCGCCTGGCCCGCGAACTGGCCATCCTCGCCGATCGCCGCGACGTTGCCGAGGAAATAGTCCGGGGGAGGGCTCACCTGGAGGGGTTTCTGGCGTACCTGGAACTACCGGCCGGGGAGCCGGTCGGCAAGAGACTCGCCTTCCTGGTGCAGGAAATGCACCGCGAGTTCAATACTCTCGGGGCCAAGGCCAACGACCCGGAGTTGTCGGCCGTGGTGATCGAAGCCAGAAATGAGGTCGAAAAGCTCCGGGAACAGGTGGAAAACGTCGAGTAGTGCGTCCCCCGGCAGTGGTTCTTTCGGGTCCGTCGGGTGCGGGCAAGACCACCGTCGCCCGTGCCCTTCAGTGCGCCTCTCCGGGCGAACTTCATTTTGGCGTCTCCGCCACCACTCGCCCCCCCCGCCCGTCGGAAACGGACGGCCGGGATTACAGGTTCGTGTCTCGCCAGGAGTTTGACCGTTTGCTTGCCGGAGACCGTCTGGTCGAGTGGGCCGAGGTCCACGGCGAAATGTACGGTACGCCCAGGTCTGAACTGGAGCGGGCCCGGCGAGAAGGGCGGACCATCCTGCTGGATATCGACCTCAAGGGAGCGAGGCAGGTGAGGGGCCACGAACCGCGGGCGCTGCTCCTGATGGTGTCTCCCCCGACGGGAGGCCTGATAGCCGCGCGGCTCCGCGGGCGGTCCACGGAGACCTCCGACCAGATTGCGCGGCGGCTTGCGGAAGCGAAAGAAGAGTTGGTGGCGGCACCGGAGTTTGACTACCTGATCATCAACGACACGGTTGAGGAGGCTGTGTCGCAGGCCCTGGCCGCGCTCCGGGCAGTGGGAGAGGACCCGGCGGAGCAATCAGGCCAAGGGCAGTCGAGACCGCTGCCGATGGACCGCGGCGGGGCAGAGGTTGCCGCCCGTTTGCTTGCCGAACTGGCCGCCGCGGTTCGGTCGGATGCTTGACCCTGCTCACCTGGTCGCGTTAGCGAAACCACGCCAGAAAAGATATCTTTAACAGCTACACTGGAACCGTTGCGTGGTCACCAGGAGCCCTTCCCGGACCAGAGAATCAGGATTTTGCGATGAAGGTATTCACTCCCCAGGAGCTGTCCGATGCCGTGGCCCGAAGGTCGGAAGAAGAGGCAGCCGGGCCGGGGCCGGTGGGCAACAAGTATCTGGCCGTCTTGGTGGCGGCGCGTTACGCCAGAGAGCTCAACGCGCCTTTTTTCGCCGGCGCGGCCCTGGGTGTCGGGACCGGCAGGCCGAAAAAGGTCACCACCAGGGCGCTGGAGGACATGGTCTCATCCGAGCGCAACCTTCAGTGTCGTGTTCTCCGCCGGGAGGGCGTAGCGGGGATCTGACCGTTACCCGGGCGCGTATCCATGCGTCCGTTTGACGGGAAGCGAGTCCTCCTGGTGGTCACCGGGGGGATCGCTGCCTACAAGGGCGCTTTCCTGGCGCGCCGCCTCCTCGAGGCGGGAACCACGGTTGAGGCTGTTCTCACCGAAGCGGCGGAGAAGTTCATTGGCCGGGCGACTCTCGCCGGGATTACGGGCCAAGACACCGGCGTTTCGCTCTGGGACCGCCCCATGGAGCACTTGGACGCGGGCAAGAGGGCCGACCTGATTATCGTCGCACCCGCAACCGCCGATTTCATGGCCCAAATGGCGGTCGGACGGGCAGACGGACTGGCGCAGGCACTGATTCTGGCGGCGGACTGCCCCATCATGGTGTGCCCCGCCATGAACTCCCGGATGTGGCACCATCCGGCTACCCGGCGCAACGCCAGCACCCTCGCCGCCCACGGGGTTCTGTTTTGCGGGCCGGGTGACGGTCCGCTGGCGGAGGGCGAGACCGGCCCGGGGCGCATGACCGAACCCCAGGAGATCGTTGCGGCCGCGAGCCGCGCGTTGGAACCGGACAACTCGCTGGATGGTGTCAAGGTGGTGGTGACTGCGGGCGGCACCCGTGCCGACATCGATCCCGTGAGGTTCATCGGAAATCGCTCTTCCGGCAGGATGGGCGATGAACTTGCCTCTGCTGCCTGGCGCCGCGGAGGAGATGTGGTCTTGATCCGGGGCTCCGGTTCGGCGCCTGTCCCGGCGGGTCCGCGCGTGGTTGGCGCCGCGACGCCGCGCCGCATGCTTGACGTTCTCATGGCCGAGCTCCCCGGTTCCGCCGCTCTGTTCATGGCGGCCGCGGTGTCTGATTTTGAACCGGAAAACGTCGCGTCCCGGAAACTCGGGAAACTGGCCCTGGAGTCTGATGCGTCGGTGAACATGGCACTGCAAATGGGCCCGGATCTGCTCGAAGAGACCAGGTCTCTGAGACGGGAACACGGTGTGTTCACGCTGGGATTCGCGCTCGAGACCGAGGATATCGAGGCTCGCGCAAGGGAGAAGCTGGTGCGGAAGGGTCTGCATGCGGTCGCGGCCAATCCGGCGGGCCAACCCGGTGCGGGACCTGAGAGCCCGACCAACCGTATCACGCTGGTATGGCCCGGGAGAGACCCCGAGAACCTTGGCAGCGGGCCGAAACGGCAACTGGCGGAGGCGTTGCTCGACCGTCTGATCCCCCAGATCGGTCCTTGACCGCGCGCGGTGCGTCACCCCGGGGTGGCAATCCGGCGGCCCTGGCCCGCTTGTACCTGGAACAGGCGTTCGGAGCCGAACCGGGCGACGTGGCGCTGGAAACGATGTCTCGGGGCGGTGTGCTGGACGGGTTGGCTGCTGCCGCAAATGAGTCGACTGCCGCGCCGTCCGCGCACGTGTCCCGTGGCCGGACCGATGCGGTCGAACCCCTGCGGCCCGGTCCGAGCGCACCCACCGATGACGAGATCTCGGCGGCGAGCACGCTGGAGGAGGTGGCGGCATTGGTCGGCCGGTGCACCCGGTGCGAGCTGCATGCTTCCCGGGGCAACCCCGTGCCGGGGGCGGGACCGGCGAGCGCCCGGGTGGTCTGCGTTGGCGAGGCGCCCGGCAAGACGGAAGACGAGACCGGCCTGCCTTTCGTGGGAAGGGCGGGGCAGTTGTTGGACCGGCTGCTGATGTCGGTCGGGATGCCGCGGGAATCGGTGTTCGTGTGCAACGTGCTCAAATCCAGGCCGCCACGGAACCGGGACCCCCTCCCGCCCGAGATCGCCGCCTGCAATCCCTTTCTGCTCAAGCAGCTTTCGATTATTGGTCCGCGGGTGATCGTGGCGTTCGGGGCGTTCGCCGCCCGGACGTTGCTCGACACATCCGAGGCCCTTGGCCGGTTGCGAGACGCACAACACAGCTATGCGGGTTATCCTGTGGTTGTGACCTACCATCCCGCTGCACTTCTCAGGAATCCGTCCTGGACCCGGCTGGCCTGGGAGGACCTCCAGAAGGCCCGCGCCTTGCTGGAGGAGGACGAAGGAGCTCCGCGGTGAGACCGGCACCGTGAGCGGCGACGCGAGCCGCAACGGCGCGGCGCGGCGGATCCCGTGGTCGGAAGAGGCCGAGGTCAGCGTTCTCGGTGCCATGATCATCGATCGAGACTCGGTAGCGGTCGCTATGGAAGACCTTGACGAGAGTGCCTTTTACCGGGAGGGGAACCGAAGGGTCTTCCGGGCCATGCGCCGCATCTTCGAGCGGGGCGGGGTGGTGGAGGCGGTTGCCGTAGCGGACGAGCTCCAGTCCTCTGGCGACTTGGAAGCGGTGGGCGGCAGCGCGTACCTGGCCAGGTTGGTTGGAGCGGTCCCGCACACCGCCAGCTTTAGCCAGCACTGCAGCATCATCCGCGAAAAGGCCACTCTCAGACGTCTCATTGAGAGTGCCACCGACATTATTGACGATGCGTACACCTCACCGGCGGGCGAGGTGAGCGAGGCGCTGGACCGGGCGGAGCAGCGGATCTTCGAAATCGCCGGAATGGAGCGGCGCGGCGGGTTCGTCAGGGTCAAGGAACTTGTGGCCGAGAGCCTCACGGGCATCGACCGGCGGATGAAGACCCCCGGCATGGTCACCGGCACGCCGACCGGGATCGACTCGCTCGACAACCTGACCGCAGGATTCCAGAAATCCGACTTGATCGTGCTCGCGGGCCGGCCTTCGATGGGGAAGACCGCTCTGGCCCTGAACATGGCGCTGCACGTGGCGATCAGTCGCCGGATGCCCGTTGCCATCTTCTCCCTGGAAATGTCGCGCGAGGCGCTGGTCCAGCGGATGCTTTGTTCCGAATCCAAGGTGGACCACAGTCACGTGCGCATCGGGCGACTGAACGACGAGGAATACGACAGATTGGCGAGAGGGGCCGGACATCTGCACACGGCGCCGATCTGGATCGACGACACCCCGGTGCTGGCGCCCATCGAGCTGCGGGCCAAGTTGCGGCGGCTGATTGCAGACTCTGAGGCCGGCGATGTTGGCCTGGTGATCATCGACTACCTGCAGCTGATGACCGGTTCGCGCCGCACCGAGAACCGGCAGCAGGAAATCAGCGATATCTCGCGGGCCCTCAAGGCCATCTCCCGTGAGACGAGCGTGCCCGTGATGGCGCTGAGTCAGCTGTCCCGGGCACCCGAGCGACGCGACGATTCCAGGCCCCGGCTGTCGGACCTGAGGGAATCAGGGGCGATTGAGCAGGACGCCGACGTCGTGCTGTTCATCTACCGGGAAGAAATGCACAGCAAGCCGGAGGAAATCCAGGAGAAGAACCTCCAGGGAAAGGCCGAGCTGATCATTGGGAAGCAGCGGAACGGGCCGACGGGCCGTGTCGATCTGTTCTTCCACAAAGAGTTCACGACCTTCCGGGAAATTGACCGCCGTCGGGAAGAAGCCGGCGCCGCTCTCTGACGTGATTGGTCCCAGGTGGTGAAAAGCGGGGTGCCTGACCCCGGAATAGTCGCCATCATAGTCGCCGCCGGCGGAGGAACGCGATTGGGCGAGGGCGCGCCCAAACAGTTCCGAGATTTGGGCGGTCGCCCCATGCTGGCGTGGACTGTCGGTGCATTCAGAAACCACCCGAACGTCGTGGGCGTGGTTGTTGTGCTGTCCGCCGAAAACGCCGCGTCCCCGCCTTTGTGGTTGCCGCGCGGAGTTGTGGTGGTGGCGGGCGGGGAGACGCGGGCAGAATCCGTGCGGGCCGGAGTGAATGCGGCCCTCGCGGATTCGGAGGCCTCCGAATCCGCGCGGTTGGTCGTGCTTGTGCACGACGCGGCCCGGCCGTTCGTTTCGACCGACCTGATCTCGCGGGTTGCGGCAGCGTCGGGCGATGGCCTCGCCGTGCCGGTGCTGCCGATCCCGGACTCCGTGAAGCGGGTGGACGCCGGGGGGAGGTTGCAGGGGTCGGTCGACCGCGCTGGGCTCCGGAGGGCGCAAACTCCGCAGGGGGCTCCGGCGGGCGTCCTGAGGTCGGTGCTGGACCAGTTGGGGCCCGAGGCGCGGACGGCGCTGGACGAAGCCGAGATGGCGCAGAGCTGCGGCGTTCCGGTGGCGGCGGTGGAAGGGGATCCGGAAAACTTCAAGGTCACGACGGCCCGAGACTTGGAGCACGCCCGGCGCCTTGCCGATTCGGGCATGGTAACGCGGATACCCCTGGGGTGACCGCCGCGCCGGTGCCGCCCCGCCGTTGACGTTCCGGTGGACCCCGTGGACCGCCGGGGAATCTCCGGTGCCCGGGGCCTGCAGCGGCGAGGACGCTCTTGCCACCGCCGCCGAAGTGCTGAACCGGGGGGGAATCTTGGTGCACCCCACCTCCACGCTGTACGGTTTGGGCGGCCGGCCGAATCCCGATATCGACGCCCGGATTGCCGGGATCAAGGGCCGCCCGGGCGGTAGTCTGATCCGGCTGGCCGCCACCGCGCACGAGGCGCGCATGGCGGTTCCCCAACGCCAGTGGCCACCGGCCGCCGCCCGCCTGGCCGGGGCTTTCTGGCCCGGGCCGCTGACCCTGATCGTTTGCCAGGTGGCTATTCGGGTGGATCCCCACCCTGTGCCGGCCGCGCTCCTTGGGCTCGTGGGGGGCAGTATGACTTCCACCAGCTTCAACCGTACGGGCGACGCCCCGGCAGCTACGGCGGAAGATGTGCGCTCGCTGATGGCTGCCGTGCAACCGGCCCGGGGTCCCGCAGGTTGGCTGGACGGCCCTCCGAGCCCCGCCGGGGGGCCTCCGTCGACTCTTGTCAGGGTGGACGAAAGTGGAGCGGTCAAGATCCTGCGTGAGGGGGCGGTACCGGCGGAGGCCGTACGAGAGTTCGCGCCGTGAACGTTCTGTTCGTTTGCACGGGGAACACGTGCCGCAGCCCGCTTGCGGAGGCCACGGCGAAACACCAGGCAGCCCGGCGCGGGCTAAAGGGCATCTTCTTCCGGTCGGCCGGAGTGTTTGCCGCTGACGGCTTTCCGGCCTCGGGCACGGGGCGGGCAGCAGCCGCCCTGAGGGGGCTCGATCTGGACGAACACGGGGCCCGGCAACTCACCCCCGAGATCTGCCGGTGGGCCGACCGGGTAGTCACCATGGGCAGCGGGCATGCCGACCAGGTCAGGGCCATGGCCCCGGATGCCACGGTGGCGGTAATCACCGAATACCTGCCCGGCGGGCACCCACGGGCCGGCCGCGGAGTCCCCGACCCCTTCGGCGGGAATCTGGGACAGTACGTGGAGACCCTCGATCTTGTGGAGACGGCCGCCGGTGGCCTGCTGGACGATTTGTTCGGCGCGCGCGCGGCTCGTTACGTACTGCTTGGCGATCCTGTTGAGCACTCCGTCTCGCCCGAGATGCACGAAGCGGTTTTCAGGGCGTGGGGGCTCGATGCCACCTTCGAATCGGTCCGAGTTTCGGCAAGGGCCGCGTCGGAGGCGATGCGGGACTCCCGCCTTCGGGGCGGCAATGTCACGCTACCACATAAGAAACGGGCCGCGGAAGTGCTGGACCACGCGTCGGAAGCGGTTCGCGCTACCGGCGTGTGCAACTGCTGGCGTCGGTCTTCCGCCGGGCTGCTTTACGGCGAAAACACGGACGTGGGCGGACTGAGGCGGGCGCTTGAGGACGCCGGATTCGGGGCGCCGGGGCAGCGGGTGCTCCTGTTGGGTGCGGGAGGTGCGGCCCGCGCTGCCCTGGAAACGCTCGTCCAGATGGAGTCGGCCAGCGTGGATGTCTTGAACCGCACGCCCGAGCGGGCCAGGGCCATGGTGAACGCAGCGCGGGCCGCCCGCGCCGCGCCGGCCGGGCCAGACGTTCGAGTCATTGAATCCGCCGCCGCCTCCCCCGGATGGGATCTGGCGGTGAATGCGACGAGCCTGGGACTGTCGAAAAACGACCCGCTCCCCCTGGACCCCGCAGCGGTCAAGGTGGGATCGGTCTACGATCTGGTGTACGCGCCGGGCGCAACGGCGCTCGTTCGGCGGGCAGTGCAAATGGGCATACCCGCGCGGGACGGAGTTGGGATGCTCGTTTCGCAAGCCGTGCTCTCGCTCCGGTTTTGGATGCCCGGCCGCGAGCCACCCAGAGCAGTCATGCAGCAGTCGGCGACGCGGGCTCTCGCGGCCCGCGCCGCACGCCGCGCCCGGGCAGGCCGGGGTTGATCCCGCCGGCGGTCGCAAGGCTGGCCAGGAGCGCGGGCCGTTTCCTTGCTCAGCTGGCACCGCCGCCGTGCGTCTCTTGCCAGCGCGGAGTGGACGCAGGCTCTCCGCCCCTCTGCTCGCGATGCCGCGGCAGCTTTCCGCTGCTGGCCGAACCGCGCTGCCCTCGGTGCGCCGAGCCGACGGGCGGTGTCGGCAGTCCCGACGGGGGCGCATACGACAGGTCTGCCCCGACGGCCCGCTGCGGGATCTGCGAAGACTGGCCCGGGCCGGTGGTCGCCACCGACGCCCCGTTCGAGTTTACGGGTGCCGCGGCGGCGGCGGTGCGGGCCCTGAAGTACCGGCGCCGGCGGGCGCTGGCGTCAACCATGGGCCGGGCCATGGTTTCCTCTGCGGGAAGGGTGGCAAACCGATTGGCGTCCGCGACGGGACGCGGTGCGCGACCGATTCTGGTGCCGGTTCCGCTGTCGCGGGCGAGGCTCCGCGAGCGGGGTTTCAACCAGGCGCACGACCTGGCCCGGGTCCTCGAAGAGGCGGGTGCGGGCGAGCTGCGAGACATCTTGTGGCGCGGCGCCGGCGCGGCCCGACAGGCCGCCGCCGGCTGAAAACGTCAGCGGCGGGTTTTGGGCCAAGGCAGGCCCGGCCCGCGGCCACGAAACCCGTCCCGTCCTCATCGTGGACGATGTGCTGACCACCGGCGCAACCATCAACGCCTGTGCATGCGCCCTGGCCGAATCTGGATTCAAATGCGTCGGAGCGGTTAGCTTTGCGAGGACCCTCCGGCCCCTTGGCAAACGGCAATAAGACTGCTCACCCCAACCCCCTTTTTGAGCCCATGACCGTAAGAGTTGGCATCAACGGTTTCGGCCGTATCGGCAGAAACATCCTCCGCTCCTGGTTGCAGTCGGGGCGGACCGACGTGGAATTCGTTGCGGTCAACGACCTGACCGACGCGGCAACCCTGGCCCACCTTCTTTCATACGATTCGGTGCACGGCCGTCTTCCGGCCGGCGCCAGGGCCGAGAACGGCATGATCCGGGCCGGCGGGCGTGACATTCGGGTGCTCTCCGAACCCAGCCCCAGGAAACTGCCCTGGGGGGATTTGGGCGCGGACATCGTCATCGAATCGACAGGCAGGTTCCGCGGTCGAGAGGCGGCGGCGGGGCACTTGGCGGGAGGCGCCTCCAAGGTCATTATCAGCGCTCCCGGCGTTGATCCTGACTGCACCGTGGTGCTTGGAGTGAACGAAGGCGATTACGACCCGTCCCGCCATGACATCGTGTCGAACGCCAGTTGCACCACCAACTGCATCTCGCCGGTGGTCAAGGTCATCATGGACTCGTTCGGGTTCGAGCGCGGTCTGATGACCACGGTGCACGCCTACACAAACGGCCAGCGCCTGCTCGACCTTCCCCACAAGGACCTCCGCCGCTCGCGTGCCGCCGCGCTTTCGATCATACCGACTTCCACCGGTGCCGCGCGGGCCGTCGGATTGGTGCTGCCGGAAACCGTCGGCAAGCTGGACGGCATGGCCATGAGGGTTCCGACACCGGATGTCTCGACCGTGGACCTGGTGGCGGAGACCTCGCGAGATGTGACGGTGAAAGAGGTGAACGCCGCGCTCCGGGCTGCCGCCGAAGGACCTTTGTCGGGTATTCTGGAGTACTGCGATACACCTTTGGTGTCTGTCGATTTCACCGGCAATCCCGCCAGTTCGATTGTCGACAGCGAATACACCGCGGTCATGGGGAACAGTCTGGTGAAGATCGTTACGTGGTACGACAACGAGTGGGGATACTCCAACCGGTGCGTGGATCTGGCCGCGTATATCGGAGGCAGGCTGCAGGGGTGATTCCCTCGCTGGGGTGCCTGCCGGACGACCTGCAGGGGAAACGCGCCCTGGTCAGGGTGGACTTCAACATCCCCCGGTCCGGGGCTGATGTCGGTGACACCACTCGGATCGAGCGGACCATCCCCACCATCCGCTGGCTACTCGACCGGGGGGCGAGGCCAATCCTCTTGTCGCACCTGGGGCGGCCCCGCGGATTCCCCGACCCGGTCCACTCGCTGGCGGGGGTGGCGGGGACCCTGGCGAGCATGTCCGGTCTGCCAGTGCGGTTCGTGGCCCCCTGCGACGGACCAGAAGCGCTGGAGGCCAGCCACGATCTGGAACCGGGCCGGGTGATGCTGCTTGAGAACACCCGTTTCAGTCGCGGCGAAACCGAGAACAGTCCCACCATGGTGCGTCGCCTCGCCCAACTGGGCGAATTCCTGGTCCTGGACGCGTTCGGAAGCCTCCACCGGGAGCACGCCTCCACTGCAGGCCTGGCCTCCACGATGCGCCCGGCCGTTGTGGGACTCCTGGTCCAGCGCGAACTAGAGGCGCTGAGGAGCCTTGACGAACCGCCGTTGCCGTTCGTGGTGGCGTTCGGAGGAGCCAAGGCGGCCGACAAGATCATGTTGCTGGAGTCCTTGATTGACCGGGCCGACCGCCTGCTTCTGGGGGGAATCGTTGCGAACACGTTTCTCCGCGCAGCCGGTCTCGAAACTGGCGGATCAGTTGTTTCCGAGAGCGAAATCCCGCGCGCGCGGGACCTGCTGCAAAAAGCGGGGGACAAGATCTCGTTGCCGGTGGACCTCATCGTTGCGTCCCCGCTGGCGGTGAGGAACCGTCCCGCCGACGAGCTGTACGGGGGCAAGAGGAAGCCAGAAAAAGAAAAAGTCCGGCCGCGGACGGTTCTCTGCGCGGAGGGCGTTCCCGACGACTTGGCGGCGTTCGACATTGGAGCCCGCACCCGCCAGTTGTTTGGGGGCGAAATCCGCCAGGCCCGGTCGTTCTTCTGGAACGGACCGATGGGGATGTTCGAACGCAAGAAGTTTGCTTCGGGCACGCTGAGTGTAGCCCGCGCCGCTGCCGAAGCAACCAGGGACAAGGCGCTCACCGTGATCGGCGGTGGTGATTCCGCTGCCGCGGTCCAGCTGGCGGGCCTGGCGTCCGCGGTATCGCACGTTTCTACGGGCGGCGGTGCCAGCATGGAGCTGATCGCCGGGAGTACGCTGCCCGGTCTGGCACCCCTCGCCGAACAAGAACTGCGCGACGGAAAGCTGACCTGGTGAACGAGGTTCACCGTCCCGTATTGGCGGCAAACTGGAAGATGCACAAGGGGCCGCGGGAGGCGGCCAGTTTCATGGAAGGTTTCCTCAACCTCCACCCCCCGGCACGCGGCGCCATCGTCGTGATTTTCCCCCCTTCGATCAGTCTTGTCGCGGCGCGACATGCGGCGTTGGCCCGGACCGATATTGAGTTTGGGGTCCAGAACGTTCACACCCGGGAGTCTGGTGCCCACACGGGTGCCGTGTCCGCTCCCATGGCGGCGGACGCCGGGGCCACCTGGGGTCTGGCGGGACATTCGGAGCGGCGGCACGAGTTCGGCGACACCGACGAAATGATCGGACGGCGCCTTGCCATGCTGGCGGACTCCGGGTTGCGGCCGGTGTTGTGCGTTGGAGAAACCTTGGAGGAACGCGAAAACGGGCAACTTGAGTCGACCATCCGGCGACAGGTGGAGGCGGCGCTCGGGCAGGTGCCCCAGTCGCGGCAGGAGTCAGTGCTGTACGCCTACGAGCCCGTGTGGGCGATTGGGACCGGGCTCGCCGCCTCGGAAACCGACGCGAGCGAGGCGCACGGTATTGTGCGCGACGCGGTGCGCGGCACGCTGAGGTCGGGCGGGGCTCCGAGCGGTTCCGCCGGTTCGGCCACTGGTGACGAACACATCACGGTGCTTTACGGCGGAAGCGCCGTCCCTTCCAACGCATCGGATCTGCTTGCGGCACCGGGAATCGACGGATTGCTGGTCGGCGGAGCCAGCCTCGAACCGGAGTCTTGGGCTGCGATCTGCGCCGCCCGGGGCTAGATTGCAAGGTTGAATCCGGTACGGCGGTGTTCGGCCGTCCGTACCGCTTGCCACACCCACCCAATCCAACGAGTTCCGCGATGTTCACATTCCTTCTGATCGTCATTACCCTTTTGGCGATCCTGTTGATCGTCATGGTCCTGCTTCAGGCAGGGAAGGGCGGCGGCCTTGCCGCCTCCTTCGGCGGCGCGTCTTCGTCCATGGATTCATTCATGGGGGGACGCCAGGCGGCCACGGCCCTGACCAAGGGGACGTGGATTGGGGGCAGTGCGTTCTTGGTATTGGCCCTGTCGCTGGCCGTGCTCTCGTCGCGAGGAACGGAGGTGCAGGAGTCGATTCTGCGCCAGAACCTGCCGACAGGCCAGACTCCCCCGTCGCTGGCGGATCTTGCAGCGCCCGCACTTGAGGCGCCCGCGGAGACAACCGCCGACGAGGCCGGGGATGAGTCAGCGCCGGCCGATGGCGGGAGTGGTGCTGGGGAGGGAACGGACCCCGAAGGCGCCTCGGACAACGGCGACAACTAGGCTGCGGGCGGTCGCCGTCCGGGCTTGAACGAACGGGGGGGTGCGTCGATGAAATCAACATATTCCCCCAGAACCTGGCGAGCCTTCAACCACTCTGAGAAACCAGACGGCCTCAGTTCGCCGTCTCCCTTCCTGTCGGTGGCCGCCGCAACTGCCAGGTGGTCGGCGTATTCGTTCTTTGGAAGTCCGGAATGCCCGGGCACCCTGCGCCATTCGACATGCTGACGGGCGGCCACCCGGCACAGGTGCCGCCAGAGTTCAAGGTTCTGGATCGGGCCACCCTTCCTGCGCCACCCGCGGCTTGCCCATCCGAAGACCCACTTGGTAATCCCGTCAACGAGATAGGCGCTGTCGCTGAAGAAAATCACCCGCTCGCCGTCTCTCCTCAGGTGCCCGAGCCCGAGGATGGCGGACCTGATGGCCATCCTGTTGTTGGTGGTATCGGCATCGAAACAGGAATAGTCCTTCCGCACGCACTCGCCGTCGAGAGTCCAGTATTCGATAAACCCGCCCGCTCCCCCGGGGCGCGCGCGGTCGCGGAATTGGTTTCCCAGACAAGATTCGTCGGCGTGAATCGCGACGATCCTAGAGGGATTTGACATTGGTTCGGACCTCAGATTCTGGTGTGATACAGCGTCCCGGCTACCTGCTTCTGGAGGACGGCCGCCGCTTCGACGGGACCTACATCGGCCGGGATGACCCCTCCTCGGGAGAGGCCGTGTTCACTACCGTGATGGCCGGTTACCACGAGGTGCTCACCGACCCTTCTTTCGCCCGCCAAATTGTGGTGATGACGGCCCCCATGCAGGGTGTTTACGGCGTTCGCGACGCCGATGCCCAGGCGCGCAGGTCGTGGGTGTCGGGGTTTGTTGTGCGTCACCTGTCGACCTGCACCGGTTCCGGGCCGGCCGATGCGACCCTCCCCGAGTATTTGGCTGCCAGCGGAATTCCGACTCTAACGGGTGCCGACACCCGGGCAATCACTCGGCACATTCGGGATGCCGGGGCGACCCGGGCGGCAATTGCCCACGTGGGCGTGCCCGCCGCCACCGCGATGGAGCAGCTGACGTCGGAGCCGCCCATGCGGGGGCGCGATCTGGCCACCACCGTTTGCACGCAGACTGCCTTCGACTGGCCGCCCGCCGGATCCGGTGACGGCCCCCCACTGGAGACAGGACGAGGCCTCATCGTGTGCCTGGATTACGGGGTCAAACTCCGTAGCTTGGACCTGATAGCCCTGGCCGGGTACCGGGTTCGCGTAGTCCCCGGCACGGCGTCGGCCGAAGACGTTCGGCGGCTCAATCCGGAGGGAGTGTTCGTTTCCAACGGACCAGGTGACCCGGACGCGGTACCCGGAGCACCCGAGAAACTGCGCGCGATCAGCGAGGCTGGCATTCCCCTGTTTGGCATATGCCTGGGCCACCAGTTACTCGCCCGGGCGTTCGGTGCCAGCAACTTCAAACTGCCGTACGGTCACCGTGGCGGTAATCACCCCGTTCTGGACCGGGCGTCGGGCACCGTAGAGATTACCTCCCAGAATCACGGGTTCGCCGTAGCCGCCGGAGGCGATTCGATCGCCGGGGCACCGGAACTGGAAATAACCCACCACAACCTGAACGACGGCACGGTGGAGGGGTTCCGGCACCGCGAGTTGCCGGTGTTTGCCGTACAGTACCACCCCGAGGCGGCCCCCGGACCGCACGACAGCCGAATCGCGTTCGACTGGTTTGACAGCGTTCGGCAGGAAAGAGAGCGAAGCGAGGAATCGGTATGACGAAAGCAAATCTGGTGGACCAGGTCCACAGGGCCGTGGGTCCCGGCCTCAGCCGGCGGGAGTGCGGGTTCGTGATCAACGCGTTTCTTGAAGCCGTCAAGCAGGCCATGGTCCGCGGCGACAACATCGAAATTCGGGGATTTGCGACCTTCAAGGTTGAACAGCGCCAAGCTCGCAAGCGCCGGAATCCGCGGACTGGCGAGGCGGTTCACGTGCCCGCGCACCATGTTCCGGTCGTGCGGCCATCCAATCAGCTCAAGGACCAGGTGGCCCGGTCCCACGGCGCCGCTTAGGAAACCCGGCCGCCCCACGCTAACTGCCGGCGGCTGCCCGCCGGCTGAAGTGGTTGCGCAGGCGACCCAGCCCTTCCTCAAGCTCGTCGGGCTGCACCGCAAAGTTGAACCGCAGCCAACCCGGGGATCCGAATGACGCCCCCGGCACGGCAGCCACGTGGTCTTGGATCAGGAGATCTTCAGCCACCTGCATGCACGAGCGGGCGGCATCAGTGAGCTTTCCGTAGAAGTACAGCGCTCCGTCGGGATCGGGAACGTCGATGCCCGGCATGGATGCAAACGCCTCAATACCCGTTTGCCGAAGCCGGATCAGTTTTCGCAGCATCGCGTCGATGAATTCCTCGCGCTCTTCGACATGGTTCAACACCTCAAACGCCGCACGCTGCGCCGGCAATACGGCTCCCGACGTGGTCTGCCCCTGGAGGTCGGACGCTTTCTTGACCAGCTCGCCCGGTCCGGCCGCGAACCCAATGCGGAACCCGGGCATGCAAAACGCTTTCGAGAACCCGTCGAATACCACGCAGCGCTCTCCCCGGGAGTCCGCGTCCAGCAGAGACGGGGCAGGGCGGTGGGAATAGGAAAGGCGGCGGTAGATTTCGTCGGAAAACAGCCAGATGCCGTGTACGTCGCACCACCGGGCAAGTTGACTTATCAGTTCAAGGCCGGCCACCGCTCCGGTGGGGTTGCCGGGGGAATTCAGTATCAGGCACGCGGTGCGTTCGGTCCGGTGTTGCTCAAGCTGCTCCACCGTCGGCATGAATCCCGACTCGACGGTGGTTTCGACAATGACCGGCGATGCGCCCGCCAGGTCCGCCATCGCCGTGTACGTGGGCCAGTAGGGGGCGGGGATCATGACCTCATCGCCCGGCCCGAACAGCGCGTAGCAGCAGTTGAAAAGCGCTTGCTTGACTCCCGCCGAGACCAGGATACTGGCCGGCGCCACCTCCGACTCGGTTGTATCCGTCAGGTACCGGGCGACTGCGGAACGAAGGTCGGGGATGCCCGGCGTGGGCGGATACCCTGTCTCACCCAGACTCATGGCTCTGGCGAGCCCCGCGGCGGCGGCGCGCGGAGGGGCGTACTGGGGTTCGCCGGCCGACATGTCGACAACGGGGGCCCCGTCCCGCTTGAGTTGTTTGGCGCGGGCGGCCAGCGCGATGGTGGCCGAGGGTTCAAGGTTGGCTACGTTGCTTGAGAACTGCATTGATTGCATGTGAGCGCGGGTCGGTTTGAAGAGGTTTCGCCGCGCGGTATCTTGCGAGGGGCAGGGCTTGTCCGCCGGCGAGCAGGTCGTCGCTGAAGTGGCCTGCCACATCAATGCTAACCCATCGGGGCGCCATGACAAATCACACGACGGTTGCCGCTTCACCCGCCGAGGCGCTTGCCGCTGCCCGTGAGTTCTTCGAGGCCGGTGCAGGCACGCGCGCCTGGGTTGAGGACGAGAGCGACACGCACATTTCCGCGGCCACTTTCCGCGGCAATATCGCGGTGGCCGTCAGGCCGGGTCCCGAAGGCGCCGGCTCAGCGGTGCGGGTAACGACCCTGCGGGAAGAAGGGATAGTGCCGAGACTTTTGGCCCACATGGCTGCTGCCGGATCGGGTCGAGAAATGGCGGCTTCGTGATGCAATCCCCGGCGGCCGCGACTCCCGAGACTTCGACCCCGCGGATCGTGGACCGCGGCAAAGGAGACATTTCGGTTGAAGTGAAGTTGTTCGGTGCCTACGCCGACCTTGCCGGGAGGCGAGAGACCACGCTGGCTCTGGCCAGCGGCAGTACTCTGGCCGATCTGGTCGGCCGCCTGCGCGGGAAGTGGACATGGCTGCCCGCCAGCCCGGCGACCGCCGTCAACCAAGCTTACGTGGAGCCTGGCGAGGCGCTCTCGACAGCCCTCGCCGACGGCGACGAAGTGGCTCTGATCCCGCCCGTTGCGGGGGGTTGACCGGCCACGGGAATGGGATACGGCGAGACTCGGGTCGATGTCGACATCACCGAGCAAAGCCTGGACGGCGGAGATCCGTTCGCGGGCCTCGGAGGCGCCGGAGACGGGGCGGCGCTTGTGTTCGTCGGCCGCGTGCGGAACTTGAACGAGGACCGGCAGGTTGTCGGAATCGAATACGAGGCCTACCGGGAAATGGCTCTGAAGGTGCTCCGGGGAATTTGCGCACGGGCTTCCGCGGAGCACGAGGTCGGGCATGTGCGCGCCGTGCACCGGACCGGCTGCTTGAAAGTGGGTGAGGCAAGCGTGGCGGTCTCGGTGTCCGCGCCGCACAGGGCGGCTTGTTACGCGGCGTCGAAACAGATCATGGACGACCTCAAGCAGCTCTTGCCCGTCTGGAAGAAGGAGCAGTACGCCGACGGTTCGGCGGATTGGCTCGGCGCTCCGACGAGCGCGCAGGATGCCGGCGCATGAAGGACCAGTTCGGCCGCCAGATCCGGTACCTCCGGATCTCGGTCACCGACCGTTGCAACCTCCGGTGCACCTACTGCATGCCCGAGGAAGGCCTTCCGTGGATCCCGAAGGCCGAGATGCTGAACTACGAGGAAATCGCCGAGATCGTGCGGCAGATGGCTGACATGGGGCTGGAACGGGTCCGCATTACAGGGGGAGAACCGCTGATCCGTCATGATCTGCCGCGCCTGGTCGAGATGATCGCAGCCGTGGATGGAATCGACGATATCTCCCTGTCCACCAACGCCATCCTGCTGCCCAGGTTCGCCGGCCGGCTGCGCGACGCGGGTCTCCAGCGCGTCAACGTCAGTCTGGACACTCTCGACAAGGATGCGTTCGTCAAGATCGCCCGCCGGCCGGCTCGCCGGTTCGAAGAGACCCTGATCGGTCTGAGGGCCGCCGAGGATGCCGGATTCTCCCCAATCAAGATCAACTGCGTCTTGATGCGAGGGCTGAACGACAACGAAGTTCCCGCGTTTGCCCAGATGACCCGCCGCCGGCCGTGGCACGTGCGTTTCATCGAATTGATGCCGGTGGGGGAGAACCTGCACCTCACGGACCGGTACGTCTCCACAGACGAGGCGCTTGAGCGGATCAACGGGGTGGGCGGGCTGGAGCCCGATCCCGGCCCGCTCGGCAACGGGCCGGCCGTCTACTACCGGTTCCCGGGTGGGCGGGGCACGGTGGGCGTCATCACTCCGATGTCGCACAACTACTGTGACCGCTGCAACAGAATGCGCCTCACTGCCGACGGGCGTCTGAGAACATGCCTGTTCGGCGACCACGAAGTTGACCTCAAAGGACCGTTGCGGGAATCCGGAACCATCGAGGCCGCGGTACTCGAGGCACTGGCCGGAAAACCGAAACAACACTACCTGCAAATCGGATCCGCCTCGGGCAGCGGCGGGCTGGCGGCACTCAGCCAGGTAGGGGGATAGGACCCGCCGGGCCACAGCGAATATGGCGATCAAGAGCGACCGCTGGATCAAGAACATGGCCGAGACGCACGGAATGATCGACCCGTTCGAGGACCGGCAGGTCCGGAGCGGCGTCATCTCCTACGGTCTCAGCAGTTACGGGTACGACATGCGGGTGGCGGACGAGTTCCGGATCTTCCACAACGCGCTGGCCCCGCTCGTCGACCCCAAGCGGTTCGACGAGCGCTCTTTCCTGGAGCACAAAGGTGATACGTGCATCGTCCCGCCGAATTCCTTCGCCTTGGCCCGGTCGGTCGAGTACTTCCGTATCCCGCGGCAGGTATTGACTATCTGCGTGGGCAAATCCACCTACGCCCGTTGCGGGCTCATTGTGAATGTGACGCCCTTCGAGCCCGAGTGGGAGGGTCACGTCACCCTGGAGATCTCGAACACCACGCCGCTTCCCGCCAGAGTCTACGCGAACGAGGGCATCGCACAGGTTCTGTTCTTCGAGTCAGACGAGCAGTGCATGCAGAGCTATGCCGACAAGAAAGGGAAGTACCAGGGCCAGACCGGAGTGACTCCGCCTCGGCTCTAGTGCAACATCCGGCGATCCGGATCTCGCGACCAACTGGTGGTTGACGTGGGACGGTTCTTGGCCTAGTCTCCCGCCCAGACAACTCATCGAGACCGGCTGAGGGACAGGCCCTTTGACGCCGGGGCAACCTGCGGGAAGTAGCTATTCCGCTAATGTGCCAACTCCTGCGGCGGTCTTCGGGTCGCCGAGAGATGAGCGCCCGCCGGGCCCCTGGTCCGGCCGCTGAGGTTACACAAGCGGCGTCCTCTTTTCTCCGGAGTCCGATCGAGTCCAGATCCAGACCCGGAGAACCTCAAGTGGCTTGTGCATCGTCCGGCCGAGCGGTAAACCGTCCCCCGCCGTCGACCCTCTCGCCGCCCGCGCACGGACGCCTCCGAATCCTGAAATTCGGTTCGTCGGTACTTCGGGAGCCGGCATCCTACGCGGCAGCCGCTGCACAAATCGCCTCGGAGGTCGGCTCCGGAGCAAGGGTCATCGCGGTGGTGTCCGCGCTGGAAGGCCAGACGGACGCGCTTCTCGCCGCAGCCCGGGGGGTCAGCGCGGATCCGCCCACCCACTTGGTGGCCGCGCTCCTGGCTACAGGAGAAGACGCGTCGGTATCGCTGTTGGTGATGGCGCTGGCCGAAGCCGGCATCACAGCCTCCACGATCTCATCGTGGCGTTCGCCTGTCCGGACCGATGGCCCGCCCGTAGACAGTGAGCCCGTGGGCGTGGACCGGGAGGCCTTGATCGCGGAGCTCGGCCGCGCCCGGGTGCTGGTCGTGCCGGGCTTCGTCGGCATTGACTGGCGCAGCGGCGCGCCCACCCTGCTCGGCAGGGGGGGATCGGATCTCACGGCACTCGCGCTGGGCTATTGGCTGGAGGCCCAGGAGGTGCGCCTGCTGAAGGACGAGGACGGCATTTATCCGGCGGACCCTAAACGGGTCTCCGGGCTGGAACCGCTGGCTGAGGTCACCTGCGGCGGAGCTCGGCGGATCGGCGGGGAAGTGGTGCAGGAAAAGGCCCTGCTCTACGCGGACCGGCACGGTTTGGCGTTCCGCGTGGCTGCCCCGGGGGGACGCGGTACCCTGGTCACACCGGACCGTCCGGTAACGGAGGCGGCGCGCCCGAGCGCGCGGCCACAGGCGGCGTGACGCGGCGAGGCGGAGGGCCGGGGCGCGAGGGCGCGGCGGAGGCACCGAAGCCGAACGAAGGCGGCCGGTCCGGGATCCCGACAGCCGTCCTGGGGGCCACTGGAATCGTGGGTCAGCGGCTGGTCCGGATGCTTGCGGCTCATCCGTGGTTCGGCCTGGAGGAGGTGACGGCGTCGCCCCGGCGGGAAGGACGGCCGTACGGCGAAGACGTCCCGTGGGTCCTGGAGGGTGACCCTCCGGAAGCAGCGATCAAACTGCGACTGAAATCGTCCCCTCCGCGGAGCAGGCTGGTGTTGTCGGCCTTGCCGTCGGGCCCGGCCCGAGAGCTGGAGCTGGATTTGGCGCGGCGGGGGCACGTTGTATGCACCAACGCGTCGGCGCACCGGCTGGACGCGCGGGTCCCTCTTGTGGTCCCCGAAGTAAACCCGGAAGCGCTGCGCGAAGCCGGCCCGGGGCCGGGGGCCGGCGGCTGCCTGATCGCCAATCCCAACTGCGTCGTAACAGGTCTTGCCCTGGCCCTTTGGCCCTTGCAGAGGCAGTTCGGGATCGAGGCCGTGACCATGGTGACCCTGCAGGCGTTGTCGGGGGCGGGCCTGTCAAGTTTGCAAGAAGGGCCTGGACCCGGCGGCGTAGTTCCCTGGATCAGGGGCGAGGAAGAAAAATTCGGCCCGGAACTGCGAAAGATACTGGGGGCTGATTTTGAAGTGGCCGCCTCGGTGACCAGAGTCCCCGTGGTCGACGGGCACACCGCGCAGGTGTTTGTCCGGCTAAGGTCGCCCGCCACTCCCGGAGAAGCCGCCGAAGCGATGTCAGCCCTGCGCGGGCCCGTGGGGCTGCCCTCGTTGCCCCGGACACCGGTCGTTGTAAGACGGGAACCCGACCGGCCGCAGCCGGGGCTCGACATCAACGCGGGAAAGGGGATGACGGTGACTGTGGGCCGGCTGCGGCGCGTGCCGGGTTACAGCCTGGCCATGACCGTCGTGTCGCACAACGGCATCCGGGGCGCGGCGGGGGCATGCCTGGCCAACGCGGAATTGGCCCGGACGGCGGGCTTGGTTTAGTCCGCGGACTGCCGAAGACATCCCGCGAATCTCCGAGGAGATGTGCTGAAACTGATGGCGAACCTGCGCGCACCGTTGAGTGCGCTGGTAGTGATCGGGCTGCGGCGGGAGCCAATGCGTGTGACTCGGCAACCACGCGATCGTCGATCGTCGCACCGCTCCATCAGGAGCTGGTTGATCCGCGCCGCCCAGAACGAGGCTTCTGTTGTTGGGCCAGTTGACTCCAGTCCATGATATCCTGCCGGTCGGCCCCAATTTGAGCCTTTGTGCTTCCGTATGCTCACCCCTATGTTTCTTTGAACTCAATCATTTACCGCGATAATCGACGCGGACCGATCGGCCCTAGAACTGGGCGTCTGGAAGGAAAAGCATGTATCGACCTTGGAGGTGTCTCGCAACCGTATTCGTGCTGGCCACCGTGCCTCTCCTCGCCGGGGCGGCCGCAGCCATGCAGGTCGAAACCGCGTTGCAAATGGATAACGCGGGCACTTGGTCTATCGATGCGTCGTTAGATGTCGCGCTGAGGGGAGACTGGGTTGAGCAGGCCGCAGATATCCAGCGTCTGGACTCCGCACGCGTTGTCTTCGTACCCGGGCAGGTCGCAGATGCCTTTGTCGTGGCCGCAGTGGACGGGTCCAGGTGGGAGCGAGTTGGTCGGGCCGGGCAAGGACCGGGGGAATACGGCTACATCCGATGGGTCGTTCCTCACGAGAGCCGCCTGCATGTGTTCGACGCGGTAGCAATGCGCCGCACCGTCCTCGACGCCAGTTTCGAGATTCTCCACACCAATCCGCTGTATCTCAATCTGGCTGGCGGTGCCGCGATACTCAACGATTCGACCTATGTCGTCAACGGATCGATCCCTACCTCCAACCGCGTTGGGTACGTGTTGCATCACTTTGGTCCAGGAGGGGAAGTCATCCGCTCGTTCGACGAGTCGCCCGACGGATTCGGCACTCCAGGCGCGGGAATCACGCGGTATCGCTCCGTGTTGGCAGCGGGGGACGGCATGCTGTGGGCGGCACACCGAACTCGGTATCAAATTGACTTGTGGGATCTTGAACGTGGCGAGCTCACCCTCTCTCTTATTCGTGACGCAGACTGGTTCGCCCCCCACCGCGAGTGGGAATCGCATCACCCCGAACGCCCGCCCAAGCCACGGTTGCTGGATCTTGAGGTGGATTCCGAAGGGAGGCTGTGGGTGCTGGTCGGCGTTGCGTCCACGCGCTGGGCGGAGGGCTTTGTCGACACACCCGAGGGAGCACATCCGGAACTGGGTGATTTTGTGCTCGATGACTGGAATGTCTCGTACGACACCGTCGTGGAAGTCATAGATCCAATCGCGAGATGCGTTCTCGCGACCGCGACTTTAGATGATCGCATGCCTTTCTTCGTGGGCCCGGGATGGGCGGTATCCTACCGCGAAGACGAACGAGGAAGCCCCACGCAGCAACTTTGGCGGCTGGCACTGCGTGGACCACCATCACACAATACAGGAGACGAACAATGCAACTGAACCCCACAAGGGTTCCCTCGGGCAGTTCCGCCTCCGCAGCCGGGGCTTCTCAACCCGGACGGCCCGGTCCGCCAAGCCCCTGCCGCCCGTGGTACGCCGCGCACCCGCCGTCCCGCCTCCCCTGTCCACTAACCTGGAATCAGGCCCCGGCGGTTCCTGCACGACGGGACCTGGGCGGTGGCCGTAAGCGGGTGACTAGCAGTACACGGTAACACCTGAGGAGAATAAACATGTTTCAAACCCGTTTGCGTTCTTGGGTCGGCGACCTCCGCGGGGGGTTGCTGGTTGCCGCGGCCATGGCCGGCACGGCCTGCGGCGGCAGTGAGCCCGTGTCGCCACCTCCGCCCCCGCCGGAACCGGACCCGCCGGAGGCCGCTTCGGTCACGCTGACGCCCGCGTCCGCCTTGCTGGTTTCGCTTGGCGAAACCGCTGGGTTCACGGCGGCGGTGATTGACCAGTACGGCGATCCGTACGAGGGGGGGGAGGTCGCGTGGACTTCGAGCAACATTGCGGTGTTCACCGTTGAGGCGGGGTTTGTCACCGCGGTCGCCAACGGCCAGGGAAGTGTGACCGCCTCGATTGAGGATGTCAACGGAACGGCCACCGTAGAGGTGGAACAGGCTCCGGTCGGTTTAACGGTTACCGGTGGAGAAGGGCAGGAGGCCGAACCGGAGACCGAACTGGACGAGAGGATCGAGGTCAGGATCGATGACGCCGGCGGTGCTCCCGTCGAGGGCGTGGAGGTTCAGTTTTCGACGGAAGAGGGCAACGGTTCCGCGAATCCGTCACAGACAACCACTGATGCCTCTGGGCTTGCTTCGTCTTCGTGGACACTGGGGGATCAAACCGATTCGCAGACTCTCACGGTGACCGCAGGCAGTTCGCTTACGGCCGAGATCATGGCCTCGGTGAAGCAAGTCGACCCTCCCTCGGACGACTCGGCGGCCTACATCGTCCGTTTTGACGCGACCTGGAGCGATTCCACCCACCCTGACAATTTCCCGTTATCCTCGGGGCCGCACTTCTCTCCAATGATCGGAGCGGTGCATAACAGTGAGGCGAGTTTCTGGGCCGTGGAAGAGACAGCCTCTCCGGGCATCGAATCGATGGCCGAGACGGGAGCGACTGGTACCCTTACGGCCGAAATCAACCAGCAACGCCCGGAGAATGCGCTTTCGGTAATCAACGGCCCCGGACTGTCAAGCCCGGGCCTTGGTGTGATCGAGGAGGTCATTGTGACGAAAGACTACCCGCTCGTAACTCTGGTGACGATGATCGCGCCCAGCCCCGACTGGTTCGCGGGGGTTGCCGGATTTTCGTTGCTTGACGAGGAGGGGGAGTGGTTGTCCGAGGTCAGCGTGGAGCTCCCCCCGTTCGATGCGGGGACGGACAGCGGACCCAACTACACCTCGCCCAACGACGACACGGATCCCCAGGAACCAATCACCAATCTGTCCGGAGTGGCGCCGTTCTCGGAAAATCCCGTCGGGAAGTTCACCTTCATCAAGAAGTAGAGAGAGCCGGGCGGGCCGACCGAAGCCGGGCGGAGGCGCCAACACGCGCCGCCGCCCGTCAACACAACATGGTCGTACTGCCTGGCGTCGCCTACCAGCTATAACTCAACTTGCCGTAGTAGAACGCACCGTTAAAGCCGAAGGGCGTGAACTGCCCGTACCGGTTGCCGACCCCGGCGGACGCACCCGGATACTCGGCCGGGACAATGTTCAGCGCGTTCTGGCCTCCCAGGGTCACCGTCCAGTTGTCCATGAACGTGTGCGCAACCTCTACGTCGTAGAGCTGCCTGGCCGGGAAGTCAATCGTGTTTTCCGGGTCGGATTCCTCGTAATAAGGAGTCTCCCCGTCGAAATAACCTCCCCAGTGGCTGCCGCGGACCAAGAGGCGGGTGTTGTCGCCGAACCTGTGCGTCACAGCAACGTTGCCGCGCAGGTTGGGCAGGCCCTCCTGGAGAATCCGAATACGCGTGTCGCTCAGTGTTTTCGGATCGTAATCGGTCACCTCTGTGGACGTGTAGTTCCACGCCGTCGAGAGCGTGGTCACACCACTGCCGCCCGACATATCGTACGCGGCGACCAAGTCAAACCCGGTGGTCCGGGTCGCGAAGTCGTTCACGAAGAACCGGAACCGACGCAGCACGCCACCGGGCCGAATGATTTCCTCCTCTAGCAGGCGATCCACGTCCTCGTCGGAGAGCGCAAAGTTCTGACTCGTCGTCAAACGATCCGTGACGTTGATCAGGAAGAAGTCACCCGAAAGGGTGAGCAGCCCTGCCTCGTATACCGCACCAACCGAAAGGTTCATCGATTGCTCGGGGCGCAGGTCCTCGCCGCCGTACTCCATGGCCAGCGCGGAGGTTGACGGGATGGTTCCGTTGTTGGTGAGATCCATGAGGTCAAAGTCATAGATCGTCGAGATGTTGAAAGCGTTCTGCTGTCCCGGAGTCGGCGCGCGGAAGCCCGTGCTGATCGCCCCACGCAGGGCCATCGCGTTGGAGACACTGAACAGACCGGCCACCTTGCCGTTCACCGTGGTGCCGAAGTCAGAGAAGTTCTCAATACGACCGGCGACGCCGAGTGTCCAGGCACCGCCGGGTTCCCGAATCTCCAAGTCGCTGTAGGCCGCGAAGTTGTTGCGGTTCCACACTCCCTCGGTCAACGGGCCGAAACCGGTGAAGCCGTTGGAGCCAGGCGTGAATCCCTGGTTAGCCAGCGGACCCTCGGTCCATGAAGCCTCGTCGCCCTGGACGATCTGAAAGCGCTCGTTACGCCACTCGCCGCCACCCGCCAGGTTAACCCGGTCGTTCAGCGTGTAGGCAACGTCAACATTGATGTTGCTTTCCTGCTGGTCGTAGGTGCCGGGGTTGAAGTACGGAGTACAATCCTGTTCCGGAACGGCCGACGAGGTACCCTTATCGCTGCAAGGCTGGTCCGGCCCAAGCGAAGCGTTGACGGTATTGTACATGTAGAAGTCCATGTTGGAATTACCCCAGCTCCCGCTGACGTCCCATGCAAACTTCTCGCTGCTGCCCCGGAGCCCGGTCACGACGGACGCGTCCAGCACGTACGAGCCGAACTGGGGCGTGAAACCACCGGGGAAGAGCTTCTGGAACGTGAAGCAGTTGGGGTCGTTGAGGACTTGGTTCCAAGCCACGATGTCGGTCACAACGCCGCTTTCTACCGCGACCCTTGGGCAACCGGCAGATCCGTCCAACACACCGTCGGCCGCGTCGAGCAAGTCGCCGACCAGGAGCGAGTCGCCCTCTGGGGCGCTGTTGCCGAAAACGCCGTTGCGAGTGTTCGGGTTACGGAAATAAAACCCGCCCTCAACCTGCTTGGTCACATAGTTGCCGTGCCCGTAGAACTCCATGCCGTTTTCAAATGGATACCCGGTGTTGGCCCACAGCTTGAAGTCGTTGGAAACCTCGGGAGATCCCCAGATCTGGGCCGGTTCACGCACCGACGTGTTGCCCGCATTGATCAGGGCGATGGCGTCGTCACGCTGAACGCTGCGGTCGGTCGGGTTGGAGTTGCCATATTCCCCGGTGAGGTTCAGGAAGCCGTTGGCCCCCATCGGCAGCCCAATGTTGCCTGTCAGGGTGTAGGCCTCTCCATCGCCGTCCAGAAGGTGTGCGCCCGTCTTGAGTTCCAGTGCACCGCCCGAGCGATCGTTCTTGAGGGCGAAGTTCATCACGCCGGCGATGGCGTCGGAACCGTACTGGGCGGCCGCGCCGTCGCGCAGAACCTCAACCTGCCGCAGGGCCATTCCAGGAATAACGGCGATGTCCGGCCCCTGGGACCCGTCGGCCAGCCCGTTGCCGTACCAAGTGATGACGGCGGTGCGGTGGCGGCGCTTCCCGTTGAGAAGCAGCAGGGTGTGGTCGGGCGCCAGTCCGCGCAAGTTGGCCGGCCGCGCAAACGTGGCGGCGTCACTGATCGGCTGGATGTTGACGTTGAATGACGGAACCACGTTACGCACAAGGTTCGCCATGTCGCTGTCACCCTGTTCAACGATCTCCCGGCTGGAAATGACATCGACAGGTACCGGGGACTCGGTAACGGTCCTGGGCTGGCCGCGACTGCCGACCACCGCGAGCCCCTGGGCCATTACCGCGGCTTCGTTCAGCTGGATGTTGATCCGTGTCTCCTCGCCCGCGGTGATGGTGACCTCGAACGTCGCGGTCTCGTAGCCGATACGTCCTGCCTGGCCCTCGTGCATCCCGGCGGGAACGCCGCTAATCGTCGCAATGCCGCTCGAGCCCGTGGTCCTGCCCATCGACAGGCTTGGGATAGTCACGTTTGCACCGACCAGCACCGCGCCGGTATTGGTGGTTACCCGCACCGCCAACGTGCCTTCGTCCTGTGCCGTAGCGCTGGCCGGGGCCGCGAACAGCGCGCAACCCGAGAGCGACAGAGCTGCCACGGCAAAAAGTCCGTTCCTGATTCGTTGGTTCATTCAACTTCATCCTTTCCCGCGGATACCGGCCAACAAGCGTCAGCACAACCAACCAAAACTCCCCACTCCCAAACTCTTGCAGACATTGTACCCCGTATCGTTCAACATAGTTCATGGGCGGTCACTTTCCGCCCTGGTCGTCGCGCTCGGCCGGAGCTAACGCCTTCTGCCAGCCGATAGTCAGGACCCAGTCCGTCTCCAGCTGCGGTCCGTTCAGGTTCTGGTACACGGGAACATGCCACTCGGCTGCGATCCTGTGGCCCCGCAGGGCACCGTCCGTGAACAATCAGTTGACGCCCACGCGGATATCAACCCGGGAACCCCCGCAAAGATCCTCCCGGATGGTGGGTGCCATCATCGGCATGCCGTAGGCCCCGTCGTGGCCCCAGTAGTTTTCCCGGCTCAGGGCGTGAAACGGGGTTCCGGTCGATTCAGATTACGGGAGGCCCGTTGGCGAAGGGAAGCAGGTAAGGGTGCCGGGGGCCCCCGGGAAAAAGGGCTAACGGGTGAGTACACGGCCTCCCAGGGCGTCCGTGAAGTGGCCGTCGTCGATGGCCGCCTCGCCGTTGACGAACGCGAACACCACGCCCTCGGCGTGCCCGTGAGGATTGTCGTAGGTGGCCGTGTCGCGGAACCGGTCCAAATCGACGACGACGATATCCGCTGCAATTCCTTCGGCCAATACGCCCCGGGCCGCTATGTGATAAACCCGGGCCGGGAGCCCGCTCATCGCGTGCACGGCCTGCGGCACGGTCCCGACTCCCTTCTCCATCACGTACTTGCGAATCCGCCTCGGAAAGGCCCCGAAACCCCGGGGGTGGGGGTTCCCCTCGCCCGGTGCCCAGAGGGTTCCGTCTGAGGAAGTCATGGTCCAGGGAGCGGCCATGAGCGTCTCGATGTCTTCCTCGGCCATGTTGAACGACGTAAGGCCCGTGCCGCCCCCGCCACGCTCCTGGCTCTCTACCAGCAGCGCCAGGGCGGTCTCGACAGGGTCCAGTCCCCGCTGCCCCGCGACCTCGGCGATCGTCATGCCCTTGTGCGGCCCGCCCTGGAGCACCAGACGGTCCGCGCCGCCACGCCGGTCCAAGTTCTCGCGCATCTCTGCAACGAGCCGCGCCCGCTCCCGTGGGCTGGCAAGCCGGGCTTCGAATGCGCCCTCGGCTCCGGCCAGAGCCCAGCGGGGCACCAGCGCCCCCACGATGCCGGTCCCCGACGCCTCGTAGGGGTACTGGTCGGCGTAGACCTCCAGGCCCTCCGCCCGGGCTGCGTCAATACGCCTGACTATTTCGGCCCCCTGTCCCCAAACGCGGGGCCCGAGTGCCTTGACATGGGTCACGACACCCGTGATCCCGGCCTCGCGCGAAATCTCGATTACCTCGTCGACAGCCGCAATGAGCCCGATGTTGTAGTCGGACTCGTCGCGGATGTGACTTTGGTAGGCACCGCCAAATTGCGCCGCAATCTTGGAGAGCTCGATCACTTCGCTGGTGGGCGCCCAGGAGCCGGGCGAGTAATAGAGGCCCGACGAGAGACCGAACGCCCCTTCCCGCATGCCGGTGGCGACCAGCTCCCGCATCCGGTCAAGCTCCTCCCCCGTTGCTTCCCGGTCCTGCATCCCCATCACTGCTCGCCGGACGCTCCCGTGGGGTACAAGCTGGGCGATGTTCACTCCGACCCCGCGCGACTCGAAACCCAGACGCTGTTCGGCCATGTCGACCGGGCCTCCACCGTCTGGATTGACCATGACGGTGGTTATACCCTGCGCCAGCAGGGCGTGGCCTGTCTTCAGGTCTTCGCGTGCCAGACCGCCGGCCGCGTGGGAGTGCGTGTCGATGAAACCGGGGAAGACATGCAGGCCAGTGGCATCGATAACCCTGCCGGCACTTTCCGCGGCGGTGGAGAGGTCTCCGACTGCCACGATCCTGCCGCCCGCTATTGCGATGTCAGCCCGCCGGGGTGCCGCTCCGGTCCCGTCAACCATGGTCCCGCCCAGGATCACGACATCGTGTTGCCGAACCGGTGCAGCGGCGGTGTCCTTCGCAAAGCCGAGAAGAACGGCGGCAGCAAGGACCAGTGCCGCGGTTCCGGCTGGATTAAGATCACGCATGTCAGCCTGCCCCAGGATTGATGTGCGTCTACAATCTCTCGCGTTTCGTGAGGAGGAGAACATCAAACTATGAACAAGCCCCGCCGCCCCGCCGCATCCGCCGTAACAGCCGCGTCTTGGGTCACCGCTACAGTGGCGACCCTCTTGGTTCCAACCGACGGGCCGTTGGTCGCGGCTCCGGTGCGGGAGCAGGCTTTCGAGGACGCGAGGGGGTCCATTTCCGTCGCTCTGGCCGGGGACGCGATCATCACCCGTGCCATGCGCCCGTACCGCGAACCAGAATTCCTGGCGCTGCGGGATCTGATCATGGAGCAGACGACCGCGTTCGTGAATCTGGAGGTTTTGTTCCACGATTACGAAGACGATGTGATTCCGGCGGCTTCCAGCGGCGGCACGTACATGCGTGCCCACCCGGAGCTTGCCCGCGAACTGGCCTGGCTGGGATTCGACATGGTGAGTTTCGCCAACAACCACACCATGGACTATGGCGTGGGCGGTGCCCGTCGCACCAGGAAGGCCGCCGAGGCAGCAGGACTGGCGATCGCCGGGTTCGGTGAAAACCTGGCCGCCGCCCGTGCCCCCGTATATGTGGACACGCCGGGGGGTCGGGTAGCCCTGATCTCAATCGCCTCGACCTTCGCCGATGCAATGCGGGCCGGGCACCAGCGCCCCGATCACCGCGGTCGCCCCGGGCTCAGCCCGATCAGGTACGAGACGGTCGTGACCCTGACCCCCGACCAGATGGCCGGGCTCGGTAGCGCGTTGGGAGCGTACCGCCCCCAGATGGCCGGGCGCGGCAGCATCAGTTTCGGCGGGGTCACGTTCGTGGAGGGTGATGCCCCGGGGTTCACCACGACGCCGCACGAAGGCGATTTGGCTGAGATCATTGAGGTGGTAAAGGAAGCCAGGCGGCAGGCGACCTGGGTCATTGTGACCAGCCACACCCACGAGGGGGCAGAGTCACGGGACGTCCCTGCTGACTTCATCGTGACCGCCGCGCGAGCCTTCATCGACGCCGGCGCGGACATTTTCGTGGGGCACGGCCCCCACATCCTGCGAGCGGTCGAGATCTACAACGGTCGCCCAATCTTCTATTCGCTCGCCAATTTCATCTTCCAGAACGAAACCGTCGAGCTCCAACCGCACGACAATTACGCCAATTTCGGTCTGGATCCGTTTGACCATCCGGGACGGTTTCAGGACACCCGCATCGACCAGATGGGAGCCGGTTCGTTTCCGGCAGGGAAGGGGTTCTGGGAGAGCGTCCTGGCGACGGTCCATTTTGAAGACGGGGCCTTGTTTGAGGTGCGCCTGCACCCAATCACTCTGGGGTTCGGGATGGAACGTCCCGTGCGCGGCCGGCCCATGCTGGTGGGAGGCGATCGCGGGCGGGAGATCCTGGAGGGGCTGGCGGATTTGTCGCGGCCGTTCAGGGCGAATCTGGTGGTGGAAGACGGAATCGGCGTCATCCGCCCGAACTAAACGCCCCGGATTGTCGGGGGCTGGCCCGTGCCGGCCGTGGTTGCGCTTCAGGAGGGGCGGGAAAGGCGCAACTCCGACTCGGCCAGGACCGCGTGTTTGTACACGCTCAGGCCTGCGAAGGCCTCCGGCGAGAGAGCCAGGACAGGCATCAGCCGACCGTACATCTCGGCGGCCGTGATCGCCGGCAGCGCCAGGTACAAGTCGATGCCGGCGGTGATCAAGGCCGCCGGGGCGGTGCCCAGCCTCAGTGCTTCAAGCAAAACCGCGGTGGTTGTGCTGGACCCCCGCGTGGATGGGATCGCCAGCAGGCTTCCCGCCGCCAGAGTGCCGCTCAACGGGTGCCTCCGGTCAATGATCTCGCCCGTGGCCGGGTCATAACCTCCCCAGAAACTCAGGGGCTGATCGGACCAGAAAAGACTGCCTGCCGCGGACCCGGGCGTCACTGCACGTCCCGTTACGGTGCGGATGCCGTGGCCCAGGGCTGCGCCACCGTCATGGTCACCGGGCTTCTCCTGGGATCCCCGGCCGGTTCCCTGACCCTGATCAAGCTCGTTAGAACCGCGCTTGCCGGGGAGGAGCTGGTTGAGCCAAAATGACAATCGAAACCCCTTTCGCACCAGGAGGAGTAACATGACTGGGCCGCCAATCAACCGGCAATATCTTGCGGTAGCGACCTGTCGGACAATCAGTGAATGATGGGGAACGGAGAGTGGCACCCGTGATCCCGGGGGCGATGCGTTCATCAGTCCGATGGTCAGGCGCGAGGCATTGTTCCATGGGGATCGCAGCCAGCGAGGAGGTGTAACCCATGCGAACAAGAGCCTTCCGGCTACTTCCAGCAGCAACCACCGCCCTCCTCACCGGCTGCGGAACCGACGTAGACCCTTCCGATTTCACACCCGACACCGTCGTCGAGACCATCGGCGACACGACGGTCGTTCGCACCCTCTCCGGAAGCGTCTGGGGCACGGAGGCTATCCTCGTGCCCGAGATCACGATCGGCCAAGTGGACGGACCGGAGGATTACCTCTTCGGTATCATCCGATCGATCGCCGTGGCAGATAACGGGGCCGTCTACGTCTTGGACGGGCAGGCACAGCATGTCCGGGTCTTCGATTCGCTCGGAGTCTACGTGGAAACGCTGGGACGGCGGGGCGAGGGTCCCGGCGAGTTCACCGCGGCAGAGGCCGTCGCCGCGCTACCGGACGGACGCCTTGCCGTGCGCGATCCCGAAAACCAGCGGGTCACGGTATTCGGCCCCGGGCGGGGCGAGATGGCCGAGTGGAGGTACACCGGAGGTGTCTCCACCTTCTCACCGCTGTACGCAGACACGCGCGGCCGAACCTTTCTGCTTGCTGGCGACGTGTCCCGCGTGGACGAGATTGTCATGGAGATCATCGTTCTGGGCCCTGACGGAACGCACCTCGACACGCTTCCGGAACCTTCGAGCGACTACGAAGCGCCCTACGTGAGGGCCGAGGCGCCCGGCGGCTTGTCGGTGACCTATGGCGTCCCCTTCACACCCCGGTTTCACTGGACGTTTCATCCGAGCGGCCACTTCCTCACCGGGCTCTCCACCGACTACCGGATCGACCTCGCGCGGGACGACGGCGTTCTCCGGATTGAACGCAGTCAGGATCCGGTCCCGGCATCGGACGCGGAGCGGACCTACCAGCGCGACCTCACCGTCGCGCGCATACGGCGGTCGCTCCCGGGGTGGGACTGGGATGGGCCGGCGATCCCGGGGCACAAACCGTTCTTCCGGGCGCTACGGGCTGGCCGGGACGGGCGCATCTGGGTGCGGCTGTCGACTGCCGGGCACCCGGTGGACAACGCGTATCACGACCCCGACGACCCCGGTTCCTTCCCCGTGACCTGGGAGGAAGAAACCCGGTACGATGTCTTCGAGCCGGACGGGACCTATCTGGGCGTCGTAGTGGCGCCGGATGAATTCACCAGTTTCCCGGTCCCGGTCTTCGGCAGCGACCACGTGTGGGCCGTGACCGAGGACGAGCAGGGGGTGCAGCGCGTGGTGAGGTATCGGATCCGGAGGGGGGCAAGCGGGTGAGTCTGCCGGGGCTTCGCGGCGCTCGGTTGAAACCGGCGCAACCCTCGCCGGTGGGGGAGTGGGGGATCGCCCGGTTCGGCCTGTCTCTCTAGATCTAGAGCTAGCAGGCCGTGGAAAAAGGGCTTTCGGGGGAAAGTCGGTTGTGCGTGACGAACGCGGCGCACAAGCGGCCCGGGTT
>JAGWBR010000014.1:0-41788 GCA_021295785.1 Gemmatimonadota bacterium
GTTGGTAGAAAGAAAACCGGGCGAGGGCTCAGACGGGATCTGGCGGCAGGCGCTGGACTGGTACGAGCTTACAACCCCCTGAGGCAGATCAGGATCTTGCATTTCCCGTTGCGCCAGGAAGTGCGAGACCCTTCTCTGCGAACGCCGAGCGAGACTCAAGTGTCGCAAACTCGTTGACAGTTCCGGTGAGAAGGCACGGCCGGGAAGCGTCTCGCAGGAGCGGTTTTCTCGCAGGGCGCTTTCCGTTCACAGGCGAAAGCGACCTCTGCCCAGGGTTGTGATACCGGCGAAAGTCGTTGTCTGATAATAACTTATGGCAACGAGCTTGCATTTCGAGAGCCCAACGCTGCATTTCGAGAGCCCAACGCATAGTGTGGGTGTGGGAAACAATCGCACCCCCGAGGCCGTCAAAGGGGTAAAAGAATGCAACCGTCTACGAGGGGAGGGTCACCGCAATGGGAGAAGTGATACGGCAAGTTGTGGCGCAGTATCGGATCATTCGTGAGGGGGACGTTCTTGTAAGAAAGCAGCAGAAGCGTACCGACCACGAAGCCGTCATGGGTGATTTCGCTACCACGGTTTCTGATCTTGGCGTGGCGACCAGGAAGGTTATGGAGCGGCACGCAGCCTCAGAAGCCCCCACCAAATCCAACTGAAGGGCGAAGACGGTCCCCAGAACGGCGAAGACCAAAGCCGTGTTCCAGCGAAGCGCCCTCCAGGGGAAGTCAACGAGTTGGATTCGGACCCGGAGGCCCAAGAGCCCGTCCCCGGACAGCGATTCTGGGCGTCAAAGATCGAGGACCGAGAAAGCCGGGCATCGGCCTTCACGTCGGCGACCCTCAGCCTGAGTATTGGATCTACGCCCCTTGTTGCTGTCGTGGCAGGGGGTGTCGTGGCCGCATTGGGTTATCCCTGGCCCGGTTAAGAAGGCCACGGACGGAAAGAAGTAAGACGATATCTCAACACCCGTCGCCGCACGGTCGTTCGTGACGAGCGTCGCTCGGTCCTCTCTGGGGCCCGACGGAACGGACGAGCGCGGTAGCCGCAACGGCTGATCGGCGTTACACGCTACCGTCCCCGCCTCACCTCCCCCGTGCCACGCGTGACCAACTCTGGGCAGACCCCGAGGTAGGCGGCGCTTGGCAAATCCGGTGCCGCAGTCCCGCGACCACGTGCTCCGCTAATGTCATCCACCCGACCCTTCGTTGGGCCGAGGCTCTTTCTTTCATTCTGGCGGCCCCGGAGTACATTTGGCCGATGACTGACACGGCGATCTTCGCGACAACCGAGACGTGACAACCGGCCGGCCCTTCCAGGGAAGCCTGTTCGCCGAAGATTTCCTTCGCGATTCGATCGACACGCTTCCCGATTGGCGAGCCATCCAGGACGCCGAGATCGACGAACTTGAGGAAGATCTGCGGAGCGTCTTCGCCGACTTCCCCACGGATCGTTCTCCCAATGAAAGCCAAACTGAAGACGACCTGATCTGGCCCGTGCTGGAACGGCTCGGCTGGACGGAGCGCCTTACACAGCAGAATCTGTCGGCGCGCGGACGTGAAAACGTGCCAGACGCCCTGTTGTTCGTTGATCTTGCCGCGAAGCGCCGCGCAAACCGGATCGCTCAAGACTGGGCCCGCTACGAACACGGCCAGACCGTCGTGGAGTCGAAACGTTGGCTTCGGCCGCTCGACCGCCGGTCAGGACGGCGGGGCGAGGAGTCGGCGCCGTCCACCCAGATGCTGCGTTACCTCCGGCGTATCGATGACCTGACCAGCGGCAAACTCCGCTGGGGCATCCTCACCAATGGTGCGCAGTGGCGCCTGTACTATGCGGGCGCGCGATCCGTCTCCGATCACTTCTTCGAGATCGATCTCGCGGCGATTCTCAATGTTCCAGGGCACGAGGACGGCCTTTTCGCACTACCGGCAGACGCCCGGCGACACTGGCTGAAGGTGTTCGCGCTGGTCTTTCGGCGCGAGGCCTTCGTGGCCGGAGCGGCAGGCGGGCAAACCTTCCATGAACGCGCTATTGCCGAGGGCCGATACTACCGGGAAAGGGTCGCCAGCAGCTTGTCCGATCTGGTTTTCCGCCAAGTCTTTCCCGACCTTGCCCGCGCGCTGGCGGTTGCGGAACCGGATGCGCCGTTATCCGAGGTGCGCGACGCGGTGCTTGTCCTGCTCTACCGGATGCTGTTCATCCTTTATGCGGAAGACCGCGATCTGCTGCCTGTCCGGGACGAGAAGTACGATGACTACGCGCTCCGTGAAAAGGTGCGCGGCGAGATCGGCCGGCGTAAGGAACAGGGCGACGTGTTCTCGGACACGGCAGCGCGCTACTGGTCGGCATTCGACGACCTGTGCCGCGCCATCGACCAAGGCGACGCTTCGATCGGCCTGCCGCCCTACAATGGCGGCCTGTTCGACCGGGAGCGCACGCCGCTGCTTTCGCGGGTCCGACTCGGCGACGCAGCAATGGCCGACGCAGTCGATGCGCTGTCGTTCGAGCGGACCCCTGATGGCCGGCGGTACATCAACTACCGCGATTTGGGCGTTCAACAGCTCGGGTCGATCTACGAGAGGCTTCTCGAGCAGGAAGTGGTACTTGAGGGCGGCGAAGTCGTCGTTCGTCCCAATGTCTTCGCGCGCAAGGACTCGGGCAGCTTCTACACGCCGGATGATCTCGTTGGCTTGATCGTTGAGGAGACGGTTGAACCTCTGGCGCGCCGACGAATGGATGCCTTCAATGCCGAAGTCGCGCGGCTCGCATCCAGCGAGCTCCCGGAACATCGCCGCATGGGCCGCCTGAAGACCTTCGATCCGGCGGAAAAACTGCTGGATTTGAAGATCTGCGACCCGGCGATGGGTTCGGGGCACTTTCTCGTCAACCTCGTCGACCATTTGGCAGATCAGGTGATCGCCGCCATGGCCGAGGCGGAAGCGCTCGCAGACGGTTACGTCTCGCCGCTCACGGAGCGCATCGACGCAATCCGCAACACGATCATGGCCAACGCCGAGGATAGCGGCTGGATCTTCGACCCGGCTCAACTCGACGATCGGCACATTGTCCGGCGCATGGTGCTGAAGCGATGCGTCTACGGCGTGGACAAGAATCCGATGGCGGTGGAGTTGGCCAAGGTCTCGCTGTGGCTCCACACCTTCACTGTGGGAGCACCGCTCAGCTTCCTGGACCATCATCTGCGCTGTGGCGACAGCCTGTACGGCGCCTGGGTCCGGCCCGCCATCGACAAGGCGGAACGCGAGGGCGGCCTGTTCCTGGCGGGACCGCTCAGCCGGGCGATCCGCGCGGCAGCGCCCATGCAGGTCATCGAGGAGCTGACGGACGCCGAGATAGCCGAAGCGCACCGCTCGGCCGACATCTTCGCCGAAATATCCGAGATGACCGCGCCGCTGAACGCGTTTCTGTCCCTCCTCCATGCCTTCGACTGGCTCGACGTTCGGGACCGCGACGATCGAAACGCATACCTTGCCTGGTTGGACGGGAGTCTGGGCGATCCCATCGACATCGCTCAAGGGAATTCGGCGGGTCTGCCGGACCATGAGTACGCGAAGCGGGTCGCGTCACTACTGGACAAGGCGCGGTCGCTCGTTGACAACGAACGCTTTCTGCACTGGCAGGTGGCGTTCCCGGGCGTATGGTCCGAGTGGGAGTCAAGCAAGTTGCACGGCGGCTTCGACGCGGTCATTGGCAATCCGCCCTGGGACCGGATGAAGCTGCAACAGGTGGAGTGGTTCGCGGCACGGCGCCCCGACATCGCCAAGGCCCCGCGCGCCGCTGACCGCAAGCGCTTGATTGCCGAACTGGAGAAGGCGGAGAGCCCGCTCGCGCGGGACTTCGCGGTGGCGAACGAACGGACTGCGGCCGCGCTCCGCATGGCGCGCAAAGGCGGAGACTACCCGCTGCTTTCGGGTGGCGACCTGAACCTCTACTCGCTGTTTGTCGAACGCGCAATGACATTGGTCAAGCGCGACGGCATGGTCGGGCTCCTCGTTCCTTCAGGCATCGCGTCCGACAAAACCGCGGCGCGGTTCTTCAAGGGCGTGGCGACGGAAGGCCGACTGAAGGCGCTTTACGACTTCGAGAACCGTCGCACGCGTTACGACGCGCCGCCCTTTTTCCCCGATGTGGACAGTCGTTTCAAATTCTGCGTATTCGTTGCCAGCCCTACACCCATTGGGATGGCGGCCAATTGTGCCTTCTATCTACAGAATCTTGCCGAACGTCACGACCCGGAGCGCTGTTTCCCGCTGACGGCCCGGGATTTCGCCCGCGTCAACCCAAACACCGGCACCGCGCCGATTTTCCGCACCCGCCGCGACGCCGAGCTAACCACGGCCATCTATGAACGCCTGCCGGTGCTCGTGGACCGCTCGTCGGGAGAAGAAGTAAAGGCATGGCCGGTGAAGTATTCGACGATGTTCCACATGACCAACGACTCCCACCTGTTCCGCACCCGCTCGGAGTTGGAGGAGCAGGAAGGTGCATGGCCCGTGGGTGGCAACCGCTTCGACAGCCCATCCGGCAAGTGGGTGCCGCTCTACGCCGGGCGGATGATCCACCAGTTCGACCATCGCGCCGCCTCGGTCAAAGTCAACGTGCGGAACCTACACAATGCCGCGCTCAGCGGCGATGTCAGCCACGACCAGAAGCGCGATTTTTCGTTTTCGCCAACGCCGCAGTATTGGGTGCCAGCGAAGGCTGTGACGTTCCCGGACGAGGGCGGCTGGACCATCGCTTTCCGCGACATTGCCCGTGCGACGGATTCCCGTACTACGATTGCAAGCGCGGTGCCGTTCGCCGGCTTCGGCAACACCGCCCCGGTGATCTCCGTCGACCGTTCCAAGATCGCTCATTCGTGGGGCGGGGCCTTGCTGCTGGCCAATTTCGGTACCGCTGTCTGCGATTACGTAGCCCGCCGAAAGGTGCAAGGGACGCACCTTAACTGGTACATCGTGGAACAACTCCCCGTCGTCCCCCCGGACACCTACGACGAGGTGCGCTTCGGCCCAATGACGGCAGCAGAAATTGTCCGCCAGGCCGTGCTGGAACTCACCTACACCGCCCACGACATGGCACCCTTCGCCCGCGACCTGGGACATGTGGACGAGGCCGGCAACGTATTGCCGCCGTTTCGCTGGGACGAAGATCGGCGACTTCGGCTACGTGCGAAGCTCGACGCGCTGTATTTTCACCTGTACGGAATCACCGACCGCGACGACATCCGCTACATCTACTCGACCTTCCCCATCGTCCAGCGCGAGGAGGAGCAAGCCTGGGGCCGCTATCGTTCACGCGACCTCTGCCTGGCTTGGTTGAGCGCGCTGGCAGCAGGAAAGCCGCACGCGGAGATGGCACTGTGAGAGCCGGATCGAGGATGGTCACCGTCGCGCCGCGCGCAGGCGGGTCTCCTGCCCTCGACGAGGCCGAGTGTCAGGTGAATACCATACTTGTACAAGCACCTATCAATCACAGTACCGATTCACGAGGCATCGTAGAATGACACCGAAGGTATTCCTCTCCTATTCGCATGACAGTGATGAACACACCGACTGGGTGCTGCAATTGGCTACGCGGCTACGTGCCAATGGCGTTGACATCATCTTGGACAAGTATCTCGGACTTGGTCAAGATGTGGCCTCTTTCATCGAGAAGGGTCTTTCAGATTCTGATCGTATCCTGTGCGTATGCTCGAAAAATTACACTGTCAAAGCAAACGGCGGGACGGACGGCGTCGGTTACGAAAAGCGAATAATGACGGCCGACTTAATGGCCGGCGTCGACAGCAATCGGGTGATTCCAATTATTCGAAACAACAATCATGGAGGGGACAAGGTGCCCACTTTCTTGAAGAGCTTGCTCTATGTTGACTTCGAGGATGATCGTCTCTACGAAAACCGATATGAGGAGCTACTTAGAGACTTGTTGAATGAACCTGTGGCACCCATACCTCACCTCGGCGACAATCCCTTTGAAAACGCAAAACGATATGCTAACCAGCGGTTCTTTCCAGGTTCCGAGAAGTACGTTTCCCCGGCTCCCAGAGGGCGAGTCACGTTCGACTACTCGAATAACAATGGCAGGTATAGCATCGGATCTGGATACTTCATGTTCGAGACGAAATGGTCCAAATCCAGCGATTGCAACATTCAATTATACAACGATCCAGACAGTATCCTCACCGTCGCACTTGCAAAAGATACTCTACAGATAGACGAGATTCGGGACGCCCGAGTATACGACGGGTCATCGAGGGTTCGGCGCCCCAAAGTTGGGCAGATCGCCATCCTGCAGAACACGAATGGCTTCTTTGCGGCGGTCAAGGTTGTTGTCATCAGGGATGATACTCGCGGTAGTCGGTTCGATGAACTCACGTTTGATTACGTGATTCAGACGAATGGAACACCGAGTTTCGTCCCTAGCTCTAGCTCTAGCTCTAGCTTCTAGCGCACCCGGTTTTGTCTGGAGACCTGTTTAGCAGGGATCGACTGTACAAGTATGGTATTCACTTGACATCCGGCCTCGCTGAGGTCATTCCGGCGCGCTGAAATCCAGCAGGTCGGGTGTCCCTTCCGCCCCTTCCCCAACTTCCATGAGCTTCCCGCGGGCCGTGTCCCGGGCCTTGACCGATTTGAACAGGGCAAAGACCGCTGAACCCGAGCCGGTCATCCCGAAAACGGCAGGCTCGGTTTGCTCCACGCGCCGCAGCCAGTCGGCGATTGCCGGGTAGTTGGCCGCGACCGGTGGCGTGAGGTCGTTCCTGACCAGGGGCTGAAGAGACTCCCAGGTCGCAAGGCGAGTTGCCCCCGGCAGTACCGACGCCCCGCCCGGGTCGGGCGGCCCCTCGCCGTTTGCGCCCGGCCGGGCGCGGATCAGTTCCTGGTAGGCCTCCCGGGCCGACACGTGCACGCGGGGGCACACAAGCAGACCCGGGCGGGGGGGCGGGGGCCTCAGGGGCAGAAGGCGCCGGCCTCGCTCCCAGCCCAGCGCCATGGGAACATCAATACAGAAGAATGGCACATCGCTGCCGATCCGGCCGGCGATTTTGACCAACTCCCGGTTGGTCAGGCGGGCCCAGCGTCCGGCCAGACAACGAAGTACCGCACCGGCGTCCGCGCTCCCGCCGCCCAGGCCACTCCCGTGCGGCACACCCTTGGTAAGGCGAATCCGGATTCCCGGCGCACGGGCGGCCCGCCTGAATGCCTCTTGGAAAAACGCCTCAGCCGCTCGGCAGCACAGGTTGGTCTCGTCTTGGGGCACGCCCGCCGCAAAAGGGCCGTCCACCGTTATCGAAACCCCCGTGCCGGGTTGCGTTTGTTCGATTTCGATTCTGTCGGCCAGCGAGATCCGCATCAACAGAGTCTCAACGCCGTGGTATCCGGTGCAATCGGGGAGAAACACCCGGTGCCGGAGGTTGATTTTCGCGCGAGCCACGGCGGTGATCAAATCAGATCGACGCCTTCCCCCCCGGCAGCGCGCGCCCTTCGGGGCTGGAGTCATCGGGCAGGCCCCGAAAGTCGTCGCGCCGGATCCCGAGTTTCTTCATGTAACAAATCCCAAGAACCGTTATCGGTATGTAGTTCAGGATGTGGTACCCTACCGCGTAGCTGATGATCGTGGCGGGCTCAACGCGGTAGACCTCCAGGGCCAGCCTGACAGCTGCCTCGAATACACCAAAGAAACCGGGAGTCGAAGGCGCGGCCACGGCCACGCCGCTAGCCGTCTGGACCAGCAGCGCTCCGGGGAATCCCGGCCCGATAACTCCAAACGCCAGGAAGCCCAGGTAGAACGAAACCCCGTTCCACAGCCACACCACCGCCGACCAGACCAAAGCCCTGAAAAACTGGTGAGCAGACGTCAGGGCACCGAGCCCTTCCATGAACGGACGCAGCGCCCGGTCGGCCTGGGCCGCGGCGCGGGGCATCTTGAATCGTTCAAGGATGCGGCGTGCAATTACGATGCACGGCTCACGCCAACGGGCGATCATCGCCAGCGCAATCAGCGCCGCGGGCGCACCGACGGCCATGACTCCGATGATGGCCTGCATGGTGTCGCCCAAGAACTCCCCGCCCCCCTGCACAATCACGGCGGGCATCAGCAACCCCATGAGAATGACCGCGTCCAGCAAGCGTTCCAAAACCAGCGACGCCAGCGGTCTACCCACGCCAACGCCCTCGATGCGCGCCAGCGATGCCGCCCGGGCCACCTCGCCCAGGCGGGCCGGGAGCACGTTGTTGACCATGAACCCGATACAAACGGCGGCAAAACGCGAGGAAAACGGCACCGATCCGCAAGACGGGGCAAGGAGCACGTTCCACCTCATTGCCCGCAGATGGAATGTGAACAGGGCCGCTACGGTCATGGCCACCAACCACCGCCAGTCGGCCGTCGACAACTCGCTGGCGATCTCCGTGAAGGAGACGCCCCGAAGCGCATAGACCAGGCAGCCGCCCGCAGCCGCCAGGCCAATTCCCAGGGCCCAGCGCTGCCTTGCAGTACCGGTCAAGTCAGGATCACTCCCGGGTCACCGGCGGCTGCGGGCGGCGTCAATCAGAGCAGCCATTTCCCTTACGGCCGCTTCCATTCCGACGAACACCGCCCGGCTGATCACGGAGTGGCCGATGCTCAGTTCCTGGCACTCCGGTATGGCCGCCACCGGAGCTACGTTCTCGTAGGTCAGGCCGTGGCCGGCGTGAACACGCAGGCCGCGACCCCGAGCCTGGGCAGCGCTGTCACGAAGGCGTTCAAGTTCGTGGTCGGCAGCCCCGGGCGAAGCCGCGTTGGCGTATTCGCCGGTGTGAAGCTCCACCGCGGCCGCCCCCATTTCCGCCGCCAGTTTCACCTGATCATGGTCGGGGTCGATGAACAGCGACACCGCGCACCCGGCGCGGCCGAGCCGGGCAACGGCTCCGGCAACACGGTCCCCCGCCGCCCTCAAATCCAGCCCCCCCTCGGTGGTCACCTCTTCGCGCCTCTCGGGAACCAGAGTCACATGCGGCGGCTTCCAAGCCTCCGCCAGAGCCAGAACCTCCTCCTCGCAGGCGAGCTCCAGGTTCACGAAGGTGCGTACGGTCCGCAAAAGCAACTCGATGTCGCGGTCCTGCATGTGCCGCCGGTCTTCCCGAAGGTGGACCGTGATCCCGTCGGCGCCGCCCAGCTCGGCCAGTACCGCGGCCCTCACGGGGTCGGGCTCGTCGGTCATCCGCGCCTGCCTGACCGTGGCCACATGGTCAACGTTGACGCAGAACCGGCACTCGGTCAGGTGAGCGAAGCCGTGACTTCCCATCTCTTCTCCCGGTTCTCTTCGTGTGCATGCTCCCCCGGGCGGGCCTTCAGCGTCTCCACAACCACGCCCGGTTCCTGGGCCAGTTTACCAGCCAGCGGCATGGGAATCCTCGCCACCAGCTCTGTATCGTCTTGCGTGAATGCACGGCCGAGCACCTCGCCCGCCCGGTGCGCCTCGGCAATCAAAGCTCCGGCGGAAACCGGAAAACGAATCCTGACAACGACCATACGTGCCCTCAGCGCATCCCGAAGCGCCTCCTTCAGACCCTCCAGTCCCCCCCGCTCCACCGTGGAGGCGGTCACGGTCCGGCCAAACCGCCTTGCCCGAAGAGCCGCATCACGCTCTTCGCGGTGGGTTAGCCGATCCGACTTGGTTGCGACGCAGATCACCGGAATATCGCCCGCGCCGGTTGCCTGGAGCGTCTCCACCACTGTCTCCGCCTGGTCCTCCCAACGCGGATGCGAACCGTCGATCACGTGCAACAGGAGATCAGCATCCGCCACCTCCTCCATGGTCGCCCGAAACGAGGCCACCAAGTGGTGCGGCAGCTTGCGGATAAACCCAACCGTGTCGGTCAGGAACGCCATGCCCGGTCCCCCCAGATCGCAGGCCCGGGTCGTCGAATCCACCGTCGCGAACAGACGGTCTTCCACAAGAGTCTTCGTCATGCTGAGCCGGCGAAGGATCGACGACTTGCCGGCGTTGGTGTAGCCCACCAGGACTACGTTGAACCGGCCGCGGCGCGCCCGGCGGCGTGTCTGGCGGCTGGCCGCGACCGATGCGAGATCGCGTTTCAGTTTGGCGATTCTGCGGTCGATCAGGCGGCGGTCGGTTTCAAGCTGCTGTTCACCCGGACCCCGGGCTCCGATCCCCCCACCCTCTCGCGACAGGTGGGCCCACATTCGCCTGAGCCGCGGCCGCAGGTAATGGAGCTGCGCCAGTTCGACCTGCCTCTTGGCTTCCCAGGTGCGGGCCCGGAGGGCGAAGATGTCCAGGATCAACTCGGTTCGGTCGATTACCCTGTTCCCCAGGGCCTTTTCCAAATTTGCCCCCTGCGCTGGCGAAAGATCTTCGTCAAAAATCGCCAGGGTCGCCCCGTGCTTCCGCATAGCCTCCCGCATTTGGGCCACCTTGCCCGACCGCAGGTACGTGGCGGAGTCGGGAGCGTCGATGCGCTGCACTATCGTGGTGGCAGGGCGGGCGCCGGCGGTATCGGCCAGGCGCGCCAGTTCGGCCATGTGGTCATCCACCACGACCTGAGGCACGTCCCGCAGCGGGGCCGCGGCCAGAACGGCGACTTCTCCGGAGCCGCGCCCTGTCTTGGCACCGGGTTCCGCCCAGTCAGGCGTCATCCGACACCTCTCCGGACTTCCGCGCCAGGGCCAGGAGTCGGTCGCGCACGTTCTCTTCGGGGTGTTCGATCACGTGGTCCAGCAACCTCCGCAGCGCGCGCCCTACTTCCGGCCCCCGCATGCCCATGGCCGTGAGGTGGTGCCCTCTCACAGCCAGATCACCCACTGTCAGCGGCGGCCCGGCGAGGTGCTGGCCGTGAATCAACCGCCAAACCCCGAGAAACTCCACCTGTCCCTCCGGCTGCTCCAGGCCGAGGGCAGCCTGCCGGAGCCCGTCGTCCGCCCCGGAGGGAGTGGCCCCGTTGCCCAAGCCCGCCCGGAGGTCGGCGATTCCCAGACGAAGCACGTCTCGCCACGACCCTTTCACGGTCGAGAGCCACCTGCGGATATCCGCGGGCGATGCACCCGACCCGGGGGTGCGGCCGTAGTGTTCCGCGAGCCCGGCCACCCGCTGCTGCTGCGCTGTCGAGAATTTCAGCCTCCGCACGATGGCGGCCGCCACTATCCTCCTCGCCGCGGCGCGTTCGGCGACCTGGGCCAGCCAGCGAGCAAGTCTGACCAGCGGCCGCGATACCGAAACTGCTTTCACCGCCCGCAGCCCGGCCGCGTCATTTCCCCTCTCGGCAAGTTCGGGGTACCAGATGTCCAGCACTCCGGTCGAGGCGTAGAGGGCCAGTGCAGGCCGGGGATCCGGAGAGTCCAACACTTTCAGGAGTTCGTCCCGCACCCGTTCGGCAGACAAACCACGCAGGTCCGGAACGGCCTCGCGGAGCGCCCGGTCCGTGTCGGGTTCAACGGTCAGTCCGAAGCGGCCGGCAAACCGGATGCCCCGGAACACTCGCAGACGGTCTTCGGTGAAACGCTCCGCCGGATCTCCGACAGCCCGGAGCCTCCGGGCGCGCAGGTCGTCTTCACCCTTGAACGGGTCGATCCAGTCGCCCGACGCCGGTCGCCAGGCAATCGCGTTGATGGTGAAGTCCCGGCGGGCGAGGTCTTCCTCCACCGTGTCGGCAAACTCCACAATCGCCCTGCGGCCATCGGTTTCGATGTCCCTGCGGAAGGTCGTGACCTCGTACATCGAACCGTGCGAATTCACGCCGACCGTTCCGTGTTCCATGCCCAGAGGAACGGTGCCCCGGAACAGGCTGATCACGTCTTTCGGGCGCGCGTCGGTGGCGATGTCCCAGTCAGGCCTGAGCGTTACCGGGAGCCCGATCGAGGCCGCCAGCGCGTCCCGAAGGCAGCCACCGACGGCCCAGGCCTGATAGCCCGCCTGCTCTAAACGGCCCGCTACCGCCGAAAACCCCGGCGGAGGGGCAGTGCTCGGTATGCTCAGTCTTGCGTGGCGCCTTGTTCGGTGGGGCGGGCTTCGGCCAGGGCCGCGCCAAGGGTCTCCAGCGCCCGCCCGGCCAACCGTCCGGCCCGGGCGCCGCCGCCTCCCAGCTCTGGCGACGCGGCAGCCTCGAACGCATAAGTCAGCAGCGCGTCGGCGGCCAACAGCCGCGTGGCCGATTCGGACCCGGTCGGGGCGCTCGTTTCCGCGACCAAGGCGTCCAGGGCCTGCTCCGCGAGGCTCCAGGCATCGTCAGGCCGCGAAGACAACATTGCGTTGATTTCGGAGGCTATCGTCGGCGGAGCGTCGGCCAGCCGGTCCTGCAACCAGTCTGGAATTGCGGGGTCCATCGCTCAGCCCTGATCCAGTGCCGGGGCCCGCCCCGTGGCCAGCTCCCGCGCGGCTGCCAGACCGGCCTCCGGCGGTGCCGCGTCGCCAACCCCGCCCTGCGCGAAATGCGGCCTCCCGCCACCCCCGGAACCCGTCGCGCTGCTAGCCGCCTTCACCAGGTCGCCTGCTCGCAAACCCTGCTTGATCAGGTCGTCCGAGACCACCGCCAGGAACATGCGTCGTCCGCCGTTGCCACCGTCGGCGTAGAGCACTCCGGCACCCGAGCCCAGCCGTTTGCGCAACCCGTCGGCCAGCTCCCCGGGGTCGGCACCGTCGGCCAGCCTGACGGTGCCGGTCAGGAGGCGGGGGCCCGTCGCTGCGTCCTTGCCGCCGGCCAGCTCGGAGAGCAGATCCTCAAGCTGTTGCGTTGCATCGGTCCCGGCCCGCCCGGCAAGCTCGCGCCTGAGCCGGTCGCGTTCCTCCAGGACTGCCTCAAGGCGGGCCTCCAGGCCCGACAAGTCACCCAATCCGGTGCGAAGGCGCGAAGCGAGAGCCGAGAGCGCGGCTTCCGCGCGGAAGGCGCGCTCGAAGGCCGCATGCCCCGTTATCGCTTCGATTCTGCGCACTCCCGACGCTACTCCGGTTTCCGCCACGATCCTCAGCGAGCCTATCTGTCCCGTGGTGCGTACGTGGGTACCCCCGCACAGCTCGGCCCCGACGCCCGGGATGTCAACCACCCGCACGGTGTCGCCGTACTTCTCGCCGAACAGGGCCATGGCCCCCGATGCGATAGCGGTCTCGTAGGGTTGTTCGCTCCACTCCACGTCGGGGTTTTCGAGAATCCACCCGGAGATCTGTGATTCGATGTCGGCCCGCTCGTCGGGGGTGACGGGTCCCCGGTGGGTGAAATCGAAACGCAGCCGGTCGGGTGCGACCAGCGAACCGGCCTGCTGCACTTCCGTGCCCAGCCGGTCGCGCAGCGATGCGTGCAGCAGGTGCGTCGCGGAGTGGTTCCGCTCGGTGGCGCGGCGTGCTGTCCTGTCCACGCTGGCCACAAAATCGCCCGGATCGGCGGGGAGCTCTCCCGTTACGACGGCCGCCTCAAGGATCGAACGCCCCCGGGCATCGGCCGCCACCCCGGAAACGCGAGCCTCCCAGCCCGCTCCGGCAATCCGGCCCCTGTCGCTTACCTGTCCCCCGGCCTCCCGGTAGAAGGGGTTGCGGGCAGGCACCGCCCGAACATGGCCCAGGGCCGGGTCCGACTCCCATTCCAGTGCCGAGGTCTCGGCCTCCAGCGTGTCGTAACCAACCCACTCCTGCGCCGCATCCGGCCGGGCAAGCCTCAGGGCGGGCGCAGTCACCGCCCCTCCGCCGGTCGCCGCGCCAGAGGGGGTGCCTCCGGCTGCCCGGGACCGGGCCCGCTGCACCGCCAGCTCTTCCTGGAAACCCGCCCAATCCACCGAGTACCCGCGTTCACGCCCGATGAGCGCGGTCAGATCCTCGGGAATCCCGTGGGTGTCCTTGAGCCGGAAGGCGGCCTGCCCCGACAGCGTGCCCGAGCCCCCGGCCGGCATCACGGCGTCGATCTCGCGCATTCCCGCCTCAATCGTAGACAGGAACAGCTTTTCTTCGGCCCTGGTCACATCCAGAATGTGATCGATTCGCCGCGCCAGCTCCGGGTAAGCGGAAGACATGAGGTCGGCCACCACCTTGACGAGGTCGCACATCAGCGGCTCGCGCCGGCCCAGCATCCAGTACTGCCGCACGCCCCGCCTCAGAATCCGTCGCAACACGTAGCCGCGTTTTTCGTTCGAGGGAAAAACGCCGTCCGCCAGAAGGAACGCCACAGCGCGGCTGTGGTCCGCAAGCACCCTCAGCGGAAGTCCTTCCTCCCAGCGCCCCGGATCCATGGAATAGCCGGTGTCGAGCGCGTCGGCGGCGTGGTCGATAACCGGCATGAAGAGGTCGGTGTGGTAGTTGACGCCGACACCCTGAAGGATGGCGGCAATGCGTTCCAACCCGGCACCGGTGTCGATGGAGGGGGCTGGAAGGGGGGTGTCTCGTCCCTGATCGTCCCGGTTGAACTGCATGAACACCAAGTTCCAGATTTCGATGAACTTGTCCGCCTCGCCGGCCGCTTCAAATTCGGAATCGCTGATGGCGTCGCCCCCGCCCTGCCGCAGGTCATAGTGCAGTTCCGAGCAGGGGCCGCAGGGGCCCGTGTCGCCCATCTGCCAGAAATTGTCCTTGTCCCCCAGGCGGCGAATCCTGGCAGGGGTGAGCGGCGTGAGTTCGGACCACAGCTTGAAGGCCTCGTCGTCGGAGTGGTGTACGGTGGCCCAGATGCGTTCGGGGTCCATTCCCAGATCACCGGTAACGAATTCCCAAGCGAATGCGATTGCATCGCGCTTGAAGTAGTCGCCGAACGAGAAATTCCCCAACATCTCAAAGAAGGTGTGGTGGCGTGCGGTGCGGCCCACTTCCTCCAAATCGTTGTGCTTTCCGCTGACCCTCAGGCATTTTTGTGAGGTGACGGCGCGCGGCCCGTCAGGCCTGTCTTCACCCAGGAAAAACCGCTTGAACTGCACCATCCCGGCGTTGGTGAACATCAGGGTCGGGTCGTCGGGCGGGACGAGCGGGCCGCTCGGCAGGCGCAGGTGTCCATTCCGGGCGAAGTAGTCCAGGAACCTCTCGCGGACTTCCGAGCCGTTCACCGGGCCACTCCGTTTGCCTGGTTCCGGGTCCGCGGCGGCAGATTCCGGGCCATCCACTCGGACACCGCATCGCCCCTGAATCCTCGCCGCGTCAGGTAGGCGTGGAACCGCCGCCTGTCGGCCTCTTCCCACTCGGGGCCCAGTCGCGCAGCCCTGCGTGACGCGGCCCGGTCCAGAAGTTCGGCCTCGTCGGCTTCTTCTTCCGCAAGAGCGGCCTCAATGCCCTGCCGGGCATCGCCGGCCGCCACCCCCCGCCCCGCCAGGTCGGCCATGAGCCTCCGGACGCCGCAGGGGCGCAGGCGCACCCGGTCGCGCGTGAACGCCGACGCAAACGCCACGTCGTCCAGGTAACCCAGTTCGGCGAGCCTGTCATGGGCGCGGTCAATGGCCGCCGCGGGAATGCACCGCTTCCTGAGGCGCTTCACCAACTCGGCCCGACTGCGCTGGCGTACCGAAAGACTGACCAGCGACACGTGCATGGCTTCCTCATAGGCGCTTTGGTCCGTGGCCCGCTTCCATGTGGCCCCGTCCACGGTCTCGCCCTCTCCAAGACCCAGATTGGCCGCCTCTTCCAGTGGAAGCGGAAGGGGGACTGCATCCTCTCCTTCCCCTTCAATCAACACCGACACCCAACCGGGACGGCCGCGAAGCCGGCGGACTTCCGTGATCAACGGCAGCGGCTCATCCCCCTGCCTACTTGTTCGACCTCGCGTTGGCGGAGGCCCCGACCAGAGACCCGGCCCCGGTGTCACCCTCCTCCGCCGAATCGCCGTCGGCTCGGTCAGCGGCACCATCGTCGGTAAGACCGATGCCCATTTCGCGGCGAATTCTGGCCTCGACCTCCTCGGCAATGTCGGGATTCTCCTTCAGGAAGCCCTTGGCGTTTTCCCGGCCCTGTCCCAAGCGCTCGTCACCGTACGAATACCACGCCCCGGCCCGGCGCACGACTCCGGCCTCTTCGCCCATGTCGACCAGCAGGCCCTCACGGCTAACGCCCGAGCCGAACATGATGTCGAACTCCGCCTGCTTGAACGGAGGCGCGCACTTGTTCTTGACGATCTTCACGCGGGTGCGGCTCCCCACCAGGTTGCTGCCTTCGCGTATCGCGGCAATCCGCCGGATGTCCAGCCGCAGGGAAGCATAGAACTTCAGGGCGCGTCCTCCGGTTGTGGTCTCGGGGTTGCCGTACATGACGCCGATCTTCTCGCGGATCTGGTTCGTGAAGATCACGGCGGCGTCGGAGCGGCCAATCGCGCCGGTCAACTTGCGGAGGGCCTGCGACATCAGCCTGGCCTGGAGTCCGACGTGAGAATCGCCCATCTCGCCCTCGATTTCCGCCCTGGGCACCAGAGCAGCAACCGAGTCGATCACGATCACGTCCAGCGCCCCGGAGCGCACCAGCACCTCGGCGATTTCCAGGGCCTGTTCGCCGGTGTCTGGCTGCGAGACCAGGAGCTGTTCGGTGTTTACTCCGAGCTGGCTGGCATACTGGATGTCCAGCGCGTGCTCGGCATCGATAAACGCCGCCACGCCCCCCTCGCGCTGCGCGTTTGCGATCACGTGCAGAGTGAGCGTGGTCTTGCCGGATGCCTCGGGCCCGAAAATCTCGGTCACCCGCGACCGGGGAACACCGCCGATTCCCGTACAGTGGTCAAGGTTGAGGGCCCCGGTGGAAATCGCCCCGACCTGGATGCGAGCCCCCTCGTTCCCGAGGCGCATGATCGCACCCTTCCCGTGGTTCCGTTCGATCTGGTTGAGGGCTAGAGCAAGGGCTTTCCGGCGGGAATCTTCGGTCTGGCTCATCAGTGTCTCCGTGGGGCTGGCATGGAATCGGTAAATATACTCTGAAACTGATGCGCCGTATCAAGCCACCGTCACATCAGATTTTCCCAACCGCGACGGGGCGTCAGTCGGACCCCGAAAGGCGCTGCCGGGCTTTGTCGTAGTCCTCTTCGGCGACTTTCCCCGTCAGGTAGTCGAATTCCAGCTCCTCAAGGGCCAGCCGTCGGGCATCGGACCGCTCGTGTTCGGTGCGCGGCTCTTCGTCGCCCCTGGCACCGCTCAGGATTCCCCAGACCACCGCCGCCGCCAGGAGCGCCAGGCCGGCACCGAACACCGCGAACGCAGTCATCGGCTTGTCAGATCCCTTTCAACGGTCTATCAACAGAGTGACCGGGCCGTCGTTGCGGAGCTTCACGGTCATCATGGCCCCGAAACGTCCCACTTCCACATGGCCCCCCTCCCGGCAGGTGTCCACGAAACGGTGGTAAAGTGCGCTGGCCCGCCCGGGCGGTGCAGCACCCTGGAATGACGGCCGGCGCCCCCGGCTGCAGTCTCCGTAGAGCGTGAACTGAGAAACCAACAGTAACGAACCGCCGGCGGCCCGGGTCGAGACGTTCATTCTACCCTCGTCGTCGGGAAACACGCGCAGCCCCCACAGGCGATCGGCCATCCAGGCCAGCTGCTCGTCGCCGTCGCCCGGGGCGAACGCCGCCAACACCAGCAGCCCCCTGCCGATGCTCCCCAGCGTGACCGGGTCGCCGGTCGCGGAGTCATTCTCGGTAACACTGGCTTCGGTCACACGCTGCACGACAACTCTCAGTTGATCTGCTCCGCTGTTCGCCCTGGTTGGCCCTGGTCGGTTGCTCCGCCGAACTGGCGGGGGCAACTTGCAGGAGAATGTTCCGCGCGGCAAAGACCGCCCTTGATACCCGTGCATAAAGGGATTGTGATGGCTCGATCGATATCCGTGGCGCTGGTCGTGGTGGCGGCCGGGGCTTGCGATGATCTCTCGCCCAAACCATACGACACCATTGCCGAGCTCGCCCTCTCACCGTCCGACACGACGATTTTCGTGGACGAGGCGCTGAGCCTGCAGTTGACGGCCGCCGCCGAAGACGGAAGTCCGCTGCCCGGACCGGCGCCCTGGGCGACGCACTGGGCTGTGGACGGCACCCTCAAGGGCGAAGACCTGTTCGGTACGGAAACCGTCTCCATTACCGACGCGGGGGTCGTGACCTCCTCCCGGTCCGGCGTGATTGCAGAGGTGTTTGCCCGAAGCGCTGGCCGCAACGCGAGCACGAAACTTCGCTTCAACGCCCGTGAGGTGCGGCTTCGGACCGAGGCGGTGGTCGGGACCCAGGCCGCCAACAACGCCGACGGATCCACTCCTCTTGTGTCGGGGCGCGATGCCCTGCTCAGGGTGTACCCCGCGGGAGACATCATAAGCTTCTACAAGCCCGAGGTAACGGTTACCGTCTACCAGGACGGCAGCCCCGTGATTACGGCGCAGCCGGTCCGCGACGGCGAGGAACTTCTGGACGACGTCGACCAGAGCTCGTTCGATCTGTCGTTCAACGTGCTGGTTCCCGCGCAGTACGTGCGGCCGGGCCTTGAGGTGGTGGTTGAGCTCGACCCCGGCAACGTGCCGCTTGTCGCGGGCAGCCAGCTCAGATTCCCCGAGCAGGGGCGACAGGCGATCGAGGTGATAGACGTTCCTCCGTTGCCGTTCACCATCGTTCCCGTCATCATTCCGGGGATCGACTCGGCTGGTATCCTCAGTTGGGCGTCGCGCGCACCTGTCGAGCCCAACCTGCTTCACATTACACGCCATGCGCTGCCGGTCGGTGAGTGGGACATTCAGGTGCGGGAGTCGGTCACCACCAACGAAGATCTGACCACCGACGCGGGATGGCGCCAGCTTCTCAATTCCATAACGCTGCTCATGCGGGAAGAGGCACCGGCTCCGGGCCGCACGCGCTATTACTACGGAGCGTTCTTTCCCCCGCCGGGAGCGATTGCCAGCGGCCAGGCCTGGCGGGGCGGCGGTTACCTGTACAGGGCCGGGATCGGCGTGACCCGTGACGCCACGGTGGGGCACGAACTGGGGCACAACCTCTCGCTGCCGCACGCGCCTTGCGGTAACCCCGCCGGTGTCGACCAGAATTATCCCTACCAGGGGGCAAGCATCGGAGTCTGGGGCCTGGACCAGGGATCGGGCTCTTCGCCGGGCACGCTCAAGTCGCCCGACACCTACGTAGACCTCATGTCCTACTGCGGCCCCGAGTGGATCAGCGACTACAACTTCGAGAAGGCGCTTCGGTACCGGCTGTCGTCCGAGGGTCCCGCGAGTGCTCAGGACGCTGCGCGAGCCGGAGCTCAGGACGGTTCCGTGATCCGGCAGCCCGGGCTGCTGGTGTGGGGAACGATCAAGGATGACGGGGTCGAACTCAATCCCGCCTTTCTGCTCAAGACCGCGATTTCTGAGCCGACCGGGGCGGGGAGCTACTCCCTGGAAGGGTTTGACGGGTCGGGGGCTCCGATGTTCTCCTACCAGTTCACGCCGCAGGAAATCAGTAACGGCGACCGGAGTTTCGTGTTCACCATTCCGGCCGGAGCCGACTGGGAAGAAGCGCTCGGGCGAATCGTGGTGTCGGGGCCGGAGGGCGAGGCTGTCCTGGACGAAGGAACCGACCTCCGCTGGGCCATCATGCGCGACCCGGCCACGGGTTTGATCCGCGGGTTCTTCCGAGATTGGGACCCCCGCGCCCATGCTGACGAGGGGATGCAGTTCATCTACAGCCGTGGCCTGCCGGGCCGCCGAGATCCCGGAGGTGTTCGGTGAATCTGATCAGAACGAAGTGGAGCCTTGCCTCGCTGGCGTTGCTGGCGGGCGAGGCCATGCCCGGCGGCGCCCTGGCCCAGTCAATTGAACTGGAGGCCCGGGTCGGACTTGGCGTTGGGAGCGAGTCGTCCACCCTGGCCGGGCTCGAGATGTCACCGGCTTCGAATTACGGTGCCATGGTTCTGGTCGGGGCCGCGCCGTCGATCCACGTGTTCGCCGGCGTCATGCGGATTCAGTTCGGGTGCGGCAGCGGATACTGCGACGGAATCGACCCCGTGATCGGAGGGAGTTACTACTCCGGCGGCTTCGAATACCGACTGGGCCCCTGGTGGGCTAGAGGCGGGCTGACCTACGGCACCACCGAGATCGGCGACGACGACGAATGGGCCGAGCCGGGCATGGGAGTGATGGCGGGTTTCGGCAGGACCCTTGGTTCCGGCACCTTCAGGATCACGCCCGGCATCGTCCTTTCCCGGATGAATTCGCCTCAGACCTCCGGCGATCACCGATCGGCGTTCGCGATCTCCGTCGGTGCGGGCGTTTCAATGGGGTTCGGTTTCTAACAAACCGCACGGTGTACCGTCACCCCTGAAACAGGTCGGGGATGACGGACCGGCCTGGCGTGGACGGCTCCGGCGGCAGTTGCGCCAGCAGGCGGTTCATCAGGCCGGCTTCCGGCAAGGCGCGCGAGAACCACCGAGCGTTGGCGATCACGATCAGCTTGCTCCGCGCTCTGGACAGGGCAACGTTCAGAAGTCGCGGGAATTCGGCGTTGCGCCTCTCGTCCAGGAACCAGGGCCTCGTCGGGGGCGCGTCCACCGTGTCGATGATCACGGTTCCCTTTTCCCGGCCCTGAAACCGGTGGATCGTGGCTATTTCCAGGTTCGCCGGCGCCGCCCGCCCCAGTGCCCGCCGGATTTGCTCGCGGAGGAGTTTGACCTGGGCGCGGTACGGCGCCAACACGGCGATCTCCTCATCGTCTGCCAGCAAGGTCCGGCCCAGCAGCAGCTCCAGAACCACCTCCGCGTGGCGGCGGTTCTGGCGGGACCCCCCGCTACGCTCCACCCGTCCCCCGAGCGTTGAGGTGTCGACCAACAACGCAGCGCCCGGGCCGTCCGCCGACCCGCCGACCACACCGTCCCTGAGCCTCCCGCCGTAGAACAGCTCGCTGACCAGCCGGCGGATGCCGGGTGCCATCCGGTACTGCTTGTCCAGAAGGGCGCAGAGGTCGTCGTTTTCCGACGGCAGGCTCACCTCGCCGCGCCCCCGGTCTTCCACCAGGCCGTTCTCGCGGAACAGGTCGGTTCGCAGCCACCTGCGTGCCTCGGGCCCGTCGCTCAGCACCACCGGCGCCAGCTGCTGAAAATCGCCCACTGCCACCGTTCGGTGCCGGGCTCGAGACGCCGCCAACGCCACGTAGGGCAGGAGTGCCATGCTGGCCTCGTCAATGATCAGGGTCTGGAACTGCTGGTCGCGCAGTTCGTCTCCAATCGACACCCTGGCGAACGTGGCAAGCACGATATCGGCCCCGGCCACGAGTTTCCTCGACAGGCGGACGGCCCGGCGGCGGTACTCGTCGCTGCTCATCCGCCGGCCGCTGAGGCGCTTCTCCACGATGCCCCGCAGGTCAACCCGGGAGTCCAGACCGCGGGTGCGGCGGGCACCTGTCCGCAGGATCAGGCCCTTTTCCAGCTGGGGGTCTGGCGCCACCGCGACAACGCGGTCGGCCAGTTCGTCGAGCGCCCCGTTGGTGGTGGCCACCAGGAGCGCGGGACCTTCCTTCGCGCACGCCAGGGCCAAACGCGCCGCCACGTGCGATTTTCCGGTGCCCGGCGGCCCCCAGATCAGCAGGAAATCACTGCCCAGTGCACGTTCCAGGGCTGCCCGCTGGGGCTCGTTGAGTTGTTGGCTGAGATCGGACGGCGTGTGGGCCCTGCCCACGGAGGGGGGAAGGCGGCCCAGCACCCGCAGCGCCGACTCGGGGAAGTATCGGTCGGGCTCGTCGGCCAGTTCCATCAGACGCTCGCCCAGTTCGCGGAGCAACCAGGTTGGGTCAAATTCGAGAGTCGACGGTCCAAGTCGGGGTCCCGCATGATCCGCCACCTGCACCCGGAGCAGGCCCTCGCGCCTGACAAAGCTCGCAACCCGGCCGGAGATCTCCAGCACGGCTCCGCTGCCGTCAGATTCCGCGGCGGCCCGGATGCGAACATAGTCGTCGGGCCGGATGTCGTACGGACCGCCCGGCAACACAAAACCGTACACTGGCGCAGTGCTGGCCGGCCCCGAACGCGTTTCCCCGGAGGGTGCCTGTAGAGGCCGGTCGATACGCCGGCGGGCCAGCTCGGCCTGCACCGCGTCAATTTCCTCGCCCAGGGCACCGGACATGTCGAAGACCAACCGATTGATCATCTCGGCAGTCTCTGTCCGGGGCGGGCGTCCGTTAGAGTTCATTGCGTGCGACTTTGAGGCGCTCGTTCACACTGGAAAGGTAAACCGATGACCAACCCCTCAACCCCGCCGCTCGACCAGACAGGCGAGTGGACGCCCGAACAGCTGCGCGAGGCCCTCGTCCTCGCGTCGGACTGGGCCGCGGAGTACCGGGCCGGGGTTCGCGAGCGCCCGATCGTTCCGGGCGTCCAACCCGGCGACATCGCGGCCCGGCTGGGCGACCATGCGCCGGATCGGCCAGCACCGTTTGCCGATGTGCTGCGCGAGTTCAAGAACACGATAGTGCCGGGGCTCACGCACTGGAACCACCCGGGCTTCATGGCTTACTTCTGCAGCTCTTCGCGCGGGGCCAGCGTGGCCGCCGAACTTCTCGTTGCCGCTGTCGGGGTAAACGCGATGTTGTGGCGCACTTCGCCCGCGGCGACGGAGGTGGAAACCACCGCGGTCAAATGGCTTCGCGAGTGTCTGGGTCTGCCGGCTGCCTACGACGGACTGATTCTGGACACGGCTTCGACTTCCACGTTCACCGCGGTGCTCGCCGCCCGGGAGCGCGCCACTGCCCGACACGCCGGCGCGCCGTTGGCCGTGTATGCCTCCGAACAGGCCCACTCGTCGGTCGACAAATCGGTAATGGCCGCCGGTATTGGGCGGACCATGCTGCGCCATGTCGAGTGCGACCACCAGCTGAGCATGCGGCCCGCGGCGCTGCGCGAGGCCATGCGGCGGGACGCGGCAGCGGGAATCACGCCTGCCATGGTGGTCGGCACCATCGGCACCACATCAACCGCCGCCGTTGACCCGATCGACGGCGTGGCCGACGTGGCGTCGGAGCACGGCGCCTGGTTGCACATCGACGCCGCCTACGCCGGGCCCGCGGCCATGCTTCCGGAACAACGCCACCGGTTCACCGGGTGGCAGCGGGCCGACAGCATCGTCCTCAACCCGCACAAATGGCTGGCCACGTCGCTCGACTGCTCCGTCCTCTTGTACCGGGACGCCGAGGCCATGCGCGCCCCGCTTGCCCTGACGCCCGCCTACCTGGAAACGGGCACCGGGGCCGAGAACCTGATGGAAATCGGGCTGCCGCTGGGCAGGAGATTTCGCGGCCTCAAACTCTGGGTGCTGTTCAAGTGCGTGGGAACGGAAAACATCAGAAACACGCTGCGGGGCCACATCGCCATGGCGGAGTCCGCGGCCCGGAAGTTGACCGATGGCGGATTGTTCGAGCTGGTCGTGCCTCCCTCTTTCGGCACGGTGTGTTTCCGGACCACCGGTGACGACCCGGTTGCCGAAGACCGCCGAAGCCGCGCTGTGATGGCCCAGGTGAACGCCACCGGCGGGACATACGTGTCTCATACCGTGCTGGGTGAGCGTTATGTTATTCGGTTGTCCGTGGGGAGCGTGCATACAACTCCCCGCGACCTGGATGCCGCGGTTACCAGCCTGAGGGCGGCTGCTGCGGCCACTGCCGGTTGAACCGGACCGCACCTGACCAGACAGCGCCCCCGGAGGCTTCTTGAAAACCCTTTCTGCTTGCTTCGCGATCATCCTGGCCGTATTGGCAACGGCCTGCACCGCCCCGGGAGACGCGCAAGACAAATCCATATTGCCCACCAATGGCCAGGTGCTGCGCGGTGCAGCAGACGAGGCTCGCATCAAGGGCTCCCCGGACGCTCCGATCCGCGTGGTGGAGGTATCCGATTTCCAGTGTCCCTACTGTCGCCAGTTTCACTTTGAGACCTTGACCCAGATTGACAGCGCCTACATCGAGACAGGGAAGATCCGGTACATCTGGGTGTCATTCGTGAACCCGGGCCACGACCTGGCCTTCGCTTCGTCCGAGGCGGCTTTCTGCGCGGGTGCGGTCGGCAAGTTCTGGGCGATGCACGACATCCTGTTCGAGCGCCAGGCAGAGTGGTCTGCCCTGCCCGACGCCTACGGAGCTTTCGTCGAGTACGCCGGTGAAATCGGGATAGACGAAGAGTCCTTCGGCGGCTGTGTCCGCAACAGCCGGCTCGCGTCGCTGGTGATCAGTGACTTCAGCAACGTGACCCGGGCGGGCATCAACAGCACGCCCTACCTGATCATTGCCGACAGCCTGACCCTCCGCGGCGCTGCGGATTTTGCGACATTCGCGGGCGTGGTGGACGGCGTGTTGGATGGCACCACGCCCGACTCGGCCGCGGCCGCGCCTCCGGATACCGCGAGCGCGGTGCCCGGCGTTTCCTAACCGACAGGCCGGAGTTCCAACGGTTCGGCCTGGCCGGAGCCTTCGCGGATGAGGTACGCGCCACCGGGCTGAACTCCGGTCACCAGGTCTTCGGTGCCCGATCCGGGCCAGACCACCTTCACCTCGGTGACGGCCGCCGCATCCCCCAGACCGATTTCCTGGCGCAGCGGGTTGGACCCGAAACTGCCACCGGTGCTTGCTTGCCGGTGAAACGACCGCACGGACCCGTCGGCAGCCTGGACGGTAACCGTGATTCGGGCCCCGAGGCCCGACCGATTGGCGCGGTCCCCTTCCAGAACCAGGACTATCCGGCTGCCGCCCCCGCCCGGATTCTGGTAGAGGGCGTTTGGGGCCACATCGCCCTCATTGGCACCGCCCAGCACCATGTGCACGTCGGTGTCTCCGTCGTTGTCGTAATCCACGAAGCTGATCCCGTGCCCCTTGTCCAGTGACCCAAACCCGCCGGCCCCGGTTACTTCCACGAAACCCTCGCCGGTGTTGCGGAAGGCGCGGTTGGGCATGAGCTGCCGGAGGTCAGGGTCGCCGGTGCCCACGATCAGGTCGGGGAGTCCGTCGTTGTCCAGGTCTCCGAAATTCGACCCCATCGCGTACATGATGCGGTCCAGCCCTTGCTGCTCGGTCACGTCCTCGAAAGTCCCGTCGCCGAGATTCCGGTACAGGCGCGGGAGCTCGGCCAGATGCGGTTCGCCGAGGAGTTCGCGGACCAGATCGCCGGTCTGCGCCGCGTAGCCCGCGGCGAACAGGTCCAGCCACCCGTCGTTGTCGAAGTCCCAGAACCAGGTTGGGAAGCTGGCCTCTGGCCAGGCCACGCCCGCTGCCCCGGTCACCTCCTCAAATGACCACCCGCCTTTTGCCGTCGGGCCCACGTTGCGGAACAGTCGGTTGGGCGCATGCAGAATCGACAGATAGAGGTCGGGTCGGCCGTCGTTGTCATAGTCGCCCCAGGTAACGCCCTTCACGTACTCCCGCACGCCCAGGCCGGCCTGTTCGGCGACTTCCGCGAAGGTCCCGTCGCCGTTGCTGCGGTACAGCTCGGATTGATGGGTTTCGCCGTCGGCGGATTCATTCCCGATGAAAAGGTCCAGCCACCCGTCTCCGTCGTAATCCGCCCACGCCCCAGTTTGAGTGGGGTGGAGCGAAAGAAGGCCGGCCTCCACCGTGACATCGGCGAAGACGCCCCCGTCGTTTCGGAGCAGAGAGTTGGGCCAGCCCGTGACCAGCCAGCCTCCGCGCAGCACGAACACATCCGCGTCTCCATCGTTGTCATAGTCGGCGTGGACCAGGTTCAGACCTCCGGTCAGGCCGTGAAGACCCGCGCCTGCGGTGCGTTCGGTGAAACGCCCCGTGGCGCTGCCCTCGAAATAGCGGATCTGGTCCAGCAGTCCGCGGGAGGAAGCGAGGATGTCGAAATAACCGTCGCCGTTGAAATCCTCCACCACCCCGCCTCCCGACAGCGATACGGCGTCAACGCCCGCGTCCGCTGCGATATCGCGGAACCGGGCCAGCTCGCCGTCGCCGCCCAGCCCCTCCATTGGCAGCCGGTGTTCCTCGGGGATTCCCGTCGGCCACCGGCCCAATCCGGCAGCGACCAGATTCAGCATCCAGCGAGCCCGCCGGTTGCCCGGGTTTTCGTCCAGCAGATTCGTCTGCCAGAGCGCCGCGCGGGTCAGGAGATCCCGGGCGGCGGACCCGATGGCGGCGGCGCCGGGTTCGGCGGGGATGTTGGGGAAACACGGATACAGGTTCAGCTCGCCCGCGGGAGGCTCAAGGCCGTCAGCGCCCCGGCAGGCCGCCGCGTAGGCCATTCGCAACATCGCCGTGCCGGTCATTTCGTCCAGGGAATTCGAAAAACCCGGCACCGGGTCCGCCTGGCCGGTCTCGGCCAGAAGTCCCTGCAAGATCATCATCTGATCCAGGGCTGGCGCGGTCAGCCCGGCATTCATCATCTCCCGCGTGACCAGACCCGCGTACAACATGGCGGCCTGCGGGTCGGGCGGGGGGCCGGTCTCGGTCAGGTCGCGCAGCCGCGCAAAATTCATCTGCTCGTCCAGCAGCGGATCGACGGTTTCCACCAGGTAAGCCAGTCGGTCAGCCATCTCGATGGTGGCCGGGGTGCGCGGGTCGCCGGGCTCCCCGCACGATGCCCACGCAGCAGCGGAGACCGCCAGCACGACAGACCGCCTGGCACATTTCGTGTCGATCACTCCGGTGTTCCTTCCGTTTGAGTGCGTCCCGCGGTGCCGGGCGCCCGAACTTCGATCAGGCGGCTCCCCGGCTGCACGGTGTGCTCGGTCTCGGTTCCGTCCGGCCATCTCACCAGGACCGCCCGCGGCTCGTGAACCGCGGCAAACACCTGGCCCGTTCCGTTTGAAGACAGGTACCCGGACCCGGCCTGGATTTCGCGGGCCGGGCCCAGGCCGGTCGGGTACCGTACCCTGATCATCGCGCCAACGGCCAGCGGGTTGTTCGGGGGGCCGGTCAGCCGCACGTGCAGGCCCGGGTTGGGACCGGCCCCCTTGAAAAGCAGCGTCTCGCCGTCGTTCTGGGTCACGGCCAGATCCCACCTGCCGTCCCGGTCAAAATCGGACACCGCCGCGCCGCGTCCGTCTCCCCAAACCACTACCCCGCTCCGCGCCGCTGGTACCGGGTCGAACCAGCCGTCCCCGCGACCCTTCATCACCAGCCCGCGTCCGGCGTCGGAGCGCGGCCGCCCTTCTGGCTGCGAAAAATAGTTCTGGGCGAGGAAGATGTCTTCGCGGCCGTCACGGTTGAAGTCGGCGACGGCAACTCCGTGCGCCGGTGCCAGTTGGGCTCCGGCGGGGAGGGGGCGGGAACGGAATGTGCCGCCTTCGTTGATCAGAACCGTGTGTTCCAGAGTTGTTACGGTCGACCTGAAGGGCACGACTCCGGCCGCATCGAAGAGCGTGACGGGGGCGAGTCGGGAGAATTCAGCAAAGGACGGCGCGACGCGGCGTACCAGCGGCAGCGCCGCCGTCAACTCAGGGTAACCCGCCGTGAGCCTCTCGTTTCCGCGCTCGGTGGCGAATTCCAGAATCTCCACGGTTCCGTTGCCGTCCAGGTCGGCGGCATAGACTCCCGCCGGCGCATCCGGACTGGGCCGGACGGTTCCGTTCGATCCCCGGCCGGTAACCAGCAGGTCCATGTGTCCGTCGCCGTTGAAGTCAGCTGCCGACACACCGTTCCACCTGCCCCGCAGGCCGGACAGTCCCAGCTGCCGCGTCGCGTCCCGAAACGCCCCGCCCTCGTTCAGAAGCACGGTGACCGGCCCCCAGTCGACGGCCAGGGCAAGGTCTGGATCGGCGTCTCCGTCAAGGTCCGAAAAGACAGCGCCCGACACCGGGCCAATCCCGGCCAAGACCGCCGTTGCCTCGTCGTCTACGGTCCATCTTCCGTCTTCTTGCAACAGAATCCGGGAACCCGCCGGCAGCGGGTACTCGCCCGGGCGGCTGCCGGCTCCCGCAAACAGGTCCAGGTCGCCGTCACCGTCGATGTCGGCCGACGCGAGAGGCCCAACCACTCCGGTGGGCCCGCCGACCAGGGGCGACGGAGCAGGGTTACCCCGTCCGGTGACGGGAATCCAAACAAGGGGATCGATCTCGCGGGCCGCGCGGGGGGACGGGGCCTCCCAGTTGCTGACCCCCGCCAGCAAGGAGTACCCGGACCCGGCGGCCGGGGCCGGGATGAATCCCGCCGCGTCGCCGGTCAGCACCGGGCCGAGTGCCACCGGCGCACCTACCACATCGCCATCATTGACGGCCACCGTCAGTCGTTCGCCCGTCGCCGCGCCGGTTACCAGGTCGTCGTCGCCGTCTCCGTCCACGTCCACCCATGCAACGCCAGGACCCGCGCGCGAAACCGCTACCGGCACCAGAGGTTGACGGGTGAGTTCATCGAAACTCGATTCGCGGTGCCGGCCCGCCACGACGGGTGGCTCGAACAGCGAACCAGCGGCGGAACCCGCACCAACGTCCAGACCCGTGCCCCGGGCGGAGACCCCGGGCGGCGAGAGCGAGGCGGGCGGCCAGACTTCGTAGCCGCGTCCTGTTTCGACCGGGAATTCAGCACGCGGGCCAGACGGCCAGACCACTTCGAGGCTGGCCTCCTCCGCCGCGCCCATGGCAAACGCGACCAGCTGGTCGGACCCTGACAGGTACATCCCGCCCGCGGTGATCTGGCGGGTCTGGGGGGGGAGATCCGGCACCCGAAGCGTAACCCGAGCCCCAACCACCGGGGGTGTGCCCGTGCCCGGTTCGGCGTGGGGCGCCCCACCGACCCTCACCGACACACGTGCTCCGCCCGCGTCGTTTCGCAGCACCAGAGGAGGCCGGTTGAGACGAGTGATCACCAGGTCCTGGTCGCCGTCCCGGTCCAAATCGGCCGCCGCAAGGGCGTGGCTCACGTCCGGCTCCGTACCGAATCCCCACTGCGCTCCGGCAGGCTCGAACCGACCGTCGCCCAAATTGCGGAAGGCCAGATTGGGAACGCTCAGGGGCGGAAAGGCCCCGAGTTCATCCTGCCACCGAGGGCGCAGCGCACCTGTGCGTAGCGCATCCTGCGTGTCGCCGTCCAGTGGATCGACGGCGTGCCCGTTGGCCACGAACAGGTCGGGGAACCCGTCCAGGTCGGCATCCATGAACAACACGCCCCAGGTCCACTCCGAGGCGTCCACCCCGGCCCGCCGGCCGATTTCGGCGAACGTCCCGTCGCCCCGGTTCATCTGGAGGGCGTTCCGGCCGGCCCGATCCCTCTCCAGCGGTCCCTCCGGGGGCGACCCCGTCGGAGCGGGGACCTGGCGCCGGCGCCTGTTCATATCGGCCGCCAGCATGTCGGCGGTCAGAAAATCGGTGTCCCCGTCACCGTCGATGTCGGCGGCGTCCAGCCCCATTGACGAGGCGCTGACAGTACGAAGCGTGGCGTCCGGGGCCTCGTGGAAAACGCCCCCTTCGTTGATCCAGAACCCGTCGCGGCTTCCGAAATCGTTGGAGACGTACAGGTCGGGATCTCCGTCGTCATCGGCGTCAAAGAACTTTGCGGCGAGGCCCCATGCCCGGGGAGACCGGGCCAACTGCCGGCCGTCCGCCGTGTAGAACGGTCCCCCCGCCGGTCCCGCGGGCGTGAACTGGCCTGATCCGTCGTTCAGGTAGTACTCGTCAGGCTCCGCCAGCTCGAAGCGCCGCACGCGACCGTCGTTCAGCTCAACCCGGTAGTGCGCGTCCCACGGTGGGCGGACCAATAACCCGCCCTCCCCGTCTTCTTCCGCGAACCGGCGGGGATCACGCTCGGCCGGACTGAACAGGTCATCGGCCTGCACGGTCTTGTAGTTGGCGAAATAGACGTCCAGGTCACCGTCGGAGTCGGTGTCGGCCAGGGTGGCCGAGGTCGTGCCCCAGTTCCCCGCGAAACCGGCCGCGGCCTCGGCGAACCGCCCCGCCCCGTCATTCAGCAGAAGCGCGTTCGGTGCCCCGTGGACCGACAGAAACAAATCGAGGTCGCCGTCTGCGTCGGCGTCGGCAAATACTGCTCCGCGCTCAGTCCGTCCCGGGCGGTGTATTCCAGCCGCTTCGGTCACATCCTCAAACCGCCAGCCGCCGAGATTCCGGTACAGGACCCCGGGCTGGCCGAGCCGGGCAAAGTAGAGATCCGGCCAGCCGTCGCCGTCCACATCGCCCAGCGCAACACCGGTCCCGTGAGAGAGCGTGCGGTTGGCAAGCATGGCGCGGTCGGAAATCCGGGCGAAGGCACCCAAGCCCGTGGCGGAGGGGGCCATCTCGGTAAACCGTGCGCCGGCAAATTCGGAGTGTTGAAGCGGCCGCGACCTGTACCCCGCCCCACCCCCAATCTCAGTAGCCGGCCCCCACTCGATGACCACTTCCGGCTCGCCGTCGCTGCAGGCGGTCGCCGCCTGGGCCGTCGCGGCCGCCACCGCGACCGCGGCCGCCCTGTCGGCGACCGCCCGCGAAAATGTCGCGGCTATCCGCCTCGGCCGGTGAATACCTCGCGGATGCCTTCGACCGCCGAAGAGGCCACCCGGGCCGCGTTCTGGAACACGTCCACGACCTCGTTCAGGGTGTCTTCCTCCAGCATGATCTCGAAGCAGAAATGGACCGAGACCCCCTCTGCCCGCATCGGGTGAGCACCCTCCGACCATCCCTCGGACGAATCCATGGCCCGCTCCATGTGGATTTCCACCATCCCCGGGTGGCGCTGGGCGTCTTCCGCCATCTTGGCCAACTTGGCGGCGAGCGCCTCGCTCCTGCCCTGATCCGCCGGCCGGTCTTTGAGCCAAGCCTCGGGCGGTACCACGTCAATGTGCAGAAACCCAAGCATGATTTCGGGCTGGAATTCGAGGGCGTCTCCGGCGGTCTCTTCTTCTTCCGCGGTTCGGATGTACGAGGAAAGACCGTCGAGCCCGATGTTGTGCAGCCCCAGCGCCATCTCGTCCACCATCAGTTCAATCAGCGCGGAGGGGGCGTCGATCGCCTCGGCGGGGGCCGCGCCGAGCAAGTCGAGTTCGTTCTGGTCGTAGCCCGCCGCGCGGAAGAACCAGGACAGCGGTTCCGTGCGGCCCTCCGTCTGATCGCGCATGCCGATCCCCACCCGGTCGAACGCGGAAATGAGGAGTTGGACCATCCTGTGCCGCGTTAGCTGTGCCATTGATTAGCCCGAATCATGAAGTGAGCAGTCAGAACTGTCTCTCGCGGAACCGGAGACCGGCGAGGCGGCAACCTCAAAACGGCCCGGGTGGGCGTAGCAACCCCAACCAACGGGAAGCTGCCGGTTCGCCCGCCACTTTGCAAGCGCGAGCGGCCACTTCCCATGGACTTCCCCGGCGGGTCGCACCGCCCCGCTCCGGGGGCGCATACGTTGCGTGTATCGCGTTGTCTGTTCAGTTTCGCCCCGGGTTGATCGCCTTCGGCGACCCCGGACTCGGAGACCTTGCTTACCGTCGGTTCGACACGCGGCCGACCCCGCCGGTTGGCCGCTCGAAGACCCGGTGTCGGTCCCTTTCGCAACGGAGCAAGAATTTGGGCCTGAGAATCTGTGCGCCCCGAGAGACCGCCAACGGAGAAAACAGGGTCGCAATCTCGCCGGCCAGTGCCAGGCGTTTCGTGGCCGGAGGTCATTCGGTGGCCGTCGAAAAGGGTGCCGGACTGAGCGCGGGATTCGAGGATGCGGACTACAAACAGGCGGGCGCCACCCTCGAGTGTAACGTCTCCGAGATGTTCCGGGCTGCCGACATGGTCCTGTGCATAGCTCCCCCCGAAGCCGCCGGCATCGACCACATGACCGAGGGCACCCTGATCGCCGGGATGCTGAACCCCTACGATAACCGCGGGCTGCTCCAAATACTGGCCGAACGGAGAATGACCGCTATCGCGCTCGAATTGGTGCCGCGCATCACAAGGGCCCAGAGCATGGACGCCCTTTCGTCCCAGTCCAGCCTGGCCGGTTACAGGGCCGTGATCATCGGTGCCGAAGCGCTGGGGAGCATCTTCCCGCTCATGATGACCGCCGCCGGTACGCTTTTTCCTGCCCGGGTGCTGGTGCTCGGGGCGGGCGTTGCGGGGCTCCAGGCCATCGCCACCGCCAAACGGCTCGGGGCCGAGACTTGGGGATACGACATCCGCACGGCCGCGGCTGAACAGGTAGAGAGCCTGGGTGCCAGGTTCGTGGACCTGAACGAGGGTGCGCCCGAAGGAGCGGCCGACACGGAGACCGAGGGCGGATACGCCAGGGAACTTGACGAGGCGGAGGCCGGACGCAGGCGCCGCCTGCTGGCCGAACACATTGCGCGAGCCGACGTGGTCATCACCACCGCGCTGGTTCCGGGCAGGCCGGCCCCCAGGCTGATTGATGCCGAAACGGCGAGGGGGATGAAGCGCGGCTCGGTGATTGTCGATTTGGCCGGCCCCGCCGGGGGCAACTGCGAGCTCACGCGCCCGGGCGAGACGTTTCGGGAAGGCGGGCTCACCATCCTGGCGCCGCTCAACCTGCCCGCTGACGTCCCGACCCACGCCAGCCAGCTTCTGGCCCGGAACCTCTCCGCGTTGGTGGCGGAGGTGATCGGCGATAACGGGTTGGCCGTGGACCTGGAGAACGACGTGATCGGACCCTGCTGCGTGACCCACGCCGGCGAGATCCGGTTCGGCGGGTGAGCACCAGCGGTCCGTAACGCCCCGTCGACTCATGAACCGAAACACCCTTTTCAACTGGGACTGACCAAAGAGGCGGCATGACTGGAACCCTGATCATCGGTGTCTACGTTTTCGTGCTGGCCGTGTTCGTGGGCTTCGAGCTTATCAAACGCGTCCCACCCACCTTGCACACCCCGCTCATGTCAGGGTCCAACGCGATCTCGGGCATCTCGATCGTGGGGGCGCTTCTCGTGACGGGGGCCGCGGGCAGTTCCCCGCTGACCCGCTGGATCGGACTAGCCGCGCTGGTCCTGGCTTCGGTTAACGTGGTCGGCGGCTTCCTGGTCACCGACCGCATGCTGAGGATGTTCAAGGGGAAGGACGGTTGATCTCGTGGTGATGCAGTCAACCGTTATCCCGCTCGCCTACCTGATTTCGGCGGTCCTGTTCATTCTCGGGATCAAGCGGCTCAGCCATCCGGCCACCGCGGCAGGGGGCAACCGCCTCGCCGCTCTCGGGATGCTTCTTGCGATAGCCGCGACGCTCCTTGACCAGCAAGTCCTTTCCTACACCTGGGTCGTGGCCGGAATGGCCGCCGGTGGTCTGATCGGCCTGACAATGGCCCGCACCGTGAAAATGACCGCCATGCCCGAAATGGTCGCCGTGTTCAACGGGTTCGGCGGTGCGGCATCCGGGCTTGTGGCAATCGGGGAATATCTGCGGCTTCAAACCGGGGCCGGGCAGGCCGCGATCAGCGTCGACCAGGGAGTGTCCATCATGGCGGGCACCCTGATCGGCGCCGTGACCTTCTCCGGCAGCATCATCGCCTGGGGCAAACTCCAGGGTTTCGTCTCCGGCAAGGCCATCTCGAATCCCCTGGTCCGCATCCTGGCCACTCTACTGGCCCTGGGATCCCTGGGGACGGCGGGCTGGCTCGTGGCGGCGCAAGGCGCGGATTCACAGACCGCCATGTTCTGGGCGCTCGTCGCCGGCGGGCTCGCGCTTGGAGTGCTCTTTGTGCTTCCCATCGGAGGCGCGGACATGCCTGTGGTCGTGGCCCTGCTCAACTCCTATTCCGGCATCGCCGCATCGGCGGCGGGCTTCGTGCTCAACAACTACGGGCTGGTGATCTCCGGTGCCCTGGTCGGTGCGTCGGGGCTGATTCTGACGGGAATCATGTGCCGGGCCATGAACCGGTCGCTGACCAACGTACTGTTCAGCGCCTTCGGGACGACCGGTGCCGCGAGCGGGAGCCAGGACTCGGGCGACAAGGTGGCCACGCCGGTCGACGCCGAGGACTCCGCGATGCTGCTCGGATACGCCTCGCAGGTCGTGTTCGTTCCCGGCTACGGGCTGGCGGTAGCCCAGGCCCAGCACCGGATTCGCGAGCTGGCCGACTTGCTGACCAAGCGGGGAGTGCGGGTCCGTTACTGCGTGCACCCGGTGGCCGGCCGCATGCCGGGGCACATGAATGTTCTGCTGGCCGAGGCCAACGTGCCCTACGACCAGCTGTGCGAACCGGATGACGTGAACCCCGACATGGAGCAGGTCGATGTGGCGGTCGTAGTGGGGGCCAACGACGTGGTCAACCCGCTCGCCCGCGATGATGCCGGCAGCCCGATCGCCGGGATGCCGATCATCGAGACCGACCGCGCCAGGAGCTGCATCGTTATCAAACGCTCGCTTTCGGTCGGTTACGCGGGAATCGACAACCCCCTGTTCTATCTTCCCAACAACCGGATGTACTTCGGAGACGCCGCCGAGGCGCTCGGCGACATTGCCTCCGAAGTCAAACAGCTTTGACCCCGATCCCTTTCGAGGCATATATGCGACACGCTTTTTCCCTGTCCGCGCGGTTGACTTCCTTCCAGCCAAGAGCCGTGACGGGAACGATGTTCGGTGCTCTGATCCTGTTGACGGTCGCTCCGGCCTTCGATCCCTCCGGGGCACCGACTGCCCTGGCGGGCCAGCAGGCCGTGATCTACGAGGAAGAAGACCTGCAGGCCCTGAGCTTCCGGTCGATTGGGCCCCCGCGGGGCGGCCGCAGCACCGCCGTGGCCGGGATCACCGAGCAGCCGCTCACCTATTTCATGGGTGCCACCGGCGGCGGTGTGTGGAAAACCGTGGACGCCGGACTCAACTGGACCAACGTCAGCGACGGCTTCTTCGACACCGGTTCGATCGGGTCCATTGATGTCGCCGACACCGATCACAACGTCATCTACGTGGGCACGGGCTCGGCCTGCATCCGCGGCAACGTGTCCAAAGGCATCGGCATGTACCGCAGCCTGGACGGCGGAGACACCTGGACCTTCGCGGGCCTGCCCGATGCCGGGCAGATCGGCCGCGTTGAGGTGCATCCGAAAGATCCCGAGACCGTGTTCGTTGCCGCCCTCGGCGACCCGTTCGGCCCCAATTCCCAGAGGGGAGTGTTCCGGTCGAAAGACGGCGGCGACACCTGGGAGCACGTGCTGGCCATCAGCGACACCACGGGGGCGGTCGATCTCGCCATCAACCCCGACAACCCCCGCATCGTTTTCGCAGCCGCGTGGCGGGCCGAGCGCAAGCCGTGGACGGCCATTTCCGGGGCCGAAGACGGGGGCGTGTTCCGGTCGAAGGACGGCGGCGACACCTGGGAACGCCTCGGCGGCGGCCTGCCCGGGGGTTTGGTCGGCAAGGCCGCTGTTACCGTGTCCCGTGCCAACCCCGATCGCGTTTGGGTACTGATCGAGGCCCCCAACGGCCGCGGTGGCGTTTACCGGTCAGAAAACGGCGGCGACACCTGGCGGCAGATCAACACCGACCGCACCCTCCAGCAGCGGGCCTGGTACTATACCCATATCCATGCCGATCCGGTGGACGAAAACACGGTGTATGCTCTCAACGTGGGCTATTACAAGTCGGTTGACGGCGGCGTCACCTGGCAGAGCTACGGCGTTCCGCACGGCGATGTGCACGACCTGTGGATCAATTATGAGAACCCCGACTTTCAGGTAGTCGCCAACGACGGCGGCGGACAGGTGACGACCACCGGAGCCGAGAGCTGGTCCACCTATTACAACCAGACGACCGCCGAGATGTACCGGGTATTCGTAGACAACCAGTTCCCCTACCGGGTCTACGGCTCGCAGCAGGACAACTCCACCATCATGGTGCCCAGCCGCGGACTCCCCTCGGTTCGGCCCGCGCAGCACTGGTCGGCGGTGGGCGGCTGCGAAAGCGGCCACATCGCCATCGACCCCCGCAACCCTCTGGTGACCTACGCCGGCTGCTACGGCGGAAGCATCAACCGGGTAGACCGGGGCACGGGCGATGTGCGTCAGATGCTCATTTACCCGCAGCTGCAGCTGGGCCAGGCGGCCAAGGACATGAAGCATCGGTTCCAGTGGAACGCGCCCATTCGCTTGTCTCCCCACAACCCGGATGTCGTGTACCACGCGTCGCAGTACCTGAACCGCACCAGCGATTTCGGTTATTCGTGGCAGACCATCAGCCCGGACCTCACGCGTGGCGACACGACCAAGATGGTTCACGCAGGGGGTGACATCACCTGGGACAACACGGGCGTCGAGGTCTACGGGACGATTTTTGCGTTTGAAGAGTCGCCGCACGAACCAGGCGTGTTCTGGGTTGGCAGCGACGACGGCCTGGTGCACGTGTCGAGGGACGACGGAACTACCTGGGACGACGTGACGCCGCCGGGCCTGCCCGAATTCTCCACGGTGAACATGATAGACCTGTCGGCGCACGGGCCGGGCCGGGCGCACCTTGCAGCATACCGCTACCGGATGGCCGACGAGACGCCCTACATGTTCCGGACCGATGACTACGGCGAAACGTGGACCCGGCTTTCGAACAACGGCATTCAAGAGGGTCACTTCGCGCGCGTCGTCCGCGAGGACCCGGTCCGCCAGGGGCTCCTCTTTGCCGGCACCGAACGCGGCTTCTACGTCAGTTTCGACGGCGGCGAGTCGTGGGACCAGTTTCAGATGAACCTGCCCGTGACACCGATCACCGACATGCACGTGCATCAGGGAGACCTGGTGCTTGCGACGCAGGGCAGGTCTTTCTGGATCATGGACGACATCACCCCGCTTCGGCAGATGACCACCGCGAGCGCGAGGGCTGATCTTCATGCCTACACGCCGCGGGCGGCCGTGCGGGCACAGGGCGTGTTCCCGTCGGGCGGAATGGTCTACTACCAGCTCTCCGAGGAATCGGCCGGCGAGCGTGTGGACGTGCAGTTCATGGAAGACGAAACCGGCGAAGTGGTGCGAGTCTATTCGTCCAACCCCGGCGCCTGGGACGACGATTCAAAGGCTGCGATCGGTCGGGCTTCGAGCTGGTCTCCCAGTCGACTCAGCGCCTCGGCGGGTCTGAACAGGTTGGTGTGGAATCTCCAGGGCGAGGGCCCCGAAATAGAGGATGACGCCCGCATTTGGGGATTCACGGGCCGTGTGCCCGCGGTGCCGGGAGAGTACGAGGTGAGGCTGTCCGCGGGAGACCTCGAGACCAGCGTCGGGTTGACGGTGGAGGTCGACCCCCGTGTGGCCGACCAGGTGACCGCAGCCGACCTCAGAGAGCAACGCGACCTGATGGTGCAGGTCCGCGGGCTGCTACAGGCGTCCCATGACGCGGTCCGGGACATCCGTTCGATCCGGTCGCAGATGGAGGGCATTGCCGATGTGGCCTCGGAGGCCGGGATGGGCGAGTTCCAGGACCTGGCCCGGGACGCGAGCGAGAAGCTGACGGCCGTCGAGGAAGAACTTTTCCAGACCCGGAACGAATCCGGTCAGGATCCGCTCAATTACCCGCCGATGCTCGACAACGAGATCGCCAACCTGTACGGCTATATCTCGTCGACTTACGACCGGCCCAACATGGCGGCGGGCATCCGTGCGGGCGAGTTGACCGCTGAACTGGGGGTCCACCTGCAGGCTCTGCGCCTGATCATTGACAACGAGGTGGCCGAATTCAACCGGCGCCTGGGCGAGGCCGGGCTCGCGGGGGTAATCGTCAGCGCCCGGGAGCGCGCCACCAGCTAGCAGAAGCCAAGATCACGGTCCGGCGCGAGAATGGCTCGTGTCGGACCTAGCCGGCCTGGCGCGCGGCCGCTTCGATTCCCTCCTGCTCGTCCACCCTTGCCAGCAGGGCCAGCCCCACAAGGAAAAACGCCGCCACCGACAGCATCGCCCACCGGTGGCTCCCCGTGGCCCCCAGCACCGCGCTGTAGCTGAGCGGCCCCAGCACCGACGCCAGCTTCCCCGAGAACGCATACAGGCCGAACAGTTCGCCCTGTTTCCCCTCGGGCACGAACGAACTGAGCAGCGCCCGGCTGGCCGACTGATTGGGACCAACCATCAGGCCAAGCAGCAACGCCGCCACCCAGAAGGCCGCCAGGCTCTGGGCCAGGTACGCCATGGTCGAAACGGCCGACAGCGCAACCAGACTTATCGCGATGGTCTTCTTGCCGCCGATCCGGTCGTTGACGAACCCGAAGACGATGCTGCTCGCGCCCGACGCCAGGTTGACCACAATCCCCAGCACGATCAGCTCGGCCGTGTCCATCCCGAACACAGCCGCCGCGTAGATGGACGCCATGGCGAAAACGGTGACCAGCCCGTCGTTGTAGACCAACCTGGCAATCAGAAACCGAACCGCCTGCCGGTAGCGCCGAAGATCTCTCGCGGTCTCGCGCAGACGCTTCAGCCCGACCATCCCCGCGGAGGCCCACCTGACCGGACGGCGCGGCACGCGCTCCTTCAAATGCCGGAACACGGGAACGGCGAACACGATCACCCACGCCGCCGTAAGCAGGTTAGTGGCCCGAACATTGAGGAAGTCCGTCTCCGGGAGCAGCCGGGCCACGAACGCCGGCTGCCCGCGGACCATGGCCAGAGCCACCACGAGGCAGGCGAGCCCGCCCACGTATCCGAGTCCCCACGCGAACCCCGAAATCCGGCCCACATTCCGCCGGGTCGAAATCTCGGGCAGGAAAGCGTTATAGAAGACCTGGGCCGCCTCGTAGGCCACGTTGGCCGCGACAAAGATCAAGGCGCCGGTCAGAGCGTTGCCGGGTCCCACAAAGAACAACGCCCCCGTGAACACGCAGCACGCAGCCGTGGTCAGAACCAGCAGCCGTTTCTTCAGACCCCCTTCGTCCGCCGCTGCCCCGAGCACTGGCATCAGCAGCGCCACCGCCACTGCCGAACCAGCCACCGCCCTTCCCCACCACACACCGCCCCGGACCGGGTCCGAGTGCACCACCGTGGCGTAGTACTGCGAGAAAATGAAGGTCACGACCAGCGTGGTGAATGCCGAGTTGGCGAAATCGTACATCGCCCAGGCCCGGACCTCCTTGCGCGAGGGTGCCCCCGGATGCGTTGCCCCGCTGCGAACTCGTTGACCCACCGGCGTCTCCGGTCTAACCTTCTGCATGGTTGACAGTACACCCGATTTTTCCGCCCGCAAGGTAACCGCCGCCGAGGCCCGGAGAGTGGCCGAGGCCGCCCGCGAAGCTGACTGGCAGGGTCGCGCCTTCCTCAAGAATCTGTTTCTGGGGCGGCTGAGGCTCGATGCTGTCGATCCGTATCCCGATCCCAACGACTTTATTTCTGACCGTGCCCGCGCGTGGACCGAAGAGCTGACCCGGTTCGTCCGCGAGGACGTCGATTCCGCCGCCATCGACATGAACGGACGCATTCCCGACGAGGTGGTGCGCGGACTTGCGGAGCGGGGCGCATTCGGCATCAAGGTAGACCGGAAGTACGGCGGCCTGGGATTCAATCAAACCGAATACGCCAACGCCATGCGCATCGTGGGCATGGCGGACGGCAACCTGGTCGCCCTGTTGTCCGCGCATCAGTCCATCGGGGTCGGTCAGCCCCTCAAGCTTTTCGGAACAGACTGGCAGAAGAGGGAGTACTTCCCGAGGCTGGCCCGCGGGGCCGTGAGCGCGTTTGCATTGACCGAAAACGACGTGGGCTCGGACCCGGCCAGGCTTTCGACCACGGCGGAGCGCACCGAAGACGGCGCGGCCTACATCCTGAACGGCGAGAAGTTGTGGATCACCAACGGCACGCTGGCCGAGCTCTACGTGGTGATGGCGCGGCACCCGGACACGGGGCGGATTTCCGCGTTCATCGTTGACCGAAACTGGCCCGGCGTTGAGGTGGTCAGCCGTTGCCATTTCATGGGACTCAGGGCGCTCGAAAACGGAGTGATTCGATTCACCAACGTGCGGGTGCCCAAAGAAAATCTGATGTGGAAAGAGGGTCGCGGCCTCAAGCTGGCCCTGATCACCCTCAACACCGGGCGTCTCACCATCCCGGCGGCGGCGGTCGGCGGCGTGCAGGGCGCTTTGGAGTTCTGCTGCCGGTGGGCCACCGACCGCCACCAGTGGGGCGCACCGATCGGCAAGCACGAGGCGATTGCGCACATGCTGTCCGGGATTGCGACGCGACTGTATGCCATGGCGGCCATCGCCGAGCTCACCCAAACCATGGCCGACCGGGGCGGTTTCGACATCCGCATGGAAGCTGCGGTCGCCAAGCTCTGGAACACCGAAGTGGGGTGGGACGCGCTGGACGACGCACTGCAGGTCCGCGGCGGTCGCGGCTACGAGACCGAGGATTCACTCGCGGCCAGGGGTGACGAACCAATCCCGATCGAGCGGATGCTCCGCGATTTCCGCATCAACCGCATTTTCGAGGGATCCAGCGAGGTGATGCGCCTGTTTTTGGCCCGCGAGGCGGTAGACAAGCACTTGCAGGTGGCCGGCCTTATGGTGGAGCCGGGCGTGAGCGTTGGGAAGAAGCTCGGGGCACTGCCGGGGGCGATCTGGTTCTATGCCCGGTGGTATCCCTCAACCTGGCTGGGATGGAGCCTGCCGCCGCGCTTTTCGCGGTTCGGGCGGCTCGCCCGGCACATGCGGTTCGTTGAGCGGAGCAGCCGGCGGTTGGCCAGGACCCTGTTCCACCTGATGCTGCGGCACGGCGCCAGCCTGGAGCGCCGGCAGGGGCTTCTGTTCAGGTGCGTAGACATCGGGGCCGAGCTCTTCGCCATTGTCTGCGCGGTCGCCCGCACCGGCATGCTCGAGAAACGGGGCGGGGAGGAGGCGGCGGGTGCCCACCGGGTGGCCGACGCGTTTGCGCGCGACGCACGCCGGCGGATCGGCCAGTGGTTCAGGGAGATTCGGTCTAACGATGACCGCGTCAACTACCGGCTGGCGCAGGATCTGCGGAAGGGCCAGATGGACTGGATGTACAACGACTTCATTGGCCACCAGAGCGCGGCCATGGCTGCCTGGGAGGCTGGCCGGCGCGGCGACGATTCCGGCGCGGCACCCCCGGGCGAGCCCTCTCAAGAAGCGGCGGAGGCCGCGACCGGAGCGTCAGCCGCGGCCTAGTGTTGTGTCCCAGAGATAGTTGTACATAGTCTCTGGATCTTATGGAGGATGGAGTCGATATCAGTCCTGGTGGCCAGCCTGGTACAGCACTTCCAACGCCTCCACCTCCTCCGGCGGCGCCCGGCGCACCGGGCACCCCAAACGCCCGTCCGGCAGAGCAGCTCCGCCGGTGTCTGGCCATCGAAAAATGCACACTTTTCGGGAGTCCGCCACGGAGGGAGCCGGATCGAGAAGGTGCGGAAGAGCGGCCTTCCCGGACGCGTAGCGCCCGTCCACAGCAGTCAGTTGCAAGTGGGGGCCGGCTTGCGCTATGATGGCGTCGCACCGTCAGGGTGCCCTCCGCTGCACTCCCATCACCGCAGCGCAGGATGCCGAGTTTAAACTCAACTCAAGGAAAAGCACCTCAAGCTGTCAGTCGTTGCGCTGGTGGCCCTGGCGATCGGCAGCGGGTGCCGCGACCCGGTGGATCCGGCCGGGGACCTGGATCCGGGTCATGCCGGAGACCTGGATCCGGGTCATGCCGGAGACCGGCGGCCGGACGCCGCCATGACCGGACAGCTTGACGTGTTGGTTGCCGTCTACTGGAAGACGGGCGGGGAGAATTGGAACAACAACACCAACTGGCTGACGGACGAACCGCTTAACGACTGGTACGGCGTATCCGCGGACACTTCGGGAAACGTCGTCGGGCTGGACCTGGGCGACAACGGGCTGACGGGCTCGATCCCGGCCGAACTCGGGGATCTGGAGAGCCTGAGGAAGCTCCATCTCTACAGCAACGACCTCACGGGCTCGATCCCGGCCGAACTCGGGGATCTGGACAGCCTGAGGGAGCTCGATCTCTCCAACAACGACCTCACGGGCCCGATCCC
>JAGWBR010000014.1:41834-42198 GCA_021295785.1 Gemmatimonadota bacterium
TCCCGGCCGAACTCGGGGATCTGGACAGCCTGAGGGAGCTCGATCTCTCCAACAACGACCTCACGGGCCCGATCCCGGCTGAACTCGGTGACCTGGAGAGCCTGAGGGAGCTCTGGCTCCACGGCAATAGCGGACTGACCGGTCCGCTTCCCAACGAACTGACCCGGACGCCCCTCTACAGGTTTCACTGGTACGACACCGGTCTCTGCGCGCCCACCAACGCGGCCTTCCAGCAGTGGCTGGATTCGATTTCAGAGGAACTGGGGGCACTGGACTGCGACCGCCGGGTGTTGCATTTATTATACCGGGATACGGGCGGGGAGAATTGGGCTTCCAACACCAACTGGCTGACGGACGAACCGCT
>JAGWBR010000015.1 GCA_021295785.1 Gemmatimonadota bacterium
GCCCAAAACTGGTTTTCCCGCACAACCCGGGCCGCTTGTGCGCCGCGTTCGTCACGCACAACCGACTTTCCCCCGAAAAGCCCTTTATCCACGGCCTGCTAGGCTGGCACAGCCCTGCGCGGCTAAAGCGCAGAAGATGGTTACTACTCCGAAATGTAGTCTCATTCGTTCTCCTTGCCCATCAGCGGGCTCAGTGGAGTGGGACGCGCTTGGCGCGCGCGGTGGCCGACCTCAAGACGGAGTCTGGATGACTCCCTAAGAAGTCGTTGTACTATAACGAAACCCCTCTCTGCCAACACGTGCGAGACAAGAGGGGAGACAACAGCTTCGCGTAGGCCGATGTCTACGGAAAGCAGCTTCCGACTGCTACAGTCTTCGCTTGCGTCGCTGGCCCCCCTATCGCGACTTCTGGGCCTACCCCGTATCGGTGGACAGTTGAGAGTGGTGGATTTTCCCGGATGAATCCCATGCCGAGAGATCAATAAGTTGCCGCCCCGCCGATGGGGCAGTGGAAGATAGCGCGCTGTCGGCCGGTCCGGATGTTGCCCGGTCTTCATGCCGCCCCCTTTCGTGGGCGGGCTTCGAAGTTGACCGGGGACTCGTAGCCGAGGCTTGAATGCCGCCGGTGGGGATTGTACCAGCCTTCGCTGTACTCGAACACCTCGCGGCGCAGCGGGCGTAGCGCAGCCATCCCAACCACCCCAAACCCGAGGTGGTGACCAGGGCACCCAACGAGGTGTGATCCTGGGACATCACCCGGCTGCTGGGACCGCGCAAGGTGTTGCGATACGGTAAGTGGCGGGCTGTCAGGCAGGTTGCTCCGTATGCTAGTGTTCCAGTTCCACCACAAAGGTCGACATCAACTTGTCATGCCAACCTTGGTTATCCTGGTCGATCAGGATCCAGACGTAGCCCAATCCCAAGAACAATCCGGCGACATATTTTCCGACCCACTCTCGAAGAAGCATGATCAGGAACCCGGGATCGGCCCCCGTGTCCCTGATGACGCGCATCTTGAGGACGTACTTGCCCGGGGTCGTACCTCGAACGAAGAGTTTGAGCGCCACAGCCACGTACGCGCCGAGAATCAGGAACGCGACCAGCCCGCCTATCGTGTCTCCTACGAAAGCGGTGACAGCACCGGCTCCGGTCAGGATAACTAGCAGGAAGACCAGTGGAATCGTGAGGTCGATCCAATAGGCGCCGAGGCGCTTGATGGGCGAGGCCAGGCGACACCTGACCGGCAACGAGAAGAGGTTGGTGCGGCAGTGCGTGCACCAACGGGCACCGGGCATTTGATCCGCACTGCAGGACGGACACGGCGAGGATTGGGACATGAAACGCGTCTCCTGGATCGAATCAGTGGGGTGAGGGCGTGGGCGGAAGTCGAGCTTGACTAAAGGGTCCCGGAGCGCAAGCAGTTGCCACGAAGAGCATTGGCAGGTTCGGGCTTTCCTGTTCCAGGATCAAACGGTACGACGGCGGCCTCTTCGGCGCAAAGGGCGGGCCGGCGGGTCGTGCCTTGCGCGAGTAGAAATGTTCGGTCTTGGCAAAGTTCTTCACCCTTATGCGGGGTCGCTGACAGAGTGCGAACTGCTGAGGCGCAGCAGAGTGGTGCGGTTTGTCGCGGAGCGGCTTCCGGAAGAGCGCGGGACCGGCGCCGGATCCGGCAGTCGTGATCACCGACTGCGTCCGCCGTCGCGGCCCTTCGCCACCGTCAACACGGCGTGGTGTCGATCCAGATCGACACGACCGAGTACGCCCTCGACCTGGCAACGAGCCGGGCCGCGCTAGGCGCAGGGATCGCGTTCGTATTCCGCATTGCGCCGGCCGGGGACTCCGCCGGGAGGCGCTCCGGCACCGGTGGACCCCATGAAGAATTTCCGCCCGTCCGGGAGGGTGATGTCCTTCCCGTTCACGCGCTTCAGCGAGCGATCCTTGGACTGATAACCGTCCACAACCAGCTCGGTGCCCGGCGCAATGCAGTCGCGACGCAAGCCCCGCCTCAGGAGGGTGTTCGGGGTACCTCCCTCGGCCATCCATACGTCCGCCGGTTCACCGGCGGGAGCCACGTCAATGTGAATCCAGGCGTGCGGGTTGATCCACTCCAGTTTGACCACCCTCCCGCGCAACTGGATCGGCGCGTCTCGGTCAAACTCGGCCCCGAAAGCGTGGTGGGCGGTCGCGTGTGGCGCGGGAAACGCGGCAACGGCCGCAGTGGCAAGCGCCAGCATCCACGACGGGCGCGCGCGTCTTCGACGGGCATCGGATAATTCTCGGGTCAATTCTCGTTCTCTCGCTGTGAATCCGGCTGCGAACCGGTGCCTGTCCTTTCCTGGGCACGGGCACCCTGAAGCACGTTCGCGAGTCCGTAGTTGCCCTCGTGGCAGGCGTACTCGTAGATGCGCTGCGCACTCGCCTCAAACACCACTTCTCCGCCCCACGGCCCCGCATACGTGTCCGGGTCGTCAACGGTGAATTCATAGTTTATAGCATCCGCGCCGGGGCGCGTGAACCGTTCGGTCACTCTGAACCCTCCCGACGCCCCGCGAAACCAGCGGCTGTCGTTGAGCTGGGCCGGGTTGATGTTGGTCGTCTCCACCACCAGCGTGTCGCCCTCCCACCGACCCCGCGAGTCACCCATCCATGGGCGCACATGGTCCGCAAGCGGGTCCCCCTCGCCGAGGCTGATGATGCGCGTGTCATGCACCATCTCGGTCATGATGGCAACATGGTCGGGGGTCTGAACGATCATGTAGTAGTTGTTGTAGAAATAATTGGGGAGCATGGGCGGGCCGGCGTTGAACCCGAACGACATCAGGCACCGCTCGCCCAGGGGCCGGCCCTCGGGATTGTCGAATTGGCCCAGTCCGCGGTGGGAGAGCGACATACTGTCTTGCCGGGCCAGGGCAGCTTCGGTAAAGGGCGGCACGCGACCGTCTTCGGGCATGCTGATGATGGAGCTCCGGTACCGGCCCTGCCATCGCATCAGCCTGTCGCCCTGCTCGAACCAGAAGATGTTGTAGCCGCCGGTGCCGCCCTGCGCCTCGGCGGCGAAGGGATCCTGATCTCCCGACTCGGGCGGCCCCCGGTCGGCATCGCTGGGGGCCAGCTGGTCCGACCACTGGCGCTGCCGAGCCTCCTCGATTTCGGCGGCGAGCTGCGGCGGGAGCACGGCCGGGGCCCCAGGAGGCCGTTCAACCCTGGTCATGGTGGCGTTTGACCAGGTTCCCCGGAAATCGGGCGTCCCCCAGGGAGTTCTGGGGGGCTGGGAGCCTTGTCGGGCCGCTGCCGCGCCAATCACAGCAGAGCAGACCACCATCACGAACCAGACCCACCTTGTCCGGTAAGGGGCGCTCACCGGGGCAGCGGCTCCTTCCTCAGGTGCCCGTAAAGCAGTTCCTCAACAAACTCGGCACACTTGAACTGCCCCAGCCGGGCCTGCGGGTCGAGGTTCCGGTAGAGCGTGAACCGCATGGTCCACGGCTCGGTGTAGGTATCCGGGTCGTCCAACACGGCTTCATATGAAATGTGGTCCGGGCTGGTCATGGTCCACCGTTCGGTTACGGTGAGCCGGGATCCGTGGTGGTTCCCGGCCCGGTCCAGCCACGTCATTCCGTTGAACCCGGTCACGGTGACCACGAGCGTGTCTCCCTCCCACGCGCCAACCGATTGTCCCATCCACGTATCCACCTGAGGCGGACCCGGATCGTCGAACAACACCTCGCGCACCGCCCCGGCGTATTCGTAGGCCACAAAGAACTGTGACTCGTTCTGGAGAATCTGAAAAGGCAGGTGCATGTAGTTGGCCCTGGGCACTCCGGGCAGGTAGCACTTGACCTCCGGGTCCAGCTCCAGCCGCTGCTCACGGTTCCGGTCGCGAACGGCCAGAGCCTGGGCCGTGTACGGGATTGGCCCACCGACCACGATTCCGTAGGTGGACGGAACCGACCCGATCGCACCCAGTGCGAGCACTTCCGCCGCCGGAACCGGTGTGACCGGACCCGGGCGCATCGCCAGGGCGGCAGCGGGGCCGCTTGGTTCGATGTTCCAGTAGGCTGAGCCCATCGCCTGCCACAACCCGCTCATGTCGGGTCGCCCGTCCGCGGTCCAGGGCAGATCCGGACCCCCGCTTCCCGCACATCCCGCGAAAGCGACCTGAAGGCACATGCAGGCTGCGGCCGCGGAAACGGAGGCGTGACCCGATCGGACGGTACGAAGTGGCGAGGAGAGGGGCATGGGTTCAGTTTCGTTTTGCCTGACCTGGTTTGCAACGGCCGTGGTCCATAACGAAAGAGGTCAACATGCCAAACGCCCGCACTCAACCAAGAGCCACACGCTCCGGTGCCGCCCTTTCTCTGATGCCGGGGGGACCGCTACTGCTGCTTGCCGCGCTATTGGCCGCGTGCCAGGGCGCCGAACAGGACGGATACGGCGAAACTGCCGAGGTTACCCCAAGCGATATCGCGGATCCGGCGGCGGCCGGGCTCCCCAACCCCAATCCGGTGGTCAACAAGAACTGGGCGTTGTTGCCGGACGACCGGCAGTGGGGCTCAACGGCGGGAATCGACATCGATCCGATCGACGGGCACATCTGGGCGTACGACCGGTGCGGCGCGGTGGGCCTGACGGGTGGATGCGACGCCAACGAAGTCGATCCCGTGTTCAAGTTCCACCGGGAGACGGGGGAGATTCTGGCCAGTTTCGGGGCTGGATTGTTCGTGCTTCCCCACGGCATCCACGTGGACGCGGGCGGAAACGTCTGGATCACAGATTCGATGGGGAACGAGGCCGGTACCAAGGGGCACCGGGTGATCAAGTTCAGCCCGGACGGCGAGGTGTTGCTGGTGCTGGGTCACGCCGGGCAGCCCGGGACCGAACCCGGCTACCTGAATGAACCGTGCGACGTGATCACGGCCGCCGACGGCAGCATTTTCGTTTCCGACGGTCACAGCGGGCAGAACGCCACCATTCCGGAGGGAGCCACCGGCCGCATCATCAAGTTCACGGCCGACGGGGAGTACGCGGCCGAATGGGGACAGATCGGCGACGGCCCCGGCGAGTTCCGCACCCCGCACGCGCTGGCTTTCGACTCTGAGGGGCGCTTGTTCGTCGCGGACAGGGGAAACCACCGGATCCAGATCTTCGACCAGGAAGGCGGCTATCTGGACTCATACTACCAGTTTTCCCGCGTTAGCGGCTTGTTCATCGACAGCCACGACAACCTCTACGCGATCGACTCGGAATCGAACCACGACAACCACGACGGTTGGGCGACCGGGATCCGCATCGGGCACGCGTCGGAAGACCGGGTTACGCATTTCATTCCCCCGCATCCGTCGGAACGAGGGCCGCAGGGAGTTGCCGGTGAAGGCGTGGCGGTGGACGGGGACGGGAATGTTTACGCGGCCGAGGGTCCGATCTCCCGGGCAGACGCCGGGGGCGGAATCACCAAGTACGGGACTGACCCGGCAGCGGAGGCCGGGCCAGACGGCAACTCTGAGGAGGGATCCGAACCCGAGACGGCGTGACACCTTTGGGAAGATGTGCCGGCAACCTGTGGCTCGCGGGAGGGGTCGGGATGTCGTGGAGCCTGGAGCGGATTGGGCAGAGGGTAACGAGTTGCCTCCGCTGGATGAGCGCAGGTTTGAGGACGGTGCAAAGGTTGCGGCCAGCCGCGCGGACCATGCGGACCCAGAGCGAGTGTGGACGGACACGTCCGAGCCTTGAGATCGAGGTGCCGCGGGACCGTGATTGGACGTTTGATCCGGAGTTGGTCAGGAAGGGCCAGAAGCAGCGCAAGGCCGTCGCCAGGGACTTGCGGGCCATCTACCGGGCTGCGAGCCTGGAGGCGGCCGAGCCCTGAACCACCTGTCGATCGTGTTCGAGGGCCGAGTGCCCGTATGAAGTGCGAGGGCCATTTACACAGAAAATCTGACAGTCCCCACCCGGCACGCCTTTTCCGCAAACTCGTCAAAACCGCTTTTGCGCAGCAGCTTGTCCAGGGCCGCGTAAAACGGATTGTCCAGCGCCCCGACCACACTGGAAGCAATGGACAACTCCTCCTGACGCTCACCAGGCATCTTGCCTATGGCATCGCCCCCACCTCCTGCTGAGATCCTTGTGTAACCCTAATTTGTCTCATTCACAAAGGCCCGTGGAACGGACTTCCACGGCCTGCCAGACCTCACGTGGTCAACCACTGCTGGAAGGATCCCGATGATGTCCAAGCGTTGCTCAACCACCGGTGGCGCGACGGCTATCGCAATCGCCGTTGCGGGGTGCGGCGACGGCGCACCCGCCGACCGCCCCTCGGCCATGGTCAAGGACAGCGCGGGCATCGAAATCACCACCAGCGATCCGTGGACTGCGGAGGCGCACTGCGCAATCGGCGACGATCCAATCCTCTCGATCGGCGCCCGCGAAGGGGACGGTCCGCAGATCTTCTTTCAGGTGCGCCATGCCGCCCGCCTGTCGGACGGCTCCGTCGCGGTCGTGGACGGCTCCAGCCGAGAAGTCCGCGTGTTCACCGGGACCGGTGCACACCTCGTTTCCATGGGTGGTCGTGGTGAAGGGCCCGGCGAATTCGGCAGCCCCTGGCTCCTATGGGTGCTGCCGGGTGACACCCTCTGGGTAGGCGACTACCTGCCATGGCGCTTCAACGTCTTTTCTGCGGGCGGGGAATTCGTCCGTTCCGTAACCCCCGAAGACTTTTTCCTGCACACGCTGATCCCTCCTGGCGGCGTGCTGGACGGCGGCTTCTCCGTGAATGTGACGCAAGCGACTGGAGGAGGGGGTGATTTCGCCACTCCGGTGAACTTCCTGGTTATCGCGCATGGCCCCGATGGTGCCGTTCTCGATACGCTTGCGACCCTACCGGGAAAGCGTCTCGGCTCGTTGCAGGGATTCGCCGGTTTCATCGAGCCAATGTTCGAGGCGTCTTCGTTGGTGGCCGCCCGCTCGTCCACCGTCGCGATGACCACCGCGCGGGAACCGGAAGTTCGGATCCTGGATGGAGCGTTCCGGCTGCGCCGCATCATTCGCTGGTCGGATCCGGACAGAGAGGTGACCGGCGTACACGTGCAGGCGGCTCACGAGGACTACATCGCCCGGCACGGCGGTCCGGAAAGCCCGGGTTGGAGCGCAGGACACGAGGCTGCCATCAGCGACAGTCGACCCGTGGCCGAGTTTTTTCCGACCGCTTCGGATCTCATGATCGGGCGGGACGGGCGTCTGTGGCTGAAGCGCTACACGAGACCCGGCGAAGAACCGTCTTGGATGGCGTTCCAGACGGGTGGGGATTTCTACTGCCACTTCCGCCCGGGTCTGCAATTGACGCCGCTCGAATTCGGAGCCGACTACCTGCTCGCCTTGCACCGCGACGACCTGGAGGTGGAGCGGGTCATGATGTACGACCTGACCAGGAACCCTGGTTGAACCGTCCCGGTTCACCTTTTCTCGGTGGATGGTGCCGTCCGTTAGCCGCAGGCCGAGGTGAGCCTCCCCGCGGAGTTCAGCGCGGAACGCAGAGAATTATGTGCCGGGAGTGGGAGTCGAACCCACACGGGCCGAAGCCCCTCGGATTTTAAGTCCGATGCGTCTGCCGTTCCGCCACCCCGGCGTGTATTCCGTATCGTGTAGCAGGAAAAAAACATAACTGATGTTCGATGCCCCATGTCCCAGGCCGACTCGGAGCATGGTCTCGTCGTAGAAAGCGCAGCCCATTCCTCGCCGGTGTGCGCAGAGCGCGCTCGGCTTGCGTATCTTTCCTTTCATGCCGTACCGTGGCCGCGTTGCTCTGCAATTTCCGTCGGCCCGATAGAATACGGAGATGACAATGGTCACGAGAGGAGTGCCAGTGCTTGAATCCAGAGTGCCGAGCCCCGGTGGTAAGGGCCTGCGACGGGGGCGGAATCAATGACCAAACGACCAGGAAGGTTTCTGCTCGCGGTCATCCTTGCCACCGCCGGGTGTGGCGTGTTCACGGAACCGTTGCCGCGGCACGTGGCGTTGCTAGCGGAGGACCCACCGGTGGTGACGATTCCGGACACAGTGTCGGCTGGAATGGAGTTTGAGGTTTCCTTCACGACCTTGTACCTCGGTTATTGTCAGCGGCCCGGCCCAACCGAAGTGGAGATTGTAGATCTGGTGGCAAGGATCACGCCCTTCACGCTGTCCCTGACCCCGAAGGGGCGGGCTTGTCCGGACGCGGCCCACGAGATCAGACGCGCCGCGAAGGTCAAATTCGACCGTCCCGGGCTGGCACGGGTGTTGCTTCGAGGACTCACCAACAGCGACAGCGCGACAACCCTGGAGTTCGATGTCGTGGTTCGCGCCACCAACACTTGACCGAGAGTCGGTGGCCGGTTCCTGGCGCTAGCCTGCCCTGACCCCGTCGGCCTGTTGCCGTAAGGCGGCCACGCGTTCTTCGGTCGGCGGGTGGGTGCGGAACAGGGTCGTCATCCCCCGTCGCATCCCCCCAAACGGATGCACGATGGCCAGAGCCGCCCCCGCCGGATTGACGTTCATGGGAATCCGGCCCGCCCCCTGCTCCAGCCTTCGGAGGGCCCGCGCCAGACCCATCGGGTCACCCGTGATCTCGCCACCGGTCCTGTCTGCCTGAAATTCGTTGCGCCGGCTGATCGCCATCTGGATTACCACGGCGGCCAGCGGAGCGACAATCGCCATCACCAGCAGCGCCAGGGGGTTGTCGCCGTCGTCGTTCGACGAACCGAAAATGGCGCCCCACCGGGCGATCGAGGCGATCATCCCAATCGCTCCCGCCATGGTGGCCGCCACTGTGCCCACCAGCATGTGGCGGTGTTTGATGTGGGCCAGTTCGTGTGCTATAACGCCGTCCAGTTCCCGGTCCGGCAGCCCGCTCAGGATCCCCTGGGTGAAGCACACGACCGCGTTTTCGGGGTTGCGCCCAGTCGCGAACGCATTGGCCTGTTTCTGGGACGAAATCGCCACAACCGGCATGGGCAGTCCCGCGCGTCGGCGAAGCGCATCGACCCTCGCGTAGAGCCCCGGAGCCTGGGACCGGTCCACTATTTGGGCCTTGTACATGCGCAGCACGACTTTGTGGCTCCACCAGTACATGCCAAAATTCATCAGGGTGGCCAGGGCCAGGAACAACACCGCCCCACCACCTCCAAACATCCTGTCGCCGACGAAGACGAACAGCAGCGTCATCGCCAACATCAAACCAAAAATCCTCAGCATCCTTCGTCGCCTTGTATAGCGTCAAATCCCGGCACCGCTTCGCTGCACAGCCGCGGCGCGCACCACAACCCGCAACCGTAGAATCTACGGTGACCGGCCGGGCTCGGTTCACGGGCAGGCCACACTCACGGGCAGACCACACAGGGAGAGACCATGCATAACCCTTCGCGGTCGGCGGCACTGGCAGTCGGGGCCGCAGTGGCCGGGCTCGTTTTTTTCGCCGACGGTACCGCGGCGCAGGCCCACCGCAACCCGGCCAGGCCGGATTCGATGCGGATCATCCAGTCGGTGGAGCCCCGCTCAGGGCCGCCGGGCACCGAAGTGAGACTGTATACGGAGAACCTCCCCTTGCTCGCGCAGGTGATCATCGGCGTTGGAACCGAAACCGGATTTGAAGAGATCGGCCGTGCCCGGCAGATGGAGTTCGGGGAGATCGGGGCAACCGTCACGGTGCCGGCCGACGCCTCGTGGGACCGGCCGATCGTGTTCATCATCTTCCACGGCAACTTTGCCCCGGCGGGGATGTCGCCCCCCTTCCATGTGACCAACGGAGACGGCCTGGTGCGCCGAACGGGAACGGTGACCGCGGCGGCGGACGGTTCAGGGTGTTTCGTACTGACCGACGGCGACGGCTACGCGTATGCCCTGTCTTCCCCGGGCCACGCCGTTTCGGCGGGGGAGACCGTTACCGTGGAAGGTCGGTTCTTGCCGGGGGCGGACGTCGAGCCGGCCGCGGGTGTTTGCGGCGGCGAAACCCTGGAGGTGGTGGCTTTGGAGAGACTCCCGGTCTAACCGCGTTCCGGCGGAGGTTCGGAGGTGCTGCCGAGCCCCCCCGTGCGCTGGGTGGTGGTGCCGACCTGCCCCGTCCGCCAAACCGGGACGGCATACCGGAGTACCACCGCCTGGGCGATTCGCTCGCCTTCCAGAATTCTTGCGTCGGCCGGTCCGGCGTTCAGCACAAGCACGAACCACTCGCCCGGATAGTCTGCATCGACCGTCCCGGGGGCGTTGGGAACGGTCAGGCCGTGCTTCCACGCGACCGACGAACGCATCCTGATTTCGGCGACGTGGCCCGCGGGGAGTCTTGCCTTGAAACCCGTTGGAACGAGGGCGCGGTCACCCGGAGCAAGGGTCACGAAACGGGTCCCGCCCTCCGATTGGACCAACTCGGCGCGGCTTTCCGCCTCTCCTGCCCGGTGGACCTGGACCTTGCCCCTCCAAAACCGCGCCCGAAGGTCAAACCCCGCCGATTCGGCGGTCGCTCGCCGGGGTGGCGTCACACCGGTTGCAAGCGACTCGAAAACGACTTCCGCGGTTTCAGTCACCGGTGCGGAACCGCACGGCCCAGTCGGCCGCGGCTGCCATGAACCCGCTCAGGCGCTCTTCGGTGCGGGAGTCGGCCAGGGCTCCGACCTCCGTGAACGCCTGCCCGGCGCGGGACAGCATCATGCGGGGCAGCGGCATGGCGTGAGCCCCTGCATGAGCCAGCGACGCCCGGAGCTGTGCCTGTGCCAGCGTGGTACCGAATCCCCCCGGCGTGGCACCCATTACCGCCACGGGCTTGCCGTCCCAGGCCTGCGGGCGGGGGGGGCGGGACACCCAGTCCAGCGCGTTCTTCAGCACGCCCGGAAGCCCCGAGTTGTATTCCGGGGTGGCAATGACCACGAGGTCGGCCTGACGCACGGCTGCCTTCAGGACGGCTACCGGCTCCGGGTCGCCGTCCGATTCAAGGTCCTGGTTGTACATGGGCACCGGAGCGAGGTCGAAGACGCGCAGGTCAATGCGCGGCTGGCCGGCGGACACGGCAGCGTTCAGCAGGGCGGTGTTCAGCGAGCCGCGGCGCAGGCTTCCGCACAGCCCGACGGCGGTGACTTCGGTCACCAGACGTATGCCCGGTGCGTGGCGTTGGTCATGGTCCTCCGACTGGTCTGGTGCCCCGGGTCAGGGGTGCACTTTCCCGTGGTTCGCAGCCGGCTCAAGTTACGCTAACGTCGCCGGTACCCCCGGCAATGCCGCGTCACTGACAGCCGCCGCGCACCCGCGATTACTCCGGACCCCTTGATCCAAAAGGCCTGACTCATGCGATCCGAACGCACTCCGCTTCTTGCCGCCCTTGCACTATTCGCCGTGGCGTTCGTCGCCGCGCCGGCCGCGGCCCAGGACCAAGACGATTCCTCCGACCAGAACGGGCCCGAAAACGAGAACCTCCCGCTCCCGGTCGACCGGACAGTTCCGATCGACATGACGGAAGGAAGCTGGATATCGCTGGACGTGAGCCCCGACGGTTCCACCATCGTCTTCGATTTCCTCGGAGACCTGTTCACAGTGCCGCTGGAGGGCGGCGACGCCACCCAGATCACCAATGGCATGGCCTTTGACGCCCAGCCCAGGTTCTCTCCCGACGGCACCAGGATCGTGTACACGTCTGACTACGACGGTGGTCAGAACATCTGGATCATGGCGGTCGACGGAAGCGACACAACGCAGATATCGACAGGGTCCTCCAACAGGGCCGAGTCGCCCGACTGGATGCCGGGCGGCGAGTACGTGATCGCCTCGCTTGGCTCGTTCCGGGGAGGCGGCCTCCCGAACCTCAAGATGTTCCACATAGACGGAGGATCCGGGGCCGAGCTGATCGACGACGAGGGCGGGGGCAACTTCAAACGGATCGGTGCCGCCGTGTCACCCGACGGCCGGTGGATCTGGTACGCGCGCCGCAGCGGTGATTGGCAATACAACGCCCAGATGCCGCAGTACCAGCTGGAGGCGTACGACACCGAATCCGGCCAGCGGTACACGCGGTCGTCGCGGTACGGGTCGGCTGTGCGCCCGACGCTTTCTCCCGACGGACGATGGCTGGTTTTCGGCACCCGGCACGAGAGCGACACCGGCCTGATCATCAGGGATCTGGAAACTGGAGACGAGCGGTGGCTGGCGTACCCTGTGCAGCATGACGATCAGGAATCCCGGGCCACGCTGGACGTGCTGCCCGGGATGTCATTCACGCCCGATTCACGGTATCTGGTGGCGTCGTACGGGGGGAAGATCTGGAAGCTGCCGGTTGAGGGCGGTGACGCGGAGGAGATCCCCTTCAGGGTCCAGTTTGACCTGACGCTGGGACCGCGCGTCGAGTTTGAATACCCGATTGAGGACACGCCCACGTTCACCGTGCGGCAGATCCGCGACTCGGCCCCGTCTCCCGACGGTACCCGGATCGCGTTCACGGCTCTGGACCGCCTTTGGACCGCGGATGCCGACGGCTCGTCGCCCGCGAGGGTTACCGATTCTGACATGTCCGAGCACTTCCCCGTTTGGTCGCCCGACGGGCGGTGGCTGGTGTATTCGACCTGGGACGGCGAGGCCGGTCACCTGTACAAGGTTGCGTCCAACGGCAGGGGGTCGCCCCGGCGCCTGACCCAGGACGCGGGAACCTATTTCCAGCTCGCCTGGGGCCCCGGCGACCGAATCGTGGCAATCCGCGGACCGGTCAGACCGTACGTCACGCAGGGCGAGGGCGGCCCCCCGGGGCGCGAGATCGTGTGGGTGCCGGCTGACCCGGACAGTGACAGTGGCAGTGGGGCAAACCTGATTGCCCCCACCGACGGCAGGTCGGTTCCCCACTTCCGCGACGGGTCTGACCGAATCCACATGTTCCGTTCGCCCGACGCGCTGGTGTCGATTCGCTGGGACGGGACCGACGAGAAGGAGATCGTGAAGGTCAGGGGCCCGAACACTGGCGGCTCCTCGGACGCAACGCCTTCGATGATCGTCATGGCTCCGCGGGGCGACCAGGCTCTGGCCGAGATTCAGCGGAACATCTATACCGTCACCGTGCCCGAGCTCGGGGTCGCACCCACCATCAGCGTCGCAAATCCCGACCGCGCTTCTTTCCCCGCTCGCCGGCTGACCGACATCGGGGGCGAATTTCCCACGTGGGCGGCCGACGGACGAACCGTTCATTGGTCGCTGGGGAACGCTTGGTTTTCATACGACCTGGATGACGCCCGGGCTTTCGAAGACAGCCTTGCCGCGGCCAGCGAGGACGAAGAAGACGAGGAAGAAACCGGAGAAGAAGACGAGGGCGATGACGAAGACGAAGAAAACCAGGATGAGGGCGACGAAGACGAAGAGGACGCCGAATACCGGGCAATCGAAACCCGCGTCCTGATCGAAGCGCCCCGCGATCTGCCCGAAGGAACCGTGGTACTCCGCGGGGCCCGCGTCATCACCATGAACGGCGACGAAGTCATTGAGAACGCAGACATCCTGGTCGAAGGGGCCCGGATTGCGGCGGTCGGTCCGATTGGTACCACCGGTGCGCCGGACGGCACCAGGGTGATCGACGTTGGCGGAATGACGGTGGTGCCGGGTTTCGTGGATACACACGCCCACTTGCGGGCCAGAGACCAGCTGCACCGCACGGACGTCTGGCCGTATCTGGCGAACCTGGCCTTCGGGGTGACGACGACCCGCGACCCTCAGACAGGCAACACCGAAGTGCTCTCCTACGCGGACATGGTCAGGACCGGCGCGATAATCGGCCCCCGCGTGTATTCGACCGGGCCGGGAGTTTTCTGGCAGGACGGGATAGATACCGAAGAAGAGGCCATGGACGTCCTGCGGCGCTACAGCGACTATTTCGACACCAAGACCATCAAGATGTACGTGGCGGCGGCCCGAAAGGGGCGGCAGCACATTATCGCGGCGGCGCGCGAGCTTGGGTTGATGCCTACGACCGAGGGGTCTCTGAACATCAAACAAAACCTGACCGAGACGATCGACGGGTACCCCGGCCTGGAACACAACATCCCGATTTTTCCGGTTTACGAGGATTACGTGAGGTTGTTCGTGGAGACCGGCCGTGTTTATACACCCACGCTTCTGGTGACATACGGCGGTCCCTGGTCCGAGAACTACTTCTATAGCCGCGAGAGTCCGCACGAAGACGAAAAACTCCGCCGGTTTGTACCGCGCGATGAAATCGACTCGCGGACCCTGCGCCGGGGCCAGTGGTTCCACAAGAGCCAGCACACGTTCACCCGGCACGGCGAGTTCGTTCGCGATCTGGTTGAGGCCGGCGGCAGGGCGGGCGTTGGAAGCCACGGCCAGATGCAGGGCATCGGCTACCACTGGGAGCTGTGGGCCATGGCGTCGGGCGGAATGGATCCCCACGACGCTCTGCGGATGGCCACCCTCCTGGGAGCGGAGGGGCTCGGGCTGGGGAGCGACCTCGGGTCGATTGAGGCCGGAAAGCTCGCCGACCTGGTGGTTCTGGCGGGCAACCCGCTTGAGGACCTGCGGCACACGAATTCTGTTGAGATGGTAATGCTGAACGGGCGCCTGTACGACGGTGATACGCTGAACGAGATCTACCCGCGCCAGCGGGCGCTTGCCCCGCTCTGGTGGTGGAACGACGACCCGGCGGGGGTCCCGGGCGTGAACCGTTGACGATGCCGGGCGGGGCTGGCGGGAGCGGTTGGGGCTGATGCTGCTGAACTGCGACATGGGCGAGAGCTACGGCCCCTGGACCAAGGGTTCCGACGAAGCCGTGATGCCGCTCACGGACCTCGCGAACATCGCCTGCGGCGGGCACGCGGGTGACCCCGACACAATGGCCCGGACCCTTGAGCTGGCGGCGGAGCACGGAGTCCGCCCGGGCGCGCATCCCGGTTATCCCGACCGGCGCAATTTTGGTCGGCTCCGGTTGGACTGGCCGACCGAGTCTCTGGTTCGCGAGACGCAGGCCCAGATCGGCGCTCTGTCGGCGATCGCACGGGCCCTGGGAACCCCCCTTTTTCACGTCAAGGTGCACGGGGCGCTTTACCTGGCCATGATGAAGGACGACCACCTGTTGAGGCGTCTGGCCGAAGGGGTGGCGGCGGCGGACCCTTCGCTTGTGTTCATGGTGCAGGCCACCCCCGACCGCGCGCGTTACGAGGAGCTTCTCGCCCATACAGGGCTGACGCTGATGTTCGAGGCGTTTGCCGACAGGGCTTACGGGGCTGACGGACACCTCGTGCCCCGCTCGCGGGCCGGGGCCGTTTTGACCGAACCGGACGCCGTTGCGGCCCACGTCCAGAACATGCTCGGCGGGTTTGTCGAGACGGCCGGCGGCCGGGTGGAGTTTGAAGCAGAGACGCTCTGCGTGCACGGCGACAACCCGGCGGCGTTTGAAGCGCTGACGCGTGTGCGGAAGGTGATCCCGCGGCGGAACTGATTTCGTTTCCGGGGCCGACCAGCGCCCTCGTAACGCTGCCCGTCGCGCCGGACCGCGTGGGGGTAGGCCGCGTGCTTCAGCTGGAGCGACACGTCAGGAGCGAATTCGCCGGCGTGCGGTCCACCGTGCCGGCCTTCAACCGGTTGTTGATCGAAGGCGCGCCGGACCTGTGGGACCCGGACCGGATTCGGTCGCGGCTGGCCGGGGCCGTTCAAGCGGTCCTCGAAGAAGAGGAGCCCGGCATGCCGGACGCAGCTCCGGTCATCCTGCCCGTGTGCTACGGTTCTGACATGGGTCCCGACCTGCCCGCTCTGGCCGGCCACCGCGGCATGACGCCCGATGAAGTCTCCGACCTGCACGCGGCCGGGACCTACGTGGTTCTGGCCACGGGGTTTGCACCCGGTTGGGCCTACCTGGGGGACGTCGACCCGCGGCTGGAGTTTCCGCGCCACGCGGAGCCGCGCAGCCGGGTGCCCCGTGGTTCGGTCGGGATCGCGGACAGGCGCACCGGCGTCTACCCCATGGACGGCCCGGGCGGCTGGCAGTTGATCGGTCGGGTACCCCCCGCCCTTTTCGCGGATGCCTCGGTGCGGATCGCGCGATTCTCGGTTGGGGGCCTGGTCACGTTCCGTCCCGTGTCGCGCGCCGATTACGACGCAGAGGCCGGGGATCCGGCGTGAGCCCCGGCGGCGGCCGGGCAGTGCCAAGCGCGGTAGTCGGTGCCCCGGGGCCCTGGTGCACCGTGCAGGACATGGGACGCACACGCGGGCGGAGGGCCGGACTCTCTCCAGGCGGGGCGATGGACCGGCGCGCCTGCCTCTGGGCCAATCGGCTGCTCGGCAACGATCCTCGCGCCCCCGTGCTGGAAATCGCACTCGGTGGTTTCTCACTGACATTTGAGTCTGCGGCGACCGTGGCTCTTACCGGGGCCGGCTGGCGCCCCCCCGGGGGGGGGGGCCTGGCCGCCCCGGTAAGAGCCACGGTCGCCGCAGACTGGCATACAGCGCAACCGGGATGCGGGCCTATCTGGCCTTCCCCGGTGGTCTCAGGGCCGAAAAGGCGTTCGGGTCCGCATCGGGCGTGGCCCGCGACGGACTGCAGGGCCTGCTCGGGCGGGCCCTGCGGGCGGGCGAGCGGATCGAATGGCTGGATCCCTCCGCGGGCCGTCTGGCCCGGAGGGTGCCGGCGGCGATGGTCCCCCGGCCACCTCCGCCGGCCGGGGCGGCGGCGGAGGTGCCGTTTGTTCGCGGCTACGAATGGGACGAATTCTCCAGGGCCGACCGGCAGGCGTTCCTGGATACGGAATGGGAGATCGAACCGGCCAGCGACCGCGTCGCGACCAAACTCTCCGGTCCGTCGCTCGAGTCAGGCCCCAGGGTACTGGACTCGGCTCCGCTGGTCGACGGTACCGTTCAGGTTACGGGCAGCGGCAGGCCGCTCGTGTTCATGCGCGACCGGCCGACCATTGGGGGCTACGCCAAGTTGGGCGCTGTCGATCCGCTGGCACTGGATGGGCTTGCCCAGGCCCGGTCCGGGACCGCTATTCGGTTCGTGCCCGGCCAACCCGCCCGCATGCGCGAGGAAATGGCGCGCCACGAGCGGTTTTTTGGCCTGTCCCGGTAATCGGTGCCCGCCGGGGGCCGCTACCGACCGTGGTAGGCCGGGTGCGCCTGCCTAACAGCCACGAATACGCCGCGGCAGGTCGCGGTCACCTTTCCTCCTGAATGCAGCTCGGCATCTATTTCGGCACGCCTGGGCCCGGAGTCCACGGCCCGGGCGGTCAGGCGGACCGGCGCGTCGGTTGGGGTCGGCGCCAGCAGCCTGACCGAATATTCCGCGGTCACGGTCACCGGAGGTTCCGTGGCTCCTGCCTGTAGCATCAGCCAGTGCGCGGCCGTCCAGTTGGCATGGCAGTCCAGGAGGGTGCCGATTATGCCTCCGTTCAGCACACCGGGGAACGCGTGGTGATTGAGACCGGGGGTCCACTCCGCCACTACCTCGGGCGCGCCATCGGGACCCTTGCCGCCCTCTGGCGGACCGGCGAAACTCCTCAGACGCAGGCCCTCCGGGTTGGCGGGCCCGCATCCCCAGCAGACCATTTCGGGCGCGTACTCCTCCTGCAGACATTTCTCGGCCATATTCGTTTATACCCGCTTCACGTTTCTTGGATTGCGTGCCCCCGCCGGCCGGGCGGCCTCGACCCAACTCGGTGACAAAGCTAGGGCGTCAGGCATGAAAAACGCCCTCACACTGATTGCGGCGCTCGCGATTGCCGCTGTCTGCGTGCGACTCGGGTTCTGGCAACTCGACCGACACCGGGAACGCACGGCGGCCATCGAGTCCCGTCTAGCCCGGTCGGCGTTGCCGGAGGTCACCTGGCACACCCAGGTGCCCTCTGACACCGCCGGCCTTACGGGGCGCCGGGTGCGCGTGACGGGCCGGTGGGGTGACCCCTCCAGCGATGTGATCCTGCGCAGCCGGTCAATGGACGGACGGCCCGGCGTGGAGTTGTTGTCCGCGTTCCTGGTCGGAGATCCCGGCGCAGTCGAAGGTGCGGGCGACGCCGTGATGGTGGTTCGCGGCTGGCTCCCCGCTGCCGACGGTCTCAGCCCCCAACTCGCCCGGGCGGGCACCCGAAGAACCGCTAACGAACTGTCGGGCACTCTAATCTCCTCGCGCGAGGGCCGCGGGGGGGCGCCCGTTTGGGCCGAAACCGACGCCGGACCAAGACTCGCCCTGGGCGGGGTTGACCTCGACGTGATCGCCGACAGCCTGGGACTGGATCCGTCGCCACACGTTATCCTGGCAGACTGGGACGGATCGGGGGGATTTGGCCCGCCGCGGGAGCTCCCGACAGACGGCGGTCCGCACCTTTCCTACGCGGTCCAGTGGTTCTCGTTCGCCGTTATCGGACTGGTCGGCACGGCAATTCTCCTCCGCCGCCGGAGGTAAACCGGGCGGGACCCGGGCGGACTACCTGGGGGCCGGTATCTGGTGCCGTTCCGCGACCGTCATGCCGGTTAGCCCCGGAGGCGGGCTGAACACCTCGCTTGCAACCAGCGCCCTGATCAGAGGGTCGTAACGGTCCAGGGCAGCCAGCGGGGCCGCGCCCGGCGCGCCGACGGACCTTCTCCGGGCCGCTGGTCGCTCGATCGTCGGGACCGGTGGCAAATCCTCAAGGCTTTGGGAACGCCGGGGAGGTCGATCGGGGCCTCTGTAGCTCCGGTCGGACCGCTCACGGCCGCGTTGGCTGACCGGCGCGGCGACCTTTTCGGATCGCCCGGATCGTGCTGTCGCCCCGATTCCCCACGGGTCCGGCACAGGCAGGTTCCTGGGCGGAAGCGGCGGCTCGTCGTGGCGCGGAAAACCACCCGCCGGCACAGGCGTTCCAACGAGGGGCCGGGGCTCCTCGGGCTCTTTGGAACCCGCGCGCTCAACCCCTGTTTCGACATCAGTATCAGTCCCCATTTGGCGCGAAAGCTCCTCGGCCAGGTCAGGGAATCCCAGAACTTCAAGGAATCCCCGCGACCTCGTCGCCTCCCCCACGGGGTCGGTGGCGGGGCGCTCATCCGGTGGGACGACCACGACGGGTCGCCGCGCCTTCTCCCTCTGCTCACGCTGCTGCTTTCGCTTCTGCACCGAGGCAAACAGCGAAGCCGCTATCGCAAACAGGACAAAGAGGTTACCAAAGTCCATCGTTATTCCTTGTCAGCATCCTGGCGGGGAGGATTCGCGATGGACGAACGCATTTCGGTGTCGCTCTGGACGTTCCGGTAGCGCATGTAGTCCATGATCCCGAGGTTCCCCTCGCGGAAAGCCTCGGAAATAGCAAGCGGAACCGCCGCTTCGGCCTTGACCAGCTCCGCGCGCATCTCCTCCACCCGAGCCCGGTTTTCTTGCTCGGACGCAACGGCCATGGCGCGCCTTTCCTCGGCCTTGGCCTGCGCGATGCGCTTGTCGGCTTCGGCCTGGTCGGTCTGGAGTTCGGCGCCAATGTTCTTGCCCACGTCCACGTCGGCGATATCGATCGACAGAATCTCAAACGCCGTGCCGCTGTCCAACCCCTTGGCCAGCACGGTCTTTGAGATGTTGTCGGGGTTTTCCAGCACCGCCTTGTGGGATGCCGCCGAACCGATCGTCGACACGATTCCCTCGCCCACACGAGCCAGGATCGTCTCCTCCCCCGCACCACCGACCAAGCGGTTGATGTTGGCGCGCACGGTGACCCGCGCAGTGGCGATCAACTGAATACCGTCTTTCGCCATCGCTGCGACCTTCGGCGTCTGGATGACCCTCGGGTTGACCGACACCTGCACGGCATCGAGCACGTTACGGCCCGCCAGGTCAATCGCCGCAGCCTGACGGAAGGGCAGCTCAATGTTGGCCTTGTCCGCGGAAATCAGGGCATTGACCACTCGTTCCACCTTGCCCCCGGCCAGATAATGCGATTCAAGCTCGTTGGTGTTCAGGGGAAGCCCCGCCTTGGACGAGCTGATCAACGGGTAGACAATGCTCGGCGGGTGAATCTTCCTGAGCCTCATCCCCACGAGAGCACCCAGACTGACGCGAACGCCCGAAGCGATGGCCGTTATCCACAGCCTCACCGGGACGGCCCACATCAAGATCAGGATGCCGATCGCAACGGCGATCGCCAATAACAAACTGGTTCCGGCGAGTCCTTCCATTAGAAGCCCCTCGTTGGTTTCTGTTTAGTTGTGCCGGGTTCTGCGCGGAATCACACAGCCCGGACGACGTGTCTGTAACCGTCCGCGCTAACTATTTCGATCGCGGTATCGGCTTCAATCCAGGGCCCCTCGGTCACCACGTCAACGCGTTCCTCGTTGATCAGCGCGGTGCCCGCGGGGCGCAGGTCCGTGAGCGCGACGCCCCGTGCGCCAATGAGATCGTCGCGTTCGGGGGCCGACAAGTAGCCCGTATCGCGGTCGGTGGTTTCCCTCAGGTAAACCCCCGAAAGCCAGCGGCTCCGCGGCAGATGTCTCACCAGGGCCCAGGCCGATACGCTGGCCAGTATGATCGAAAGCGCCACAAGCCCCATGGCGTTGAAAACATCTCCGAACGTCGGAAATCGTCCCAACATGCTCATTACCGATGCTCCCAGAATTGCCCCCGCGCCCAGGATGCCGGCGACCCCCATGCCCGGAATCACGAACACTTCCACGGCAATCAGGATAACGCCCGCACCCAAGAGCAACAGTTCTTCCACGCCCGCCAGGTGAACCAGGTGATGGGCCCCGAAGAACGCAGCCAGTGAGGCAATCCCGAGGGCTCCCGGAATACCGAACCCTGGCGATCTGATTTCCATGAAAACGCCGACCATGCCGAGGCTCAGCAGCAGCGGCGCCACCTGCGACATGGTCAAGAACCGCACCAGCGCTTCTGCCCAGCTCGGGGCGGATTCCACCTCCACCGCACCGGTAAGGCCAATATCCTCCAGGACCGCGGCCGCCCCGTCGACTTGCGCCACCGCCACGCCGATTTCGACGGCTTCCGAAGTTGTCAGGGTAAGCAGGCGGCCTTCGGGCGCGTAACCCGGCAGGTCAACCGCCTCGTCCACCATCGCCTCTCCGATTGTCGGATCGAGGCCGCGTTCCTCCGCCAGCGCACGGAACTCCGAACGCATGGCGCTGACCATCTTCTCGGAGGCCTTCTGGTCGCCCACCACGGGGGTGGCGGCGCCGATCGACCCTCCGCCGCGCATGTAGATGCCGTCCGTGGCGAGCGCGATCATCGCTCCGGCCGAAAGCGCGCGGGGGTTGATGAACGTGTAAACCGGGACCTCGCTCTCGCGCAGGGCATCCACGATTCGCCACGCGGCGTCCACCCGCCCGCCAGGCGTGTCCATTTCCAAGATCACGGCCGCGGCCCCGGTCTCGGCGGCTTCTTCCAAGACCCTCTCCACAAAAGGCGCGAGCCCCATCTCGATTTCGCCCTGAACGGGAGCGAACACCACGGTCTGCTCCTGCGGGCCTGCGTAGAGCGCCGCGGCCCCGACAAAACCGGCCGCGACAAGTGCGACGAAGACAAGATTCGCGAGGCGGACACCCGTCCAACCTCTCCAACCGCGCTGCGAGCGCACCCGCGTGCGCGAACCACCACAAGCCGTCATACCCTGAACTCCTACCTCCGCGCTAGCCCCTGCCGGCGCTGGCAGGCCCGGGGCGTCTGAAACCTTGAATCTACTCTGGGATAAGTCCTCCCGCCCATTCGGCCGTGATTTCGACTAACTCCCGGATCACGTCCGACTTGGTGCGACCCGACCTTTTCGGTACGCCGAAACCGTGGTCGGCCGATTCGATCTCACGCAGTTCGGCGCCGCGGATGCCCCGGATCGTCCGGGAGACTTCGTGCGGCTTGCCCAGAGCGTCCCTAGATCCTTGCAAAAACAGCATGGGCAACCCCGTTTCGGGTAAGTGGGCGGCCCGGCGCGCCGCCATTTCCGGGCGACCCGGAGGGTGAAGCGGAAACCCAAAGAGCACGATTCCCCGCACTCCGGGCAGGCCCCCGGAAGCGGCGGCGGTTGTGGTCATCCGGCCACCCAGCGACTTCCCGCCGGCCAGCAGCGGGAGCCCTTCCGACAGTTCCGCCGCGCAGGCCACCGCGGCCCGCACGGCACGGACCAGCACGGGCGGACGGTCCGGCGGGAAGCGGCGCCCCCCGGATTCCGCCCGGTCCATATAGGGGAAGTTGTAGCGCAGAGCCGCGATTCCCGCATCAGACAGCACCCCGGCAAGGTCGGCCATGAACTGATGAGACTTCCCCGCCCCCGCTCCGTGAGCCAGCGGCATGATCGCCCGGGCACCCGGGGGCATGGTCAGGACCGCGGATAGCCCGTCCGGCGGAATTTGGACCTCGCGTTCAGCCGTTGACATTGCCTGCGGGTTGGCTCCCCGCGCCGGGCAAGACCTCCGAATCCGCGGGAGGGGGCGGTAGGGCAAACGCCATCAACAACGCCACGGCCGCAAGCGCCGACGCGAAAAAGAACGGAAGCTCGGGTGAGTGGGCCTGGAACATCAATCCGGCCGCCAGCGGCCCGATCACCCTTCCCGAGCCGCCGGCAAGCTGCCCCGCGCCCATAACCGACCCTTGGATATGGTCCCGGGCAAACTGAGACATCAGCGACTGAATCGAAGGGAACAACGCGGCGGTGGAAAGGGCCCAGCACGGTACGATCACGTAGATCCACGACTGGCTCGGCGCAAGCGGAATCGCAAGCACCGACCCCGCGAGCATCAAGCACCCTATCCGCAGGGTCTTGGTCTCGCCGAGGCGCCCCACTACCCGCCCCACCAAACCCCCGCGCACAATCACCGTCACCGCCCCGGCCAGAGTGAACACGATGCCCATATCGGAGGCGGTCATCTCAAACCGCCTCTCGCCAAACAGCGCGAGAATCGAGGTCATGGCCGCAAAACAGGTTATGGACAGGAAATAGGTGGGAAAGAGCAGAGAAAGCGGGAAGGAGGTGACGGCCCCGAATATCTCTCGCGGCGGCGGCCCCGGTTGCCGGGATTTTTTGGACTTCCCGCGAAAACGGGGCGACTCCGGCAGGAACAACAATGCGGCCAGGGCGTTGGCGGCACACAGAATCGCCGCGAAGTACCCGGCCGCGCCAAGACCGTAACGGCTGGCGTAACCCCCGATCGCGGGCCCAATCATCACGCCGAGGCCCGCCGCCGCCCCGACCCTGGCCATTGCCGCCGCCCGCCGGTTCCCGGTACTGGAGTCCGCCGAATATGCCTGCGCCACGGCCATTGACCCGCTGGCACCCGCGGCCACGCGCGACAGCAGCAGCACGGGCACCGTCGCGGCGAGGGCAAACAGCAGGTAAGACAACGAAGACGCCATCAGACCCGCCACCATTACAGGGCGCCGGCCGATGCTGTCGGAGAGTCTGCCCAAGAGCGGGCCGGCAACCAGTTGCGCGGCCGAAAAAGACGCCAGAATCAGCGTGATCTCGAACGGGGATGCGCCCATTTCCTCCGCGTAGAAGGGCAAGAGCGGGAGGACAATTCCGAACCCCATCATGTCCGCCGCGACAGCCGCAAGCAGGATCGGAGTCCCGGACCGCTCGGATTTAGGCATCGAGTCGATTCATCGTGGCGGCGGCATTCGTTTCAGGATAGCTTTGGCCTCTCGGCGAGGCCCCTTCGGCCGCGCCTTTTTCCGGCTTGGGGCTGCCTTTCCGGCACGCCTCCCCAAGCGCCTTTCAGAACTGTCCAAACACCAACTGGAACACCGCCAATGGCCGATACGCTGGTTCGTTTCGAAGTGGTCGACGGCGTCGCCGTGCTGACGCTGGACGACGCTCCCGCCAACACCTACACCCACCAGATGATGCGCGACCTGGACGACGCCATTCTCCAGGCCCGTTTCGACGAGAACGTACACGTAATCGTTCTCCGGGGCGCGGGGAGCAAGTTTTTCTGCGCCGGAGCCGACATTTCGATGCTCCGCGATTCAGACCCCTACTTCAAATACAATTTCTGCCTCCACGCCAATGAGACACTGGTGCGTCTGGAGCAGACGCCCAAGCTGGTGATTGCGGCCCTGAACGGTCATACCGTCGGCGGCGGTCTGGAAATCGCCATGGCCTGCGACTTGCGTATCGCCCGGCGCGACAGCGGCAAGATCGGCCTGCCCGAGGTGAAGCTGGGCGTGCTTCCAGGAACCGGCGGTACGCAGAGGCTGGGACGGATGGTCGGCAAATCCAAGGCGATTGAACTTATGGCCGAAGGCAACGTGTTCGGCTTCGAAGATGCTCGGGCGATGGGCATGGTCAACAGGATTCTGGACGGGGACGCCGACGACTTCATGGCTCAGGTGATGGACTACGCCCGGGGGTTTGTGCCGCCCTCCACCGCCTCGGCCGCCGTGGGCCGCATCAAGCGCTCCGTGCAGAGCGGGGTGGAGGTGTCGTTCTCCGAAGGGCTCGCCATCGAACGCGAGCTCCAGCAGCTCCTCTTCCAGGGGCAGGATGCCAAGGAAGGTCTGGCCGCCTACCTGGAGAAGAGGGCGCCCGAATTTTCGGGGCGGTAACCCGCACCTTGACCCGGACCGTGGCGGCGGGCGCGGACGGGGCGGTGTCCAGGGCGCTCCCCGGGTCATCCCCCGTAATCCTCGATGCGGTCCGCACCCCCGTTGGGCGGGCGGGCGGCACGCTGTCACGCGTGCGGCCCGACGATCTCCTGGCCACGGCCATCCGCGGGTTGATCGAGCGAAACCACTTCCCCGCCGGCAAGCTTGAGGATGTGATTGCCGGGTGCACCAACCAGGCAGGCGAAGACAACCGCAACGTAGCTCGAATGGCGGTGCTCCTGGCCGGACTCCCGGTAGAGGTCGCCGGGCAAACTGTGAACCGCCTGTGCGGCTCGGGCCTCCAGGCCGTGGTCACTGCCGCCAACGCGATCAGGGCCTCGGAGGGGTCGTTATTCATTGCCGGGGGGGTGGAGAGCATGTCCCGCGCGCCCTGGGTGATGTTGAAACCCGAGAGCGGGCTGCCGCGCGGCGTTCCCGAAATGGCCGACAGCATGCTGGGATGGCGTTTCGTCAACCCCGCGCTGCCGGCCCGGCAAACGGTTTCACTCGGAGAAACCGCCGAAATCGTGGCCGAAGAAAACGGTGTTTCGCGAGTGGCGCAGGACGCATTGGCGCTGGAAAGCCAGCGGCGCGCGGCGGCGGCCGCGACCGACGGACGTTTTCGGGACGAGATCGTTCCGGTCGAGTTGCCCTGGCGCCGGGGCGATCCCGGGCCACGGGGCCAACCCCGCGTCGCAACAACCGACGAGCATCCCCGACCCGACACCACGGCGGCCCCGCTCGCCGGCCTGCGGACTGCGTTCCGAAGAGACGGAGGGACGGTAACGGCGGGCAATTCCTCGGGCATCAGTGACGGTGCCGCAGCCGTCTTAATGGGCAGCCTTGACGAAGCCCGCGAGCTGGGGCTGAAACCGATGGCGCGCGTGGGTCCGTCGGCCGTGGCGGGCGTTGACCCGGAGCGGATGGGCCTGGGTCCCGTGCCCGCGGTGCGCAAGGCCCTGGACCGGGCCGGCCTCGGCGCGGCCGACCTGGAGTTGGTGGAACTGAACGAAGCGTTTGCGGCGCAGGCGATTCCATGTATTGAACAGCTGGAACTTGACCCCTCGCGAGTCAACGTGAGCGGCGGCGCCATCGCGCTGGGTCACCCGCTGGGGTGCACCGGGGCGCGCATGGTGACGTCTCTCGTGCACGAAATGAAGAGACGGGAGGCGCGAGTTGGGTTGGCGGCGATGTGCATAGGAGTGGGTCAGGGTATCGCGGCGGTTTTCTACCGGGACTGACAGCCGGGCGGGGCCGCGGGGAAATGCAGCAGCTCGCGGCAACGGAACAGCAGAAATTGGGACCTGTATGGTGGGTAACGGACATTTCCCCGTTGAGCGGCACGGCGCGGTCGCCGTCGTAAGGATCAGCCGCCCCGACAAACTGAACGCGTTTTTTGGGAAGATGCGCGACGAAGCGGCCGAGGTCTTCGAGGAACTGGGCGAAGACACCTCGGTGCGGGCGGTAGTGGTGACCGGTGCCGGGCGCGCCTTCTGCGCGGGGGCCGACGTGGGCTATCTGGCCATGTTGCTGGAGGAACGGCGCTACGACGAGGCCGACGAGCTCGTGACCGCGGGCCGCCGGGTCGTTACGGCAATCCGCAACATGCCCAAGGCCGTTATCGCAGCGATCAACGGGGCTGCCGCAGGCGGAGGGGCCAACCTGGCTCTGGCCTGCGACCTGCGCCTGGCCTCCGATAACGCCTCGATCGGCCAGACCTTCAACCGAATTGGTGTTAACCCCGATTGGGGCGGCACCTATGCGGTACCCCGTTTGGTGGGACCGGCCCGGGCCGCCGAACTGTTCATGTTCGCCGACATGGTCCCGGCCCGTGAAGCCGGGCGGATCGGTCTGGTGAACCGGGTCGTGGCGCCCGAAGAGCTGATGCCGCTGGCCATGGAGTGGGCGCAGACCCTGGCGGCCAAGCCTGCCCTGCCGATTCGCCTGTCCAAAGAGGCGATTGCCCGCAGCCTGACCTCCACCCTCGAGGAGATGCTCCAGTTTGAAGAGGCTGCGCAGCGCGAGTGCTTCGAGTCGGCCGACGCGCGCGAAGGCACATTGGCCTTCACGGAGAAACGCGCACCCCGGTTCGGGCGCGGAGCGGGCCAGGGTGATCCATGATGGGTGATCCCGGGGTGGGTGCAGGCACGACGCGAACCGCGGGCGAGACGAAGCTCGAGAGGGTCGCGGTGCTGGGCGCGGGAGTCATGGGCCACGGGATCGCTCAGGCTGCCGCCATGTCAGGGAGCGAGACACGCCTCTTCGACCCCGACCCCGGCGCACTGGACGGGGCCGGCGAACGCGTACGCGCCAATCTCAGGAAGGGCTTGGAACTCGGTAAGGTCTCGCAGGCCCAGATGGACGCCGCCCTGGACCGCCTGAGCCCCGCACCGGACCTTGCCACCGCGGTCCGCGGAGCAACCATGGTGATCGAGGCGGCGCCCGAACGGCTGGCGATCAAACGAGCCCTGTTCGCCGACTGCGTCAGGCACGCGAGCCCCGGCACGGTGCTGGCCAGCAACACTTCTTCAATCCCCATCGGTTTGTTGCAGGAAGGGATGCCGCACCCCGGGGCAATGGTCGGAATGCACTTTTTCAACCCGGTCCACCTGATGCGACTGGCCGAGATCGTGCGGGGGCCGGCGACGGCAGAGGAAACGGTCGACCGGGCCCGGGCTGCGGCGCAGGCCATGGGCAAAACCGTGATAGTGGTCAACGACGCCCCGGGTTTTGCATCATCCCGGCTCGGCGTGGCGCTTGGACTGGAGGCCATTCGGATGGTCGAAGAGGGAGTGGCCTCTCCGGAGGACATCGACACGGCCATGAGCGTCGGTTACCGGCACCCGATGGGGCCGCTCCGTCTGACCGACCTGGTGGGGCTCGATGTGCGGCTTGACATCGCCCGGTCGCTTTCCGCCGGCCTCGAGTCCTCGCGGTTCGAACCGCCCGCCCTGCTGGTCCGCATGGTTGATGAGGGGAAACTGGGGAAGAAAACCGGAGAGGGGTTCTACAAATGGTAACCGTCTCCCGGACCAGCGCGGTACTGGCGGCGACGGCGGCGCTGGTCGGGGCGGCCGCTTGCGGAGGCCCGGGCGAGGGCTCGGCCGGAGGTGAACCCCCGGCGACCGAAATTGCCGCCCTGTCTTCGCGTTACTGGGACGCGTACCTCTCCTGGAACCCCCTGCAGGCCACCTATCTGGGCGTGCACAGGCTGGGCGACCGGGTCCCGGACATCACTCCCGCCGGGCGCACGGCCAGGGCGCGCGAAGTTGCCGACCTGGCCGATGCGCTCGACGCCATCGACTTCGATTTCCTTCCCGAAGAAGACAGGCTCACCTACCTGGCGCTGGCCCACCAGATCGATCTGGCGGAGGCGCGCCTGACCTGTGCGGTTGAGGACTGGGTCGTGGATCACAGGCATGGATTCCAGCTGGACTTCCTGCACATCGCCACCGCGCAACCGCTGGCCACTCCCGTAGACGGAGAACGGATGATCCGCCGCTGGAACGCCATGCCGGACTATATCGACCAGGCCATCTCGAACCTGCGGGGGGGGATTGAGATCGGCCGCGTGGCCCCGCAGGCGTCTGTACACCGCACGATCCTCCAACTCGACGCCCTGCTCGGCAGTCCGGTGGAGGAATGGCCCGTGTACGGACCCGCGGGCGCCAGCCTGGACACATGGCCGGAAGGGGCGCGGCGCAACTTCAGGACCAGCATCCGCGAAGCGGCCGTCGACCGTATCCGGCCAGCGTACGAGAGATACCGGGACTTCCTGCGAGACGAGCTCTTTCCTCGTTCGCGCACGGGCCCCGAGGCGGGCCTGGGCGGGCTTCCCGGAGGTGCCGAGTGCTACCGGGCCCTGATTCGGGTCAACACGAATCTCGATCTGACGGCGGGGGAGATCCACGAGACCGGGCTGGCCCAGGTAGCGTCGACCAACAGGGCACTTCTCGCCCTGGCAAGCGAGCAGTTCGGTTCTTTGCCGCCTCAGGAGCTGAGGCAGCGCCTCTCCGGGGACCGGGAGATGTTCTTCAGGTGGCCCGACGAGATAGTCGGCACGGCCAAAGAGGCGTACTCGAGGGCGCGCGAGGTGGCGCCCGGGTGGTTCCCCGACCTTCCCGGCTCGGAGATGGAGGTGAGCCCCATTCCGCTCTACGAGGCACCCAACAGTTCGGTGGCCTACTACCGCCAGCCGGCCCCCGATGGGTCGCGGCCGGGCACTTATTACGTCAACACCTACCGGCCCGAAACCCGCCCGCGTTACCAGGCAGAGGCGCTGGCCTTCCACGAGGGGCTGCCGGGTCACCACCTCCAGGTGGCCCTGGCCCAGGAAATCGAAGGCATGCCGGAATTCCGGCTTCACCTCGGGTCGATGGCCTTTGCCGAGGGCTGGGCGCTCTATGCCGAACTCCTGGCCGACGAAATGGGGCTCTACTCGGACGATCTGCAGCGACTGGGGCGCTTGTCGTACGACGCCTGGCGCGCCAGCCGGCTGGTGGTCGACACCGGGATCCACTCCCGGGGCTGGACCCGCGACGAGGCGGCCGATTTCCTCAGGCGCTACACCCTGCTCTCCGAGGCCAACATTGAGAACGAGGTAGACAGGTACATCACCTCCCCGGCCCAGGCCCTGTCATACAAGATCGGCCAAATGGAGATACTGGCTCTGAGAACCGAGGCGATGGAGGCGCTGGGGCCGCGCTACTCGGCCAGCGAGTTTCACGAGAAGGTATTGTCCGGCGGCGCGCTGCCGCTCCCTGCTCTGCGAGAATCGGTTACCTCCTGGATCGCCGCGCGGACCGAGACCGATGCCGCCGGGAACTAGGGCCGTGGCAGTTCAGCCGAGCCGGCCGCCGGCCGACGCGGGGTTTGCCCTGCCCGCCACAATCATGACCCTGACGCTGCTCTCGCTGTTGGCCGCCGGGGGCCTCTTGATGGCCTGGACCGAGCTCCTTTCGGCACGGGCATTTCGTCACTCGGGCCGGGCCCACGGATTGGCCGAGGCGGGGCTGGCCACCGCGATCGCCCGGGCCCGGGGACCATCTCCGTCCATCGGCCCGATCGGTTTCGGCCCCGATACGGTGCGTGTCAGTTTCACCCAGATCGGCCTGTTGTCGAAGTCGGAACGGCTTTTTGAGGTCCGGTCCGAGGCTACGGTGGCCGTCGGAGCGGACCGGTTCGTCCGGACCGTGGCGGAGGTGCTGTGGATAGCCGATCCGCTGTCCGTGCCGGCGGCCCTTTCGGCGCAGGGAAACGTGGCGGGGTCGGCGGCTTCCGGGAGCGTGTCGGGCCTCAGCGCCACGCCGACCTGCCTTTCGCCCCACGCCTCGCCGGTCGCCGGAATCGCCGCCCGCCCGGCGGATTCGGTAAATGTGGGCTCGCTAACGGTCACGGGCTCTCCGGCGGGAACCAACCTTTCGGACGCGCTGGCCAGGGTTGCGGGGCTGCGGTGGGAACGCCTTGTCGGGGGGCGCGGTGCCCGGCCCGACGCCACTTGGCCCGACGAACCGTGGCCGGACTCCGACAGCTCTGGGCCGGTGTTTGTGATCGTCCCGGCGCCGGACACCCTTACCTCGTCGGAGTCGGGATACGGTGTAATCGCCGGGGCGGCGGACCTCACGCTGGGACACGGCTTCACCTGGGACGGACTGGTGCTGGCGGGCCAGACGCTCCACTTGCTGGGAAACGCGACCGTATCCGGTGCCGTTATGGCCGGGCTGGGGGGCGGCGCGGCGCTGGCGGCCGACCTGGGGACCGGGCAGGTCTCCTTCTCCTTCGACCCGTGTGCGGTGGCGAGGTCGGCCGAGCGCATCGCCGAACCCCCGGCACCAGTGCCGGGGACCTGGCGGGAGGTTTGGTAGGGCGGCCCTCACCGGCCTAGGTTCGGCACAGAGCTGTCCGATGAGGATCAGATCCATGAGGAGGCCGCCATGCCATCCGTCCCGTCCGTCCCGCATTCAGACCGCCGGACCTTCCTCAGACGGGCTGGATCGAGTGTCCTCCTGGCGGCGGCGGGCAGTGCTTCGCTTGCCCGCCCCGGTTCCGCCGGACCACACCCCGACACGGGGTCCGGCCCGTCCCTTCTCCGCGATGACTGGGATTTCGACGAGGTCTACGATCGGGTCGGGACCGACAGTGTTCGCTGGGACCGCGCGGTTGAACGATTCGGGACGGGGATCGTTGCCGGAATGGGCGTGGCCGACATGGATTTCCGGGCACCGCCCTGCGTTACGCGCGCCCTTGCCGAGCGCTGCGCTCACGAGAACTGGGGGTACATGCACCGCCCCGACTCGTACGCCGAGGCGGTAGCCGAATGGAACTCGCGCCGCTACGGTCTGGAAATCGACCCGTCGACCATCGAGTTCACGACGGGCGTGCACCCGGGGCTGATTGCGGCCCTCCATACTTTTTCCCCCCCGGGGACCCGGGTCCTCCTGACAACCCCCACGTACGCTGGTTTCTACACCGACACCACTTTCACCCGCACGGTACCCGACGACAATCCGATGATCGTGGACGCGGACGGGAATTGGTCCATTGATTTTGACGACTTCGAACGCCGGGCCCGGCGATGCAACACGTTCATTCTCTGTAACCCGCAGAACCCAACAGGCAACCACTGGTCGGCCGAAGACCTCACGCGCATGGGGGAGATCTGCCTGAAGCACCGGGTCGTGGTCCTGTCCGATGAGATTCACTGTGATTTCATCAACCGCGGCAGTACTTACACGCCGTTCGCCAGCCTTGACCCCGAGATCGTGGACAACAGCCTCACGTTCAAATCGGCGAGCAAATCCTTCAGCCTTGCCGCGATGAAGGTGGCCTGGTACTACGGCACCAACCCGACGTTGTTGGAGCGGGTCAGGGCCAACACCCGCGCCGACCTCAGCACGCTGGGGATGGTCGCCACCCGCGCCGCCCTCATCGACGGCGCACCCTGGCTAGACGACCTCCTGACTTACCTGGACGCCAACCACGACTTCGCCGAATCGTACATCCGCGACCGGCTGGGGGGCATCCGCCACCGCAAGGGCCAGGGCACCTATCTGGCCTGGCTGGACGTATCTGAATTCGCGGAACGCATCGGGGCCGCCGACGCCGCCGAACGCGAGGGCGCAGATTCCGTCGACCCCGTTACTCCCGAACTGGTGATGCAGCGCTGGTTTGCCGAACAGGCGGGAGTGTACCTGAATGCGGGGTCCGCCTACGGCACCGGCGGAGCTGGTTTCATGCGCATGAATCTCGCTTCCTCGAGACAAGTCGTGGAGCTGGCGCTGGAACGCATGGCCGAGGCAGTAAACGCTGCCTGAAACTCCCGCCGACATTATATTGTAAGGTTGTCTTGCATCGGGTCCGAGCCTGCTGGTTTGTTCAGCGCCGGGCCGTGACCAGGTGTCATTCGCCAGAGTCTGGAGTGTAGCCCGTTCGGGCCCGAAAACTGGGTAACCAATGGAATGTGAGAATCAGATGAAACGTCTTTCCCCGAGTGCTGTTTTCGTAGCATTTACTTTTGCTTTTGCGGCATTTGCGGCGCCGGCCCTGGGACAGGGTTACGCCAGTTCGGTCGCGGTCAGCGGAGGCCAGTTGCTCCTGCCCGACCAGGGCGGTGTGATCGGTGCCGGTGCGGTGCACGTTTTCGAGAGGTCGGACGAAGGCTCGTGGGTCGAATCAGGCTCGTTCACTTCGGAATCCGCCGAGGGTTTTGGCCAGTGGATCAACGTCTCCGGCGACCAGGCGCTTGTCGGCGCCCGCGGTTCGGTTGTCGTCTTCACCCGTCGGGACGGAAGCTGGTCCGAGTCATCGACTCTGACCGCTGACGCCGGCCAGAACGCCGACGGCGACGACCTGGTGTTCGGGGTCGGTGGTGCCGCGGCAGGCAATGTCGCGCTGGTGGCCGCCGGCATTCCCGCACCCCGGGGATACCGCGGGAACGGTGCCATGAAGGTGTTCGTGTTCGAGATGGGCGAGGACGGCTGGACCCAGAGCGCCGAACTCAACCCCCCGGCCGAAGCGGGCGACGACGCGGGATTCGGTTCCGTGGTGCTGACCGACGGCGAGAACGTCGCGGTTGCCGCCCCGGGGGCGGATGTCGACGGCGAGGCAGGGGCCGGTGCCGTCTACTACTACGCCAAAGGCGACGAAGGATGGTCGCACGAGGGTACGCTGACCGCCGACGAGCCCTTCGCCGGACAACGCTTCGGGTCGGCGCTGCACCTCTACGATTCCGGCGGCACCCTCGTTGTGTTGGCCGGCACTTCGCTCGGCCAGGACGGGACGGTTTACAGCGCTGCCTGGGTGGACGGCGCGTGGGAGAGCGGGCCGTCGTATCCCCCTCCGGTCGGCGGCCGGCAGCGTCGCGGGTTCGACCGCTCCGTCTCGCTGGCCAGTAGCGACGGCGAGCTTTTGATTGGTGGCGCTTACATCGCCACGGGTTTCAAGGGCCAGGTTGCGGTTTACGGGGGTTCGATGTCGCCCTTCCCGAACCTGCTTTTTGACGTGATCTCCGCCCCCACCGACGAGCAGTCCCGGGACCAGCTCGGCAGCGCCATTTCGGTTGAAGGTGACTTGGCGGCCGTATCGGCACTGGGCAATGGCGGCAGCGTCTATGTGATGGAACGCACCGACGGCGAGTGGGCCATTACCGACGAGGTTTGGGTTGAGGCAGCCAACTACGCCGCGATCAGCGGGGGCGAGGTCTCATGCGGCGACAACGGCCTGGCCCAGGACTTCGCGTGCGAAGAGATCGACATCCTGTCGTACATGACGCCGGGCGATCTGGGCGGCGGCCGGGCAGTGAACGTCAACGATGTATGGGGTTGGACCGACCCGGAGACCAAGCGCGAATACGCTCTGGTCGGCATGACCGATCAGACGTCGTTCGTTGACATTACAGATCCCGAAAACCCGGTATATCTGGGGCGCCTGCCCATGACCGACGGTGCTCGCGGCAGTGTGTGGCGCGACATCAAGGTGTATGAGAATCACGCCTTCATCGTGTCCGACGGCGCGGGCCAGCACGGCATGCAGGTCTTCGACCTTACGCGGCTCCGCGACGTTGGCGGCGAACCCGAAACGTTCGCCGAAGACGCCCTTTATTCGGACATCGCTTCGGCCCACAACATCGTGATCAACGAGGGCAGCGGTTACGCCTACAGCGTGGGCACCAGCGGTGGCGGCGAGAGCTGCGGCGGCGGGCTCCACATGATCGATATTCGCGAGCCGACGACACCCTCCTTTGCCGGTTGCTTCGCGCACGAGAACACCGGCCGGACGGGCACGGGGTACTCGCACGACGCCCTGTGTTTGATCTACGGGGGTCCCGACACCGAGCATGTCGGCCGCGAGATCTGCATCGGTTCGAACGAGAACGCTATCTCGATCGCCGATGTCACCGATAAGTCGGCCCCGATCGCGCTCTCGACGGTTTCGGTGGGCGACGGCCCCTCTGGTTATTGGCACCAGGGTTGGGTGACCGAGGACCACCGTTACTTCTATCTCGGCGACGAGCTGGACGAGATCGCGGCCGAGTCAGAGGCCCCGTTCTCCGGCACCCGTACGATAATTTTCGACATTGAAGACCTCGACGACCCGCTGATGGCCGGCGAGTACTTCGGTGTCTCCACTTCGTCCGACCACAACCTTTACATCGTCGGCGACCGGATGTATCAGGCCAACTACAACAGCGGCCTGCGGATCCTGGACATCAGCGATCCGCTGAACCCGGTGGAAGTGGCCTACCTGGACACTGTTCCCCACGGCGAGGGCCCGGCCATGGACGGGGCGTGGAGCAACTACCCGTTCTTCGCGAGCGGCACGATTCTGGTTACCTCCGGAGCCGAGGGTCTGTTCATGGTGCGGCACCGGGAGCAGGAATTGGTCCCGTAGATGACGTTGATCGGGCACTTGCGGGCCGCGGCGATCTTCGCGGCGGCCGCGGCCGCCGCAGGCCAGCACCCCGGGGCGGATGCAGGGCAGCGGCGCCGGCCCGTTTCTGTACGTGGCAAATCAGGAGGCCGGCTTTGTAACGGTCATTGACCTGGCGTCGAACCAGGTCACGGAGGTGATCGACCTCCCCGCCCTCGGGTTCGGGAACACGCCTAAACCCCACCACATCGCGGTGGAGCCGGACGGCTCGTATTGGTACGTCTCGCTGATCGCGGCCGATGTAGTGCTGAAGTTCAACCGCGACAACGAGATCGTGGCCCGCGCTGATTTTCTGCGGCCGGGACTGCTGGCGATCGACCCCGACAGCGACGCCCTGTGGGTGGGGCGTTCAATGGCGGCGGTCAACCCCCCGCAGCGGATCGGGCGCATCGAGCGGGGCACGATGGATGCCCTGGAAATCGAAGAATACGATGTGTTCATACCCCGTCCCCACGCCCTGGCGATTTCGCCGGGAGGTGGTTGGGTGTTCGCCGGCAGCCTGGCCGAGAACACGGTCGTCCCGGTGGAGGTCGGGAGCGGGCGGGCCAGCCTGAGCCGCCTCGAAGGCGACATGGCGCACGTACTGGTCCAGTTCGCGATTTCGCCCGACGGCAACACAATGGTGGCAACGGGGGAAATGAGCGCCGCACTGCTGGTTTTCGACATTTCCAATCCCGACTCCCCCGAACTGACCCACCGTATTGATGTGGGCAACCGCCCCTGGCACCCGTCGTGGTCGGCCGACGGCCGGTGGGTGTGGTTCGGGAACCTGGGCGACAGCACGGTTTCGCTCGTCGACACGAACGATTGGACCGTCGCCGACGTGATTTCGGGCACGGGGTTGGCGCAGCCTCACGGAAGTGCGCTCTCGGCAGACGGGAAGTTCCTCTACGTCGCCAACCGAAACGAAACCGGTGACTACGGCGACACCCCGGAGGGCGAGACTCCGCCCGGCACGGTCGTCGTAATCGATACCGGGACCCGCGAAATCGTGGACGTGATCGAAACTCCCCCGTACGCCGCGGGGCTTGGCCTGGCGAGCGGCGGAAACTGATCCGCCGCACGACCCCACGCCTCCGTTCCGCATTGCGGGGGATGTTCGTATGCGGGATGTCGGTCGCCGTCGCGTCGTGTGCGCCCTTTTCAGCTCCGAGCCAGGCCCCGGTGCCTGACCACGGGGCGGACGCTGGCATGGATTCCGGGTGGATGGCGGCCGACGCGGGTCAGGGATGGATAAGGGTGGCCAACCCCTTCCCCGTCTTGGATGAGGCCGGCAACTCTTATGAAATCCCGTTCCTCGGCGGGTTCAACGTGCCCCGTCCGCAGTGGGCCGACATCGACGGGGACGGCGACCTGGACGTGTTCGTTCAGGAACAGACCGACCACCTATACTTCTTTGAACGCTCCGACGGGCCGGACGGCCCCCGCCACACCTGGCGGCCGGAAGCTTTTTCGGACCTGCGGGTGGGCGAGTGGTTCCGGTTCGTCGACGTAGACACAGACGGGGACCGCGACCTGCTGGCGGAGTCGCCCTTCAGCTACATGCGCATGTACCGGAACGTCGGAACCGCCGGTGCACCGCGCTTTGAGATTGCGTCCGACACGGTGCGCGACTCAAACGGTGACCCGATTTTTTCCGATCGGCAAAACATCCCCAATGCGGCCGACATCGACTGTGACGGGCGACTCGACCTGTTCATCGGACGGCTTGTGGGGACCGTGACCCGGTACGAGGCTCTGGGTGATCTTGCGACCGCCCCTGCCCCCTTCCGGCATGTGACCGACCGGTTCGAGGATATTGAGATAGTGGCGGATCCGGCTGCCCAGTTAGGGCGGCCCGTGGTTCCGTTTCAACAGCCCACGCGGCATGGGGCCAACACGATGGCGCTATCCGATTTTGACGGTGACGGCGATATCGACCTCTTCTGGGGAGACTTCTTCGAGGCCGGGCTTCTGTTGATTGAGAATATCGGATCCTGCGAGCTACCCAACTTCCGGGTGTTCCCGGCTCCGTTTCCCCCGGAAGACCCAATCCAGACGAGCGGCTATAACGCGCCGACCTTCGGCGACTACGACCAGGACGGAGACCAGGACCTGCTGATGGGCGTGATCGGCGGAGCTTACGGTGCCAACCGCACCACGGCCGACAATCTCATGCTGTTCACGCAGGATGATCAGGGCCGCTTTTCGCTGGAGACAGAGCGTTTCATTTCCCAGGTGGACGTAGGCAGCGAGAGTATCCCGGTCGTGGTAGACATTGACGGAGACGGTGACCCGGATATCCTGCTCGGTAACAAGATTGACCCGGACGAGCTGAGGTCGGCCAAGATGTTCCTGTTCGAGAATCACGGAACGCCGCGCAGTCCCCGGTTCCGGCTGGCGGGCCAGTTCCCGCTGGAAGGTGCTTACCACAACGCCCCCGCGCTGGGCGATCTGAACGGCGACGGCGACCCCGACATGATTCTGGGCACCTGGCGACATCAGCTGAGGTTGCTGTGGGGTAAACGGGCGGAAAACGGGCAGCTGCGGTTCGAGCTGGCCGACAGCGCCTTCGTCGAGCTTACACGGGGCAGCAACGCCTCTCCCGACCTGGCCGACATCGACGGCGACGGCGACCTTGACCTCATAGTGGGCGAATCGTCCGGGACGCTCAATTTCTACCTCAACAACGGATCCCCTTCATCACCGGCGTTCGAGTTGGTCAGCGACGAGTATCAGGGCATCGATGTGGGGCGGCGGAGTTTCCCCAGGTTCGCCGACATTGACGGTGACGGCGATTTCGACCTGCTGTCTGGGTCCGAAATGAACGGGATTCTGTACTTCGAGAATCAGGGTTCGGAGACGGTGCCGGAGTTCGTGGAGCAACCAAGCCCGTTTCCGGCGGCCGACAACCTCCCGTTCTTCTCGACACCGGTGCTTGCCGACCTCGACGGCGACGGAGTGCCAGAGCTGATTTCGGGCACGGCGGGCGGCGGAATCGTCTACTTCAGGCAGGCCCCGCCAAACTGATCGGAGCCTGCTAGAGCTAGCGAATCTCGTATCGCTCGATCAGCAGTTCGGCAGCCTCGATACCAAGGGACTGCATGGATCGGTCCGACATGGCCGCCGCTGCCTTAAGCCGCCGTGACGTGTCCGGGTCGAGGTAGATCACCCAAGCACGTTTCCCGCGCCGGGAGGGGGTCGTCTTCGCCTTCGGTTGCGGATCCGCCGCCGCTTTCTGCAGGGCGTCCGCCATGGTGCGTTTCGTCATGACAGGGCCTCCATTGCCCACCTGTATAGGGCTACTGCTTCTGCCGCCGCCGGTGACGACGGCTCCGTTTCTTGGGCTGTGCGCCCGAGGGTGAACGCCTTCGCGTGCGCTACCCGCGCCCCGAGGGTGACGGGTGCCACCCCGAGGCCGAAGGTGCGCACCGCTTCGGACGCCTCGGCTACCCACCGCCCGCGGGGCGGACAGGCGTTGAGCACCGCCAGCGCGGCCACCGCTCCAACGGTCGCCAGCGTGGCGGGAACCGCCGCCAGGTCCAACGAGGCCGGGCGGCAGGGAATCAACACCAGGCCCGCGAGCCGGGCCACCTCCGCAGCGCCTCCGGCTTCCCGGGGTGCCGTGTCGACCACAGCGAGGGATGCGCCGGCGTCGGCAGCGGCCGCGATCACCCGGGCAAGCCTGGGCGGGTGCGCCGGGGTCACCACCGGGGGAACGCCGTCGCGAAGCCGCCCCCATACCGTCGCCGATCCTTGCGGGTCCCGGTCAGTCACGGCCGCTTGAGACTCCCGAGAATGACTCGGTGCCCTGGCTCACCCCCAAACCGGAGTTATGAGGTCACGAAAAACGTACGCAATCTGTGTCTGCTGGTCGGAGCATTCGTTGTCACCTTCGCTGGCAGATGCGAGTATGAGGCTGACGATCCGACGCATCAGGTACCTTTTGAGGAGTGGTGCCTGGAGCAGCCGAACTCCGTGCTCAGAATAATCCAATACGAAAACGGGGCGATGCTCTTGATATGCGAGTATGATGGCCTTGACTATGAGTGACGACAGAGCGTTCTCGCTTGGGCGGCCCACCACCGTAGCTTTGGTGGCCCTGGTGGTCGCAGCGCTGGCGGTGTTGTTCGTTCGGCAAGCTAGCCGGATGCCAACGGAGTTGCGTGTGGCGGCCCTGACGGAGAAGAATCCGACTGTGCTGCTCGACCGGCAAGCCGGTGTGGTGCAGTCCGCTTCAGGCATAGAGGACATCGTAGCCCAAGAGGTCGTTGACCTTCCTGTCGAAGATAGCTTTCTCAGTCCAGACCTTGAAGATGTCTTTCGTGTAGGCGATGGTGTCGAGGGTTGGGACCAGCTCACTAGCATTACCGGAGTTGCATTCGACTTGCGGGGCAATCTCTACATCGCCGACGTCTCGGCGGCCGGGACGGGAGTTGGCCTGAAGATCCTAGTCGTAGACGCCGAAGGCGAGTTCGTCGCGAAGTTTGGACGAGCGGGCGAAGGACCCGGCGAATGGCGGGAAACCAGTGGACGAATGGTGCTGTTTCCGGAAGGCCGCGTCGTGGTTCCCGACGGGGGACATGGGGCCTACCACATATTCGGCCCGGATGGTGTATTCAATCGCATGGTGCGAATGCCCGGGATGGGTGCCGATCCGCTGCCGGCTCGACGCAGAATAATCGACGAGCGGAGCAGGATTCTGAAGGCCGGGCACGACAATAGCATCCTTTCCTATCTTCCAATGGCGACTCAGGTGGTCGAGCGCTCGTCGTCCCCAGGGGTCAATGCCCTCAGCATTACACGCACCCACGGTCGACGCCGAGTCGAGCGGATCGTGCTCGACCAAGACGAGGCAAGGGTTGAGTTGCTTGTCACGGGATGGACTCCGCCGAATATTTCGACCGACATGGTCTTCGTGCCCAAGTTCTTGTTTAGCCGTCTTCCAGGTGGAGGAATTGCCCTGTCTGACTCGTCCGCCTACGCGATCAAGATTGCGGATTCCACCGGACAGGTTCGCCGCGTTTTGCGCCGTGCCCTTCCACGCCGGCCCGTCACGGAGCAGATCCGTGAGAACTACCGGGCCAGACGACTGGAAGCGGCCCGTGCGGAGGTACAGGCCGCGAGTGAACGTGCAGACGACTTGGGCGTGGCCGTTCGTCGTGCCATTCTGGGGGTTCCCGCCCGTACCGTTGACAGTTATGTCAGGAGCCAGATCGAGCGAGTCAAGTTCTATTCTGAGATCCCTCTCGTCGACAACTTATGGACCACGTGGGATGGGAATCTCTGGGTCCGACGAACCCCAACACTTGGCTATCCTTCCGAACTCAACGGGATTGGCAAACTCGGAGCAACCCCCTCCCCCGTCGATGTCATCACGTCGGAGGGTCGCTACTTGGGCACCATCCCTGCCGAATGGGCCATTACGCCTGCCGCCTTCGGTCCCGGCGGGCTCGTGGCTTTTGTCGAAACGGACGAAATGGGCACACCCATCGTCGTCGTGCAGAGGCTCCAATATCAAGCCAGATAGCCAGTCAAGTTGGGCTGATGCAACCACCGGCCAGCGTCTCCCGGTCCAGTCCGAGGCAGTACCGGGCCGCCCCGGCGAAGCTCGCCCCCCCGGCGTGAGCCTTCGCGACCATTCAGTCCCGCTTCTCGGGCATCAGCCCGTCCAGGAGCTCGGCCCGGTCGTCGACCGGCTCCTGAAACTCGACCCCCGCAAGGAGGCGACCCGATGAGCGCCAACTCCACACTCGGACAGCTCAAGATTCTCCGTAAGAGCATGTAGAAGCGGGTCGACGCCCTTGACGAGCGGCTCGGCTCGATGGACAGCCGCCTCGAGGGTATCGAGGATCACCTGGAGAACATCGCGAAGGACACGAACGCGATGGCCATCAGCCTCGAGACGCTTGTTGAAGTCGTCGGTAGTATCCGTGTTCGTATCTGCCACCGCCGCCTCATCCTGATCGGCTCCTACGTCGAATCGAAGACGACGGACGATCCGGAGCGTAGCGCCCGGTCTGCACGGCTGTCAAACCGGGCCTGGTCTCTCGGTCGGCCGGTGAGCCGGTGACGATGGCTCGCCAGCTTTGCCACCGGCGCCGCAAAGTCTAACTCTAACACCGATTGTGGCGGAGACAAGAGTGGAGCGTCCGCCGCGGTCAGCGTCAGCGGGTCGCGGCGGCGTTCGTTATGGGGCCACAGGCGGGGAGAGAGAGGGAAATCACCGCTCCCACCCGCGCTCGCGGCGGCGCTCGATGCTGATCGTCACGCCAGGACCCTGCTGCTGTAGCTGCTGGCGGAATGTGGCCCGGTCGGCGGGGGACATCTCCTCTAAAGTGCCCCCGATTTCCCTGGACAGTAGTTTAGCAACCCTTCCGGGGTCCAAGAGAGAGGAGGCACGGGATGTCTCGGAGTACGAAAGAGCAGGATCCGGCCGGAGGGCCTGCCGAAGCGGTGGAGCGCGCAGCGGAAGGCCGAGGTGGTTTTGCGGCTGCTGCGCGGCGAGGACATCGGCGAGGTGAGCCGGGAGATTCTGGTTGCGCCGCCGGAGCTGGAGCGGTGGCGGCGCGAGTTCCTGGAAGGGGGCCAGCAGGGTCTCAAGAAGAAGAACCGGCCGGGAGGCGAGTTGATGCGGACCCGGGCGAAGCTGGGAGAGATGACGGCGGCCACGGGAACCGCGTCAAGACTGGCGAGCGGCGATCTGCCGCTCGCCACTTGCGCGGCCGTGCCCGCCCGCCGTAACGTTACCGCATGGCACAGACGGCGGCACAACGAATGGCGCGCTACCGGGCGCGGCGGAAGGCTCGGGCGCAGGCGGAGCGTGAGCGCCTCCAGGCGCTGGAGGACGCGGCGGCCGCGCTCGAGGTGAAGCTCCGGACCATGGCCCGCGCTCCCGGAGACCCGCCCCGGGACGCCCACCGCCAGGCGTGGACCGAAGCCCTCGATGCGTGGCGGGACACCTTCGGCAACCTCATGGAGGTGCGGCGATGACCTGGCCCGAAGTCTTCCGGTGGCTCGCGCTGATCGCCGGCGGCGGCGCGTCCGTCGCCGCGCTGGCGTGGACGCTGGGGCGCATCTTCCGCCCGTGGATGCGCGACGCGGCCCAAGATGCCGCCGACGGGCTGTACGAACGGCTGAAGAACAATGACTTCCACCACATCGAAGAGGGCGTGAAGGCGCTGGGCGACCGCATCGAGCGCGTGGACGCCCGGAGACGGGAGGACACAGCCGCGATGGAGGCCCGGATCGGCGACCGTATCGACCGCATGGGCGGCCGCATGGAGGCCCGCCTGCTGGCGGCGGTTCAGCGCCCGCCGGACACGGACGACCCCGAAGCCTGAACACGGCTGGCGACTGCGGAGACCTCCACCAAGCCGATTTCCACCCGATCCGTACCCCTCGGAGGTCGCGATCCTGGGCGCTCTCAGAGGCCATTCGGGCGGTCTTTGGGCCGTCCGGAGGCCCTCCGGACCCGTGGGAAGACCCCTCGCTTCCCCTCGGGGTAGCACGCAGTGACCGCAGCCCGGCGGGCCGCCGGGCTGTCTGCACGGCTGTCAGGCCGGGCCGCCGCCCGCTCGGCCAGGAACGCCTTGATGGCGGCCGCCCGGCTCTCTCGGGGGATGTCCTGCCAGCGGATCCGGCCGGGATCGGGGGTTTGCCGTTCCTCAACGGGCGATTGCCCCCCTTTTCGCGGGCTGGGCCGTCCTAGACTAGACCGAAATCTCGCCCCGGAGGTAGGGGGTAACATCGCCGGCGATCGCTACCCGGGTCCCCAGGTGCCGGCACAGCAGCCTCCCCCCCCGCTTGCTCAACTGGCGGGCCTCCATGATGGTGTCGCCCTTGGCCAGCCGACCTGCCCAATAGGGCGCCAGAGTACAGTGGGCCGAGCCGGTCGCCGGATCTTCCGGCACGCCTACACTCGGAGCAAAAAACCGAGACACGAAATCGGCGGTATCGCCCGGCGCGGACACGATGATGCCGAGGCGGTCCAGGGCTCTCAGCCGCGCCATGTCGGGCCGCATCCTCTCGATGCTGTCTTCCGAGTCGAATATGGCCAGGTAATCACGTTCGGAAGCAAGCACCTCGACCGGTTCGTGCCCCAAACCCTCAACCAGTGCCCTTGAAGCGTTGCGAGGAACTGCCTCCCTGACCGGGAAATCCATGACCAGCTTGCCTCCCCACCCCGTCCGTACAGTCAGGCGCCCGCCGCGGGTCTCGAACGTCACCTGTTTCTTGTTCTGGTCCAGCTCGTTGAGCACCACCCATGCGGCAGCCAGGGTGGCGTGCCCGCAAAGATCCACTTCCACCTCGGGCGTGAACCAACGGAGCCGGTAGCCGTCACCCTCCGGCACCAAGAACGCGGTTTCCGAGACAGCGTTCTCGGTCGCGATCCTCTGCTGCAAGTCGTCGTCAATCCACTCTTCCAGCGGACACACAGCCGCGGGATTTCCCGAGAACACACGCGAGGAAAACGAGTCCAGCTGAAAAACGGAGATCTTCATGGGATGCTAAGTTTGGGCTGCGGGGTCGGTTCGTCCAGTGATGAACCCGTCACCCTCCGCGAATACCTGTTCAGGAGACATGGATGACGTTCGTTTTTCTCGGGGCTTTCGCGCTGATCGCATTGTGGCTGGTCTCGTCGTACAACCGCCTCGTGCGGCTTCGGTCAGAGTCAAACAGCGCCTGGGCCGACATTGATGTTCAGCTGGAACGCCGGTGGGATCTGATTCCCAATCTGGTCGAGACCGCCAAGGTCGCCGCAAGCCGCGAACGGGATATCCTGGAAGGTGTGATCGCCGCCCGTGGGCGTGCCATGTCGGCCGTGACCGTGGACGAGAAGGCCGACGCCGAGCGTGCCCTGACGGGGGCACTCTCGGGAGTGTTCGGACTGGCCGAGTCATACCCGCAACTGCGCTCAATGGAGAGTTTTCTGGAGTTGCAGCGGTCGCTGGAAAGGGTTGAAGAAGCCGTGCAGAACGCGCGCCGCTACTACAACGCGGTGGTTCGCGACTACAACACCCGGGTCGAGGCGTTTCCCGGGAACCTGTTAGCGCGCCCCATGGGGTTTGAGCACCGGCGATTCTTCTCCCTCCGGGACGACTCCAGACGTGCTGGTCCGAGGCTTTCGCTGGCCTCGGATGGTGCATCCGACCAGGGCGACGGGGCACGGTCGGCCCTCGGCGCGGGTCAGCGGTCCCCATAGCCATCGCGCGCCCAACCGCAACCGCGGCAGCGTTGGCGGTTGCGGTCGTCTGCCTTGCAACGGCGGTTGACCCGCGGCCGGTCGCGGCCCAGGACAGGTCATTGCGGATCGACCGCTTCCACGCCGACATCGAGGTCGCCGCGGACGGGAGCATCAGCGTGGAAGAGACGCTGGACTTGTCATTCGTTGGCTCGTGGAACGGATTAATCCGCATGATTCCGGTCGAGAACGAATACCGCGGGAGGCGGATTCGCCTTGATTTCAGCGTCGCCGGGGTTACCGATGGTCGGGGTGCACCGCTTGAGTACGAAGTAGAGCGCGCCGGCCGTTACCGCCGGGTAAAGATTTGGATTCCGGGAGCCAACAACACATCCCGGACAGTCACCGTCAGTTACAGCGCAGGCGGAGCGCTGCTCCATTTCGACGCGGACGCCGGCGACGCGGCCAGCGACGCGTTCGGTCCGCAGGACTCCGTCGGCTACGACGAGCTCTACTGGAACGTCACGGGGACCGAGTGGGACGTGCCGATTGGTCAGGCCTCCGCGGCGGTGGCCTTGCCGTCGGGAGTGACCGGGGTCCGGGCGCACGCATTCACCGGAGCGTACGCGTCGACGGAGCAAGACGCCGAGGTGGAGACACGCGGGGGAACCACGGTCTTGGCGACCACGACCCGCTCGCTCGCACCCCGCGAAGGCCTGACCGTGGGCGTGGCCTGGGACGCCGGCATCGTCGCACGGCCGAGCGCCGCGGCAAAGGCCGGGCGTGCCGTTCTGGGCCCGGACGGCATCCTGGAGCGCCACTGGCCCTGGGCCTTCCCGATTGTGGCGGGTTTCTTGATGTTCAGGCTTTGGTGGCGGAGGGGCCGGGACCCGCGCACTGGTCCGATTCAGCCCCAGTACGAACCGCCCGCCGGACTTTCGCCCGCGGAGGCGGGAGTCGTGATCGACGACCGGGTCGATCACCGCGACATCGTCGCCACCATCGTGGACTTGGCCCGGCAAGGCTTCCTGCACATCACCGAACAGCCCAGAACCTCGCGCAGGGGTGACCCCGATTTCAAGCTTACGCGCCTGCGCGAGGACGAAGAACCCGCCAAACACCATGAGCGGGCGGTCCTGCGGGCGCTGTTCAGGAAGGCGCGTCGCGGGCAGCAGAACATGTCCAAACTCAGGAAGACGTTCCATTCCGACATGGACTCGCTGGTCCCCCGCCTGGAGTCCGTTCTGGTTGAGAGCGGCGTGTATTCGTCATCGCCGGCCGGCATCCGCGGCGGGTGGGCCGTTACCGGGATTGTTGCCGCCATTGTGCTGGTCGTTGGTGGTTCGATGGTACAGGTGGAGTTGATCGGGAACCGGTTCATTTTTCCGGCCTTTGGCAGCGGGATCGCGACTGCCGCCATCGTATTGGGCTTCGGTTGGGCCATGCCCGCCAGGACCGCCTTGGGGGCCGAGATCAGGCGTCACCTGCTGGGCTTCCAGCATTTTCTGGAGCGTGTCGAGGGCCCGAGGTTGAAACGGCTCGAAGCGACGCCCGATCTGTTCGAAGTCTTCCTTCCCTACGCGATCGCCCTGGGGGTGGAGAAGCAGTGGGCCGGCGCGTTTGCTGACATCCATACCCAACCGCCCGACTGGTACACGGGGGCGGACTGGAGTGGGTTTGACACGTTTATTCTGATCTCCGCCATCAACAACCTGAGCCATTCCACGACCGGTTTGATGAACTACACGCCGCGGGGCGCGGGGCCCACCGGCACGGTCGGCGGGATGGGAAGCTTTGGCGGAGGCGGTTTTTCTGGCGGTGGTTTCGGAGGTGGGGGCGGAGGGGGTTTTTGATCCCGCCGGCCATGAATCGAGCGGTCGGCCCGCCCGCAGGGGCGGCGCGATCTGAGAGGAGCTAGATATTGTCGGAGCGACTGGCGGCCGGGACATGTGTTCCGTGCCGGGGCGGAGTGCCGCCTCTTCAGGGAGAAGAACTGGACGCCCTGGCAACCGAGTTGGGCGGCGGATGGCAGGTCATTGACGGGCACCATCTGGAAAGAGAGTTCCGTTTCAGCAACTTCGCCGAGGCCCTGGCTTTCGTGAACCGCGTGGGCGCGCTGGCCGAAGAGGTGGATCACCACCCCGACCTGTATTTGGCGTGGGGTCGCGCCCGGGTTGTGATATGGACCCACAAGATTGACGGATTGACGGAGAGCGACTTCGTTTTCGCGGCGAAGGCCGGGGCGATGGCGTGCACCGAATGAGCCGCGCGGGGGCTGCTGGCGGGGCTGCCGCGCGCCAGGCGGTCGAGCCCCCTTCGCCGGGCACGGCGACTGCGTCCGGGGCCGCGGCGTTCAGGGAATCGGCCGCCGCACGCCGGATCGGGACCTGCCGGGCGCTGGAACCGGGTCCGATGCTGATCTGCATTGGATCTTTACACGGCAACGAGCCGGCGGGCACGCTGGCGCTGGAAAGGGTCATCGCGTCGCTTCAGTCGCCGGGCGCTTCCCGCCGGGCGCTCTTCCGCGGCGACGTGGTGGCGCTGCGCGGGAACATTCGCGCCCTGGCCCGGGACGTGAGGTTCATGGATGAAGACATGAACCGTGTTTGGGGGCGGGCGAGGGTCGCGAAACTGCTGGCCACCATCCGCGAGACCGAAAAGCGAAGGCAAGCTGGCAGCCCCCCGCTTCCGCCTGATCTTGGGCCGACCGCCGAGGCCCTGGAGCAGTTGTCACTGCTTACGGAGGTCCGCGCCGAAGTGCGGCGGGCACGGGGGCCGGTGTGCGTGTTGGACCTGCACACCACGTCGTCCGAGAGCGTGCCCTTCTCTACCCTCACAGACACCCTCCAGAACAGGAAGTTAGCTGTGATGCTGGGGTTGCCGGCGGTGCTCGGCATTGAAGAGGCACTGCGCGGCCTGATGCCCCACTACTTCGACCGGCTGGGGTGGCCCAGTCTGGGCGTGGAGGGTGGCAGGCACCGGGCGGCCGGCTCGGTCCCGGCATTGGAGCGTGTCACCTGGGCGACGATGGCCGCGCTCAACATGGTTCCGGCCGGGGAGGTCGCCAAAGCCACGGCGCCGTTCCCCGAAGGGTGCGACCGGCTGCCGCGTTTCATGGAGGTGAGGTACCGGCACAGCATCAAACCTTCGGACGAGTTCAAGATGGAGCCGGGGTACGACAATTTCACACCCGTAAAGCGCGGCCAGCCGATTGCCGGCGACCGCAACGGGGTGGTGAGGGCCCCCATGTCCGGCAGGCTGTTGATGCCCTTGTATCAGCGCCTGGGCGAGGACGGGTTCTTTGTTGTGCGGCCGGTGAAGCCGATCTGGCTGACGTTTTCGCGGATCCTCAGGAACGCCGGGGCGCACCGCCTGGCCACGTGGCTACCGGGCGTGCGGAGGCATCCCGACCGTACCGACGCTGCGCTGCTGGCTCCGGTGGCCCGTACCCGGCCGATCATGGGAGCGCTGCACCTTCTTGGATATCATGCCAGGCTCGACGGCGACCAGGCGATCGCGATTCGCCGCGAGGGTCTTGTGCCCGATCCGAGGCTCAACCCACTCAACTAGCCCCGCCGGCGGGTGGCGGACCGCGTTAACCCGAAGAGACTGACCGCATAACGCCGATCAGTGCGCCAATGTCGGATTCCTCGCTGAAGACTCCGGGCGAGACCCGGAGAGAACCGCCCCGCCTCGACAGGTAGACCCTCTCGGCAGCCAGGGCTCGGTCAAACGCTTCCGGGTCCACGTGGTCTGGCAGTCTGAGGCCCAAAAAGTGCCGTGCCCTCCACGCTTCGTCCTCGCACGGCCAGCCCAGCTCTCCTGCCGCCTCCGCCAGAGGGGTGAGAAGTTCTCCCAGGCGAAGTTCGATTGACGCCGGATCCCATTCGGAGATGCGCCGGAGCGCTTCCCGCATCATGGGTACAGTGATGAAATTCGAGGTCTCGCCGGCGTCGTAGCGGGCTGCGCCGGGCCGGTAGTGTGAGGTGTACTCGGCCAGTCGCGAAAAATCCTCGGCTCCTTCCCTGCCCATCCAACCGGCCTCCAGGGGACGCCCGTCGTCGAACCGGGGGCCGAAGTGTGCCGCGCCCAGGCTGTAGGGTCCCATCAGCCACTTGTAAGCCACGGTCACCATCATGTCGGGCTGCACCTCTGAAACACTGAACGGCGCTGCGCCGACCGTCTGAGACGCGTCCACGATCAAGGCCGCACCGACCTGCCGGGCCAGGCGACCGGCGGCTACCAAATCGAATAAGCTCCCGTCGGTCCAATGATGCTGCGGGAGGGCGACAACCGCCGTTGCCACATCGATGGCGCTAAGTACGCGGTCGTTCCACAGACCCCGCGACGGGGGCGGCCCGGGGCGTCCAACCACGCGGATCTCAAGGTCGCGCTCCGCGGCAAGGCGTTGCCAGGCGTACACGTTGCTCGGGAATTGGTCCTCGACTATCACGATGTTCTGGCCCGGCCCGGCGCACACGTTGTCGGCCGCCGCCGATACCGCATACGAGACGGAACCGACGACGGCGACCCTGTGGGCCTCCCCTCCCACCAAGCGGGCAAACTCCGTTTTGAGCCCGTCGATGTCAGTGAAGAAGTTTGTACTCGGAAACGGTGCTGGCGACGATTTCATCCGTATGCCGGCTATCCCCGCCGCCTCGACTGATTTCGGCAGGGGGCCGAAATAGGCGCAGTTCAGGTAGTGGACGCCGTCTTCGACGGAAAACTCACTTCGCTGAGACGGCAGGGGTCTTGCCGTGGTCATGAACGGACGCTGTTCTTTGCTACCGGGCGGTTACCCGGGGATCGGCTGCGGCGGTCAGCAGGGCACGCAGGCGGGGCTGATCAACCTCTGGTCCAACCGGCCAGTGATCTTCTCGGGATAGGCGCGGGCCGTGCGGCTACTAACTGCAGGGAGAGGAGGGTTTACCCATCCAAGCCCTCCCGCCCTGATTCGTTTTCCTTTTCCTCCATCAACGGCCTCACGACCTCCCAGCCCTGCAGCCACAGGTTCTCGACAGCGTAGTCCATGGGGGTCTTGCCGTACCGGTCGGCGGCCTCGGGATCGGCACCCAGATCCAGCAGGATCGGGAAGAGGGTGGGGTTGCGGAGCGCGGCCAAGTGAAGCGGGGTCCACCCTGCCCCACTACGGGCGTTCATATCTGCTCCGGCCCGCGCGAGCAGCTCCGGCACGGCAGGGTGGGGGTTGGCCGATGCGGCCCAGTGGAGCGGGGTCGCGGCAGGCTCCATACTCCGGTGCAGATCGCCGCGGGCATTTACGTCGGCGCCGGCTTCGATCAGCGTGGCGACCACCGCGGAGTCGCCGCGCCCCATGACGGCTTCGTGCAGGGGGGCCCGGATGCCGGTCTGGTCGGACAGGTTGACGTTTCCGCCCCACGGGGTGAAGTCCCTTACCGTCGCGGAGGCAATCATGCTCTCCCGATCCGGCCACACTTCGTCACTCGCACCCCAAGCGTTCACGTCCGCTCCGGCCTTCAGCAGCGCGGTCAGAATGCCAGGATTGCGGTTCGCGGCCGCCGCTTCGTGAAGCGGGGTTCTCCCCCCCGGAAGTCTGGCGTTCACGTTGGCTCCCCGGCTCACCAGTTCGGTGACGACGGCCGGATTGGTGTTCTCCGCGGCCGCCCTGTGGAGCGGCATCTTTCCGCCGGCCGCCACCGCATTGACGTCGGCCCCTGCATCGAGCAACTCTGCCGCAATGGCGGCGCTCTCATTCCGCGCCGCCTCGTGCAGCGGCGTGACGTCCCACCCGGGCTGCGGGTGGTGCGGCAGCAATCCGGTCCGCCAGGCGTCCACCTCGGCCCCGGCCGCAACCAGGACAGCGATGACGGCGGGCTCGCTGTTGTCGCGGGCGGCGTAGTGCAGGGGCGTGTATCGGTGCCGGTTGCGCGCGTTCACGTCCGCTCCGGCCGCCAGCAGCACTGTGATCACGGCCGGGTCCCTGGTCCACCCGGCCGCCACATGGAGCGGCGTTGAACCGGCCGCGTACGATTCCAGCCGACCCGAGGGGTTTCTCACCAGATCGTAGCGCGCCTCCGCATCGACTCCCACACCGGAATCGATGCAACGGACCACGGTGGCAGCCGTGGCATGGTGGAAGAACACCGGATCGGGCCATCGGCGGCAGCTCGCGGGGTCGGCGACCGTGCCCGAGTCGTCCACCTGTGTGCGATCGGCGCCGAGTTCCAGCAGGAGCGCCGCCACGGTAGGGTTTTGCTCGCGCGCGGCCCGGTGAAGCGGGGTTTCGCCGTTGTCAGCGGGCGCGTCGACGTCGGCACCCGCTCGCATCAGCAGCCGGACCATGGCGGGGTGCCCTGAACGTCCCGATGCACGGTACAGAGGCGTACCGCCGGACTCGTCGCGCAGGTTGACGTCGCCGCCGGCGTCCAGCAGCACCGTAGCGGTGAAGTTGTTGTCGAAAAGAGTTTCCGCGGCAACGTGTAGCGGTGTACGCCCCCCCCGGTTGCGGGCGTTCACGTCGGCGCCTCCCGCCAGCAGGGCGGCTGCGGCGTCCGGCAACGGGAACGGACCCCCAACCCAATAACCGCGTGCACCTCCCGCGACTTGGTGCAGCAAGGTCGCACCCTGTCCATCCCGTGCGTCAGTGTCCGCCCCGGCACCGATCAGCGCCGTGATGGCGGCGGGGAGGAAGTAGTGATTCGCCGTCATATCCCCCACGAGGGCATGGAGCGGCGAGTGACCCCGGCGGTCGAGGGCGCTCACGCCCACGCCGGCCTCCAGGCACCCCTCGAGGCTGACGACCGGGGCGTCCGCGAACATGGTGTGGGTCGCCCAGTCGCACACCGGAACGGCGGAGGGCGTTACTGCCGTCAGTCCAGGTTCCGGGGGCGACCCCAGCTCCAGGAGCTTGCTCACCAACCGGTCCTTTCCGTGCCTGGCGGCTGTTGCCAGCGCAGTCTCGCCGCTGTCGTTGCGGGCCACCATGTCCGCACCCGCGCCGACAAGCGCCGCGACGAGCGCCGTGTCACGGTCGGAACGCGTCGGGTAGCCGGAGCGGTTCTCAGTGTAAAACTGCGGCGGTGCGTTGTAATGAAAGGTCATGGGTGGCGCATGGCGAGGCTGTGCTCTCGCTACGGCACGGTGCAAGGGGGTGTCACCGTTGCCGGCGCGTGCGTTGATGTCGGCACCCCCCTCCAGGAGTGCGTTTACGGTGGCGAGATTCGGCCAAGCGGCCGCGCGGTGCAGTGGGGTGGCGCCCGAGGTATCCTCCGAGTTGACATCCGCGCCGCCCGCCAGCAGGGCGTGAAGTTGTGCGATGTCGTCATTGTAGGGGACTGCCAGGTGAAGCGGCGTTTCGCCGCTCGCGGCTCGTGCGTTCGCGTCCGCGCCCGCCTCCAGCAGCGCAGCGATGGCGGCCGTTCCCGAGGACGAATACCGGGCTGCCGCGTGCAACGGCGTCTCGTTCGAAGCGTTGAGTGCGTTCACGTCCGCGCCGGCTTCCAGCAGCACCTCGGCGGGGAGGCTGGAAGCCCAGTTCCTGAGAGACCAGTGCAGCGGAGTGTCGCCGTGTTCGTCAGGGGCATCGACTTCCGCTCCTGCATCGATATGCGCACGGACGACATCCAGGGCGGGACTCACTGCTGCACGATGTAGCGGAGTCGCACCAGACTCGTCGCGCGCGTCAAGGTCCGCACCAGCTTCCAGAAGGAGCGTGACGGCCGCGGGATCGGCTACCCGGTGCAGTGGCGTCATCTTCCGGCCATCCGGCAGGTTCGGGTCGGCCCCCGCCTCCAGGAGCAGGGCCAGTGCATCCGTGCGTTGCCATTGGATCGCCAGGTCCAGTGGCGTCTGGCCGCCGGAGTTCGGCATGTTGATGTCCCAGCCGGACGCCAGGCATTCGCGCAAGCCATCGACGTCGACGTATTCCCGGAACAGCCGGGTGTCCCAGTTCTCGCAGTCGCGGGGCTCGGCGGCCCTGCCGCGGTTGTTGCGCGCCGTCGGGTCAGCACCTAGCTCCAACAGCCTCTCGACGACGGAGTTGTGGTTGTGCCAGGCGATGTGCAGCGGGGTGTTGCCCATGGCATCTCTTGCGTCCACATCGGCTCCGGCCGCCACCAGCGCTCCGATGACGGAGGCACGCTCGTACTCGGCTGCTTCGTGCAGCGAAGTCCTGCCCCTGAGATCCGCCGCGTGCACATTCGCGCCCGCTGCCAACAGGGCGGCAAGCCCGCGGTGGCCGTAACCCGAGTACAGGTGCAGGGGCGTTCGGCCCCAGACGTCCACCGCATTCACGTCCGCACCGGCCGCCAGGAGCGCGTTGATGACATCTTCACCACTAGCCCTGAACAGGGGCACAGTCCCGAACAGGGGCGTCGCTCCCGTCCAGTTTCGGGCGTCGACCTCCGCACCGGCCTCCAGGAGCGCGGCGATGACGCCCGCATCGGAGGCGATGTGCAACAGGCTCGTGCCGTCGTGGCTGCGAGAGTTGACGTCCGCGCCGGCCGCCAGGAGCTGCGACCTGATCGCGCGGTGCCTGAACGCCCCCCTATAGTGCAGCGGCGGCGTGCCCAGGTGGTCACGTGCATTGGCGTCGGCGCCCCTTGCAAGCAGAAAGGCCACTGCGGCCGAGTCGGCGTTCGCAGCGGCATGGTGCAGGAGTGTCGCGCCGTTGTCGTCCCGGGTGTTGATGTCGTGACCAGCAGCCAGGCACGCAGTAACCTGTTCCGGGGTGGCCTCCGCCATGAATTGGGGGTTGCGCCAATTCTCGCAGCGGGTCGCGTCAGCCAACTCGCCGCGGGCGTTTTGCGCCATGGGATCGGCACCGAGTTCCAGCAGTTGCTGCACTACCGCCCGGTTCCACCCATAATGCCCGTCGGCCCAGTGGGCATGCAGCGGGGTGTTGCCCCGCCTGTCGCGCGCGTTCACGTCCGCGCCGGCGGCTGCCAGCGCGCCGACAGCGGCGGTATCGCCAGCTTGCGCCGCCATGTGCAGGGCCGTTCTCCCGTCCGCGGAGTGGGCATTCACGTCCACACCGGCCTCGATCAGCGCTTGGATCGAGAGATGATTATCGCTCTTTTCCGACGCCCTGTGCAAAGTGGTCTCGCCCCGCCCCGTGCGCACATTCGGGTCCGCGCCAGCGGCCAGCAGGGCGGCAACCACCTCGGAAATCGTCTCGCGGTTCGAGTTGCCCCAAAATGCCAGATGCAGGGGAGTCGCGCCCTCGTTGTCGCGCGCGTTTGCGTCAGCGCCGGCCGCCAGCAGCTCCGCTATCGCGGCGGCACCAAAGGCCCGATCCGCTGCCCGGTGCAGGGGAGTGCGGCCGCTGCGGTCACGGGCATGGACATCGGCGCCGGCCGCCAACAGTGCGCTGGCAACGGCGGAGCCGGCGTGCAGGTGCAACGGGGTATCGCCATCTCCACTTTGGGCGTTTACGTCCGCGCCCGCCGCCAGCAATGCCACGATGGCTGGCCTGGAGTCTCCGCCAAAAGACCTGAAATGCAACGGAGTCTGCCCCACGGCGTCACGCGCATTGACATCCGCTCCGGCCGCCAGCAGCGCGACTACCCCGGCGTCGCTATACGCCCGGGACGCAGCGTGGAGAGGCGTGGCTCCCCTTCGATCCCGTGCACCCAGGTCCGCTCCGGCGGCCAGCAGCGCGTCAATCACGGCCGGCTTCGGATCTGGACCGGACGCCGAATGCAGCGGCGTTTGACCCTTGTCGTCCCGTGCGCCAATATCGGCACCGGCCTTTAACAGCAGTCGTACGACGGAGCCGTCGCCGCCCCAGCGGGACGCATGATGCAAAGGCGTTTCACCTCGGTCGTTGCGCGCCGCATTCAGTAGCACCCGGACAACTGTCGTGTCGCTGCGTGTCGCTGCGTGCATCGGCGTCCTGCCGTCCCGGTCTCCCGCGTTGACGTTGGCACCTGCCTCCACCAGCACCCCGACGATGGCCGCATCCCCCTCCCGGGCCGCCCGGTGCAGAGGAGTCCCGCTCCGGTCTGCCAAAGCATTGACGTCCGCGCCCGCCTCCAGCAACCGCACAACCATGGCGAGATCCCCGTCGTAGACCGCGTGGTGGAGCCAGGTGTTGCCATCGGGGCCCCGCGCGTTGACGCCCGGGGCGGATTCGACGCACCTGGCCACGTCGGCGGCGTCCGCCGCCCGGGCGAACGCTTCCGTGCCGGCGTTCTCGCAGTTCGCAGGATCGGCCGGCCGGCCCTCGCGGTTGCGGGCCATGCGGTCCGCCCCGAGCTCCAGCAGTGTTGCGCCCACCTCGGGATTCGAGTTGGACCACGATGCATGCAGGGGCGTGTTTCCGGCGGCGTCCCGGGCATTGACATCCGCTCCCGCCTCGATCAGGGCGATAAGCAGGTCCGGCTTCCAAAACGAGGCCGCAACTGCGTGCAGCGGAGTCCTGCCATTCGGGCCCCGTGCGTTCGCGTCTGCGCCGGCTTCGAGACAGCTCGTTACCTGTTCGGCGGTGGCGTTCCGGAAGAAGTACGGAGAGCCCCAGCCCGCGCAGTCCACCTGGCCGGCGGCGGGCACCGCGCAGAGGAGGAAGATGGCTGCGCTCGAAATGAATCGTTGCATCGCTTTGCCTTAGCCTGGTTCCACAAACCGCCCCGCTCCGGTCGCTGCACTCCCTCTGCTGGGTGTGTCAGATTTTCGATGGCCATTGACATACGTCACACAGTTGTCGTTTGCAACCGTCCGCGCATCCTTCGGGCAGAAAGATTTCGGGCAGCTCGCCTTCATCGCAGGGGACATCGGGCAGCCGAAAACGCAGGAGTCGGACTTGACGATCATGACACGGCTGTCACTCGAAAAGCGCGTGCGAAGCGCCCCGGACCACACTCCGTCGAACCCTTCCGCGACGACCTCACGGCATCGAATGCCAACGTCCTGGAGACAATAGGGAGATTCCCTACGGGTTGACTCGCTCGCAAGCGGCTCTTCAGCGTCCGGGCATGAAGATGCCGAAGCGGCAGTTCCACTCGCCCGCTGCGGCCCTGCGGGGGCCTATCGTAAGGTCGGCGGTGCCAGCACTGTGACCTTGGGAAAAGGCAGATCGTGTGTGACCGCAGTTCGGTGGCTGGACCCGTCCAGAAGGATACCACCATAGACTTCACGCCCTACCTCGATACCAGTCTCGATGTCGAGTAGCACGAGTAGCCCCTCGTTGCTCGGCTCCTGGCCGCGGGGCAAGTGCTTCTCCACCGAGATACCGAGGACGCCCTGCTCAACCTCGGCAGCACCCGTCACATCGTGTGAGAATTTGAGGTCAGGATCGAAATTATACTTTACGCCGCCGCCAGCGGCTGGAAGGATAAGTACCCTCGTGAAATCGCGGATCGGAGCATGCCAGGCCAAGTCGCCACCGAGCGTGTAGGCGCGTACCCACCCCGTCCTATTGGGGATGTGGATGATCGTCTGCGAGTCCTCTGAACACACCAGCCTCCCAGCGACCGCTTCGTCACGCCAAGCCCACGCCACCGATTCCGGAGCGCCCTCTTCGGCCCACTCACCGAGTTCACTGCCTGAGAACGACCGCCGGACCGAGCCATCGCGGTCCACCTCATGCACCGACGACTCTTCCAGATACCCGAGCACGAAGATCCTGCCCTCCATGACACAGCTCCCATTGGGCCAAAGCGGCAGTAGTGCAGACCGTTCAGCCTCCACGAACGTGCCTACGCTGTCTGGTACGAAGTACTGAATCAAGCGCTTTGCTCGGCTGACCACCGCCAGGGTGTCATCCGCGATGCGTAGAAGCCCGGTGGGGTCAGTAAACTCCCCCGGCCCGGAACCCGAGCGGCCAAATGAAAAGGTGTGTCGGCCCTCAGCGTCGAAACCCGATATCCGTGACGACTGAACATCGAGCACCGTCAGGCCGCCCGACTCCATAACAACGGCGTGGCGAATCGGACCGAACACTTCGCTCTCCGGCGGCCCGTCCATCACCCCGATCTCCGTGACGGTGTGCCAGTTGCCTGGGAAGCCAGTTGATACTCGATGTTCCCCCGGTTCCGACGTGTCGCGCGGTTCCGACGTGTCGCAGGCAGCAAAAACCCACGAGGTGGCGAGGAACAGCGCGGTAACAGCACGAGCCTGCCTCATCAAACAAGCAGCGAGGCTACGCGCCACCGGATGCGCCTTTTCCCCGATCGTTGGCCGCTCACGGCCACTGAATATCCACTTGATACTTGACAACGTTCGGTGGGCTGAGGAACGTCAGAAACACCGTGCCGGCATCAGCTCCGGCATCCAGTGACAGGACCCCACCCAAGCCAGGGAAGATCCCCTCCGCGATCACCTCACCACCATGGTCGATCAAGGTGAGCGTCAAATACCCATCTTTAGCGTCGAGCTCCCGACTGAGCACCATGACACCTTGGCTACCCCACTCAACCACCCCATAGGTGACTTCGCGTGGACCGTACAAGGGCTCCAGCCCAGGTGGCGGGTTTTCTTCGTATTTCCAGTCCGACAACGGACCCACGGGCACAATCCGGTCTGACCCGTCCGCATCCGCGAACTGAAGGAATGCACCGCTGCCGTGCACATAGGCGATGCCACCGTCTCGGAGCGCCCCGATGTTCCCGCTGACGCCCGCCTCTTGGTACGCACTGTCGGTTGCATGAAGGCCAACCCGGGCCACGGGCTGGCCGCCAGCCCAGTCATAAAGGTCCACCATGTGCCCCTGTCTCACATACATGAGCTCGACCCATAGCCCGGAGGCCGTCGCGGCGACATACCTGCCTTTGTCGGCAAGCCGAATCGTTCGTTCGACTCGCCCGTTCCGGTCAAAGACGATCACCCGGTCGAGTTCATAGGCCAGCACATAAAGGTCGTCGTCGTAGGCAACCATATCCACGGGGAGCAGCATTTCCCCCTCGCCGGTCCCGTACCCTCCCATCCTGCGGAGTAGCGCCCCGGAGGAATCGAAGGCAAACACTTGTTTCCAGTCCGAGTCCAAGACATAGATATGCCCGTCGCCGGCTTCCACAACGGCGCGAGGCTTACCCAGGGCCCACTCGCCCACCGAGTCGGTACCGGCGGATATGACAAGCAACTCGCGAAGCGTCAAATCGTGGCGCGGCCCGGTCCGTTGCTCGCGCAACTCGTCGGCGTACACATACCAGGTGCCCCCGGCCACTGTGGCTGGCACACCTCCCCCGCCCTGGTCACACCCAACGAAGAGAACCGCGCAGAAAACCAGCGGGCAGGCCAACGCCAGGAAACCCGGCGGCGAAGCGTGCCGACAGGCGTCGGCGTGACCGGCAATGACCCGCCCTCTCATACGCTTTCTCTCACCATCGCTTTTGTTTGGTGAAGCTGGTCTAATCTTGCATCCGAGTTGGATTGCCTCCCCTCCCCCTCCCGAGAAGATTTCCGCTCGGCGAGTACAAAGACGACAGTAACTTCTGATCAACTAGGGCCCGAAGCGCCATTTGTCAAAGGCCACCGACCTTTCTTTGGGCCTATTGTCATGTGATTACCGTACTACAACGACGGGCGTTCAGGGGATCGGCTGCGGCGGTCAGGAGGGCACGCAGGCGAGGCTGATCAACCTTGTCGGGCACCACTCTCCAGATTCGCGGCGCGCTGGGTCCCGAAAGGCGTGTGCGAGCCCAGATTTTCAAACGCGCTTCGAGTCCCGGGGCCGGTACCGAATTCGCAGAGGGTACCACAGCGGCGGCAGGAATGCTGCCGAGGCGGTCGTCCGGCAGACCGGTCACGGCCGCCTGCTCCACTTCGGGGTGCTCCGAAAGGGCATGCGCAACCTCTTGAGGATCTACGTTCGCCCCCCCGCAGGTAAATCTCTGGTCCAGCCGGCCGGTGATCTTCAGGGCGACCGGCGTCGGCGAACTGTCTCCGGCAACCAACTCGGCGAGATCCCCCGTATTGAACCAGCTCCCCTTCCGCCGACGCCGGTCGCCGACATGACCCCGAAACATGGCCGGGCCCCGAACGCTGAGACCGCCCGTTTTCGGGTCGGTCTTCGCCTCCGCCCAGTCCAGCAGGGTGAGTGCGCACGCGGGATTGTCGCGTACCTCTTTCGGACCGGCCAGGGCAACAGCGGACCCCGCTTCGGTAAGCCCGTACGTGACTGCAACAGGCCAACCGGCCTGGACGGCCTTAGCCAAGAGCGCGGGCGGCGCGGGTGCACCACCGATCAGAGCGGTCTTGAGCGAACTCGGGGGGGCGAGGTGGTGGTTGAGCAGGTCGTGCAGCATGGCGGGTACGAGCGAGACCTGGGTGGCGCGGGTCGATTTCAGGGCTGAGGCGATTTCGGGCGCGCGGACCGGGAGCGGCGCGAATGCGAGCCTTCCCTCCGCCAGCGCGGAACGGACGAACACGGCGAGTCCGCCGACGTGCCCCCAGGCCAGGGTCGCCAGCCACAGGTCGTCCCGCCCCCATCCGAGCCTGCGCCTGAACGACTCCGCGTTGGCGCGCAGGGTGTCCCAAGTGTGGATGGCGTAGCGCGGCATGCCCGATGTGCCGGAAGTACGGAGCGCCACGTCCCCGGCCCGGGGCAGTGCGTGCGAGGCCCGGCACCCGGGCGGACGCCGCCACATGGCAATCCCGTCCGTCCGCGGCCCCCATGCCACCGGGCTTGATTGCCACCCGGGAAGAGGGGGCGAGCCGTCGGGGGCCAAAATTCGGTCGATTGCCAGGTCATCCGCCCACTGCACGCGTTCGGGCACCCGCCAGTTGTGATTACCAATGGCGGCGGACACTTCAGAGGCAGCTGCGAGCAGAGCCCGCAGGGAGAGTTCTCCCGCCGGGGTGAGCGGAAACAGGTGCCCGACGAAACCCGTCCCGTCGGCCCCAATCTGGTGCGCCGGCTCCCGGACTGGTTCGTCGATCACCAGATCGCGGTGCCTGCGCCCAGAAGCAAACCGTAGGCCCCGGCCGCGGCGGCGGTCTTTCCCAGGGCCGGGTTCAGCTCACGCGGGTCCTGAAAGCCCCAAACCGTTCTGAGCGGATTCAGGCACGGCGCGACTGCCGCCAGAGCCAGACCGGCCCCAGCGGGCAGAAGGCCGGTGAGCGGTCCAACCAGGGCAACCGCCCCGGCCAGCCCGAGCAAGGCAGTGTACTGAACCCGGGTCCGGGCCGGCCCGAGGATTACTGCCAGCGTGCGCTTTCCGGCGGCGGCGTCGGTTCCAAGGTCCCGCAGGTTGTTGATTACCAGAATCGCGGCGTTGAGCGCTCCTACCCCCGCCCCGGCGACTATCGCGCCGGGCGGCCACGTCAGGGTGACCGCGTAGGCCGTACCCGCCACGGCCACCGGCCCGAAAAACAGGAATACCGACAGGTCGCCGAAGCCCCGGTATCCGTACGGCCACGGTCCCCCGGTGTAAGTGACCGCCGCAAGGATGGCGCCGGAGCCGACCGCAACAATCGGCCATCCCCCTCGCAACGCCAAGTAGACTCCCACCGCAACCGCAAGAGCGAACGCCACGGCAGCGCCGGCCTTCACCGCCCCGGGACTCAGCAACTCGGACACCACCGCCCTGCGCGGTCCGATCCGGTCAGAAGTGTCCGCCCCGCGCGCGAAATCCGAATAGTCGTTGGCCAGGTTGACGCCGACCTGCAGAAGGAGCGCACCCAACATGGCCGCGACAAAGGGGAGCAGCACGAACCCGCCGGCGTCCCAGGCCAGCCCCCCTCCGGCCGCCACGGGACCCACGGCTGCCGGCAAGGTTCGGGGTCTGATGGCGCCGATCCAGACCGCCACCCGCCCCGGTGCGCCTACGGGCGCCAGGGGAATTTGCGGAACTGGGGCGGTCGCTTCTCCAAGTAGGCGTTCCGCCCTTCCTGGCCCTCTTCGGTCATATAGAACAGCATGGTCGCGTGCCCTGCCAATTCCTGAAGGCCGGCCTGACCGTCGCAGTCGGCGTTCATGGCCGCTTTCAGACACCGGATGGCCAGCGGGCTCTTGGTCAGGATCTCCCTGGCCCACTTCACGCCTTCGGCTTCCAGGTCCTCCACGGGTACCACTGCATTCACCAGGCCCATCTTTTCGGCCTCGACGGCGGTGTACTGCCGGCACAGGTACCAGATTTCTCTTGCTTTTTTCTGTCCTGTTATCCGCGCCAGGTAGGACGAACCGAACCCGCCGTCGAAGCTCCCCACCTTTGGGCCGGTCTGCCCGAACACGGCATTGTCGGCGGCAATGGTCAGATCGCACACCACGTGAAGGACGTGGCCGCCGCCGATCGCATATCCGGCCACGAGGGCGATCACCGGTTTGGGCATCGTCCTGATCAGGCGCTGCAACTCCAACACGTTGAGGCGTGAGGCGCCTTCCCGGCTCACGTACCCCGAATCGCCCCGAACTCTCTGGTCTCCCCCCGAACAGAATGACCACACGCCGTCTTTGGGCGACGGCCCGTTCCCGGTCAGCAGCACTACTCCGACGCTCTCGTCGTCGCGGGCGTCGGCGAAGGCGCCGTACATCTCGGAAACGGTCTCGGGCCGGAAGGCATTGCGGACCTCCGGGCGGTCAATCCCTATCCGCGCGATCCCGTCGCATTTGTGATAGGTGATATCCTCGAAATCGCCGGCAGGCTCCCAGTCAACAATTTGTCGCATCAATCCCCCGGGGTTGCTGAAACCGCGCCCAAGCCGAGTGCCCGGCCGGCCGCGGCCGCCGCCTCTCGCATCAGTGCGCGGCGAGTTCGCCAACTGGCGTCCGGGTCGGCCACCACCTCGGTCACCACGGGGCCGGGCGTCGTGGCGGACTGACGGAGGGCGGCTTCCAGTTCGGACAATGAATTTGCCCGCCTGAACGGTAGACGGGCGGCCGCGGCAATCTTACCCAGGTCCGCTTCCTGCGGCATTTCGATATGCCGCGTAAAGGGCGGATCGAACGCATGCAGCGGCAGACCCCTGAAGATGGTCCCGCCCCTGTTCTGAACCACAACGATGTGCAGGCGGAGGTCAGACGGACGGTTCACCATGAGCGCTCCCGCGTCGTGGAGAAACGTGAGGTCGCCCATCAGGGCCACGGGTGGAATGCTGCTTCCGCCACCGGAAATCTCTCTTGCGCTCCGTCCGAAGACCCCCGCGGTCAGCCCAGCGCCCATGCACGCGCTCACGAAACCGTCGATACCCGAGGCTCCGCGGAATCCAATGGCCCGTATTGGTTTGTCGTGCGCGGGGACGAACGTGTCGACATCGCGGACCGGCATTGAGTTCCCGACCAGCCATAGCCCGTTCGGGGGGAGCAGTCGGGCGATCACGGCGGCCACGCTCCCTTCGAAACAGACCTTGCCGAGTTGGTCCTGGATGACGGCGGCGGCGGCTCGCTCGGCTCCGTCCCAGCCGGCCTTGAAGGCGCCCGTACCAGCGTGCGCGGGTTCGCCAGGTGCAGCTCGGACACGACTGGCGGCCTCCCTCAGGACATCTGCCGGATCGCCCTCGATGCGTTCACTGCCGGGAACGAGGTGGTCGGTCGGACCGTCCGGAAACACAACCCGGACGTGGTTGGCGCCCGCGTGCTCCTTGACGAACGTGGCAACAGAGCGGGTCGGAGGCGCCGCTCCCGTACGAATCACGAGGTCAGGGGCCAGAGCGCGCCGCACGGCGCGAGAAGAAAGGAACGCGGGCGCCAACCCGGCCACTGAGTCCGAAGCACCGGGACAGAACCGGGCCCCCGAGAGGGCGTCGGCAACTACCGGGCACCCCAGTGCCCTACCGAGCTCAAGCGCCGCCCTCCCCAGCCCCGGGTCAACTGCCGGTCCCGCGATCACCAGAGGGCGGACCGCATCGGCGGCCAGTTGAGCCAACCGTGCTCCCGCTTTCCCGGACCGCCGGTTCCCCGGCGCTCCACGCCCCTGGCCGGGGCCTGCCCGAACATGGGTTGGTACCGCCCGAGCCCGCGCGGGCTCCAGTGGTTTCTCGAACTGCACGTTCAGGTGCACCGGGCCCGGGCGCAGCTCCCTTGGCCCCCCGGGCTCTCTGGTGCCCAGGCACGCCGACCAGGCACGTCGGGCGGCGGCGCGCAATGTCTCCGGTTCCTCGTCAACATCAAGAGGCTCCAGGTCCAGAGCCAACCGCGGATAGGGCCCGAACAGGTCCCGCTGCCAGACGGTCTGGTTGGCGTCCGTGCCCCGCAACCTGGCCGGTCGGTCGGCAGTCAGCGCCACCAGGGGAATCCCCGTCTGGCTGGCTTCGATTACGGCCGGAAACAGGTTGGACGCCGCCGTGCCCGACGTCGTGACTACCGCGGCAGGTTCGCCGCTCGTTGCCGCCGCGCCCAAGGCCCAAAACGCCGCCGACCGCTCATCGACGTGCGGTTCCACGCGAATCCTGGGATGCCGCACCAACGCTTCGACCAGTGGAGCCGAGCGCGCCCCCGATCCCACAAACGCCATGCGAAGCCCGAGTCGAACGAGTTCGTCCACCAGGGTGCGGGCCCGGGCCGTGGAGCGCCCCGTCAACATCAGGGCAGGCGGCTCAGCCCCAGTGCACTCAACATCGTCTGCAGTTTCACCCGGGTCTCGTCCCATTCGGCTCCCGCCCTGGACCCCTCAACCAGCCCGGCTCCCGCGAACAGTCGCATCAGGGTGCCCCGACACACCGCGGCCCGAAGCGCCGGTGCAAACTCCCCGTTGCCCTTTTCGTCGAACCACCCCACGGGACCAGAATACCAGCCCCGGTCGGTCGTTTCGGCATCCCGGATCATGCGCAGCGCGTCTGCCGCCGGCTCCCCGCATACCGCGGCCGTCGGGTGGACCACCGTCAGCAGAGACAAGATGTGCGTTCCCGGCGGCACGCACGCGAGAATGTCGGTGCGCAGGTGCTGGATCCTGTGAAGCGGAAGCAGGTGCGGCTCACCGTCGGTCTCGGGGCTGAATCCCGCCTGCTCCAGGTCTCTTATGATGCCGTCCACAACGATGCGGTGTTCGCCGAGGTCTTTCCGGCTATTGAGGAGTTGGCGGCCCAGCCATCTGTCGGCCACCGGATCCGCCCCGCGCGGAGTGGAGCCGCCGACCGCCATGGTCCTGAAGTCCGGGCAGCGCAGCGTGCCGATCAACTCCGGCGCGGCCCCCACCAGGAAATTCGTCCGGGCAAACTGGGCCAGAAAAATGTGAGCGAGAGGGTTCACCGGAAGGAGCGCGGAGAGGATCGCGGCGGAATCCGGCGGTTCTTCCAGCGTCACATCGAGGGGACGCGCCAGAACCACCTTGCCAACGGTTCCCGCGCGGATCGCGGCCAGTACGGCATCAACTCCCCCGGCCCACTCCTTCCGGCTCACGACTTCCTCCATGGCGGTCGCCCCGGGGATGCCGTTGGTCGCACCGGGTTGCCTGTCCAAACACACAATCATGTCGCGCATGCGTTCGGCCCGGGATCGCAGCTCCGCCTCGGCACCCGGTTCACCGCGCCGCGATGTAACTGTCAGGAACGCACCCGACCCGCTGGCGGAGACTTCGTAGACCGGAAGCACGAACTTGGCCGCCGGAAAAGCGTCCCAGAACCCCGCCTCCCCGCGCGCCCCGGAACGAAAATCGAAGGAAAATCCGCCGAAGAAACGGGGGCGTCTACTGTCCTCGCGCACATCCCACTGCGTCCCGTACATCTCGTCTGCCCTTGCGCGCACCCACTCGGCCAGGCAGTAGGTATCTTCCGGCGCGCCGCGGCTGTCGATCTCGGCCACCGCCCCGCCCCAGGCCATCCAACGCTGTCCGCTTTGCCAGAACCCTCGAACCGCGACCGGAGGGAGTCCAAATACGGCCTCCGGTTCCAGACTCGGGAGCCTGAGGGTGATGCTTGCAAACCCGGCGGGTGCCTTTTTCAGAAGAAGCGCACCTGGAGGCGTAGAAGCCGGCCGGGTCGCGGTAGCCCGCACTGGTCGTACAGGGCGCGGTCCGTGAGATTCTCCAGAGCCACCGTGATTTCGGCATCGGCCAACGGGCCGCCGACTTTGAGCCGTTTGCCGAACTGGGCATCCAGAGCATGTTCAGCCGACAGCCTGGACCAGCCCCCTGCCCCGGACGCCTCGGGGTTGACGCAGTACTGGGTACCGACCCCCTCCAGGCTGGCCCTCGCACTAACGTCCCACGGCAACGGCACCTCGGCGTAGAACCTACCGGCCACCGACGGCTGATACTCCGCCCGGAGCTCGCTTCCCTCAAGCGGAGGGGAGCCGCCCATCCCCGGCCCGCCACCGGACACCGAGACTGCCTGGAGGGTGATGTCGCCGCCCAGGCCCAGGCGCCCCCAATTGGCCGCGGCGAGCAGCTCAAGGCCGGTCGCGGTCGTGCGGTCACGGTTCTGGCGCTGGTACTGGTTGTCGCCCACCCCCACCCGGGCGATCGCACCCGAAAACACCTGGCCAAACAGAACCGCCTGAACTTCGTACTGAGCGCCCATCACGCGCCCCGTGCCGGAGACTCCGCCCTCCACGGCGCGGAGTACCTCCGGGCGCAGGTCCGGATTCGGAACGAAACGGCCCAGTGCCCCCGAATAGAGCTCCCTGAGCGACGGGAACCGCACCCGGCGGCTGGCACCGACGTGGGCACGAAATCCCTGCGCGACCTCGGCGGACCCACCAACCCGGGCCCCCCACTGGTCGATCGGTAGCCTGGCCTCCCGACCGCCCGCTCGCGGTGTGGAACTGTGATCCCACACTGCGCCGGCGCTGAGCCGGGTGCGGCTCCAAAACCCTCCTCCGCGCGGGGCAAGCCGGGATTCGAACTCCGCCCCCAAGCTGAAGAGCCGCTGCGAATAGTCAAGGGCCGGCCCGTGTTGCTGGCCTTCAGAATAGCCAGCCTGCGCCCACGTCAGCGCACCGCGCAACTGGGCTTGGTCCGACAAGTAATGGGTTGACATCGCCCTGGCGGTCACCGTGGCGTGATTGGATGCCTCCGTGCCGGTCACACTCTCGTAGTCCAGCGATTCGAACTGCTCAATCTCGGTTTGTCCGAGATCCACTCCCAGGGCCGCCTCGACGCGTCCGCGTCCGATCAACGCCGTCTCAAATTCGGAGCCGGCCGTCAACACACCCAGCGCGCGGTCCGCAACCGGGATACGCCATAGCCTTGGCTCATCCAGGTGAAGCTCGGGAGGCACGCCCTTGCCGGACGCATACGCAAACCCCGAGAACCCCAGCCACCCACCGGCCTCGCCTTCGAGACGGGCCGAACCCCAGAGACTGGTGTGTTCCAGGTCACTGTTGAGGCGTCGTGCTCCGTCCGCCGCTGACGACTCGGCCGGGCCCGGTACCGGGAACCAGTCCCGCCACCGCCCCCCCACCCCGCCGCTGAGCAGCAAACGCCCGCCCCGGTACTCCGAAATCGAACCCCCGCGGACGGATGCGCGGGTCCCGCCCGTGGCGTCCACGGCTGCCTGTGCTCCTCCGAGGCCGGCCGCATCCCCGATCCGGGCACGACTCTGGTTCACCTCGACCACGCCACCCAGCACGTTGGGTCCCTGAAGAACGGAGGTGATCCCCCGGTAGACCACGATCTCCCGCGCCGCGTCCAGGGGGATGAGCGAGAGGTCGGTTCGCGCGTCCCACCCCAGGGTCAGGGGCACCCCATCAATCAGCACCGCCACCTGCCGGGAGCCCGTCCCCCGGAGGGTCAGCTGCGCCTCTCCCCGGGAGTTGCTCCTGACCTGCAGGAATGGCATCTCCCTGAGAGCCTCGGACATCAGCGGTGCCGCCGGCACCATTGGCGAGGCGAGCGACAGGCTGACTCCGCTGGCTCCCGAGGCCGTGGCCGCGGGGCGCACCGCGGTGACCGTGAGTCCCGGAAGCGCCATGACCGGCGACTCCTCGAGAGTATCCGCAGGGGTCGCCCCTTCGCGGCGCAACGTGTCCGGGTCCTGCGCAGCAACGGCCGCGGGCCACAGAAGCCCGCCCCCCAGCAGGGCCCCGGCCGCGATCGACAGTCCGGCCCAGCGCCGTCTCCGGGACCGCGCCCAGAGCCACGACATGGCCAAGACCGCGGCGGCGGCGGAAGCAGCGCCAGTCACATCGCCGAATCTCACGAAAACGGTCTGTTCGTCGGTGGTTTCAACGTCGGCAATGAAAGCCGCTTCCTCAAAAAGCGGGGTGACGTAGGTCATGCGACCCCTGGGATCAACAATCATGGAGACGCCCGTGTTGGCAGCCCGGGCAATGCCGACCCGGTTCTCCAGCGCCCGCATTACCAGGTGGGCCGGGTGCTGCCACAAGGCTGCCGAACGACTCCACCACTCGTCCCGCCCAAACCACGAATCGTTGGTGAGATTGACCAGGAACTCGGCCCCGCCGCGGCGGTAGTGCCGCGAAAGCGACGCGAAGATCGACTCGTAACAGATCAGGGTGCCGTAGCTGGTCCACCTCTGTCCTGTCTGACCCGGCGAGGTGAGCGCCACGGTCCGCAGTTCGGTAGGCGGCTCCAGGGGGCCGATCCCGTAGCTGCCGCCAAGGTACCGGTGGCCGGCCATCCACTCGGGCGGGACGAACGGGACTCGTTCAACCAGGGGTACGAGGTGCCGTTTGTCACGCCGCTCGCCGAGTATGTCGGACAGGGGCGTTGGCCGGGCCTCGGCTCCACCACCCGGGGGCACGTCGTCGCCGGGAGCGCGGATGTGAAATGCCGAGTTGTAGGGGACCCATGCGTCGTCTGAAACGGCCTCCGCACCCATCGCACCAACGGCCACATCGGCGTTGAGTCCGTCCGCGAGGGTGGTCAGCCACGACGCCAGCTCGGGCCTTCCACCGTGGCCGATCGGCTCAATCGGCTCCATGTAGAGCTGGATGGCCGTCTCGGGGAGCAGGACCAAGTCGATCTGCTCCCGACCGAACCACGGCGCGGCGAGATCCATCACCGAACGGAGCGCGCTGTCGGTTGCCGCGCTGTGGTCGGTCATCTTCAGGTGCTGCGGCACGTTGGGCTGCAGTACCGCTACGCGGGCCGCGGTTCTCGTTTCCAGGGTGGCCGACCGGTACGCCGAATACCCGATCGGGATGGCCAGCACGGCGACGAGCACGGCACCGGGCCGTACCAACGTCGCGCGGCCGCCGCGCCGCTCCATCCACAGCCAAGCCACCAGAGCGTTACAAAGCGCTAGCCAGAAGGATATTCCGCGAGCGCCCACCAGGTCGGCGGCACCCACCAGCCCGGGAAAGCCACTGAGCGTGTCGCCCAGCTGCATCCACGGGAAGGCCACGTCCGGCAGGTTGCCGCGCAACCATTCGGTCGCCGTCCAGAAGACGGGCACCGCCACCCACAACGGCCAGGCGAGCCGCGTGCGCACCTTGTGAAGGCCGACCGCGGCCAGGCTCACGAACCACGCCAGAATCGTCACCGTGGCGACAAATGCCAGGATCGACAACCACGTGTAGTAGACCAGGGCCACGAAAAGCCAGTATAGCACCAGCGAGAAGTATACCAACCCGAAAAAGAAACCGCCCCGCCGGGCCTCGCTCGCGGCATCGGGGCCAGTGCCCAGCCGTTCAATCCAGAGTATGAACGGAACCAGCCCGACGAACGAGGGCAGCAGCAAATGAAACGGCGGGTGCGCGAGCCAGAGGAGCACGGCGCCGGCCAACAACAACCCCGGGCGCACCGGGATCAGACCCATGATCAGACCCGCGATCACGCGGCGCATGCTTCTTCAAGGGCTTCGGATGCAGCCTCAAGGGTCTCGGCGATATCGGTGTCCGTGTGGACCGAAGAAACGAAGCCCGCCTCAAACGGAGAGGGGGCCAACAACACGCCGCGCGCAAAACACGCCCTGTGGAACCGGGCAAACATCTCGGTTTGGCTGCGTTTGGCATCGCCAAAGTTGCGGACCGGCCCCTCGGTGAAGAACAACCCCCACATCGATCCGATCGACGCCGTGCACGCGGCCACGCCCGCCGACTGGGCCGCCCCCGCCAAACCGTCGGCCAGCCTGGCTGCGCTCCCGGCCATCTCTTCCTGCACGCCCGGTTTTGCCAGTTCGGTGAGTTGTGCCAGCCCCGCCGCCATCCCCAGGGGGTTTCCCGACAGGGTGCCGGCCTGGTAAACGGGACCGGCGGGCGCGACGAGCTCCATCAGCTCGGCGCGCCCGCCATAGGCGGCAACCGGCATGCCACCTCCGATCACCTTGCCAAGAGCGGTGAGATCCGGCCGAACGGAAAAAGCCACCTGCGCTCCCCCCCAGGCCACTCTGAAGCCCGTCATCACCTCGTCGAAAACCAGGACGGCTCCCCGGCGGGTGCAGATGTCCCTGAGCCCCGCCAGGAACCCTTCCAACGGGCGGATAAGGCCGGCGTTCCCCATCACCGGTTCTACTACAACGCAGGCGATGTTGTCCCCTTCCCGGGCGAACAGCGCCTCGACCGATTCCAGATCGTTGAACGGAGCAACGCGGGTGAGGGTGGCGGCCGCGGGGACGCCCGGGGAGTCGGGCAGGGCCAGCGTGGCCGCTCCCGAACCGGCCGACACCAGGAAGGCGTCGGCATGTCCGTGGTATCCCCCGTCGAACTTCACGATCAAGTCCCGACCGGTCGCCGCCCGCGCCACTCGCACCGCGGACATGACGGCCTCCGTGCCGCTGCTCACGAACCGCACCAGCTCCACCGACGGCAGCGCCCCGGTGATCACCGCTGCCAGGTCTACTTCGCGCTCGGTACACGTCCCGAAGCTGAGCCCCTCGCGCGCGGCTTTCGTAACCGCATCCACAACGCCGGGGTGGGCGTGCCCCAGCGCCAGGGGACCCCACGAGAGGATGTAGTCGATGAAAGAGCGCCCGTCGCGGTCGAATATCCGGGGGCCCTCGCCGCGAGAGGCGTAAAACGGAGGGAGCCCTACCTTGGCGAAGGACCGGACCGGCGAGCTGACGCCGCCCGGCATCAGAGAGTTGGCTCTGAGACTCAGGTCCTCGGTCGCGGTGGAACCGACCGTGGCGGAAACCGCGGTCACCGGCCCCACACGGAATCCATCCCCAGCACCGGCAGGGCCCGCTCGCGCGTTGAGCCCGGGGCTGCGCGGACAACGCCGACCAGATCGCACGCCACGTCGAAGTCGGCGGTCTGGCTCACCACGGCCTTGACGAGGGTACCGGGGGCCAGGTCCCGGGCCTCCGCCGCAAAGCCCGGCTCCGCCCGGAGCACCGCGGAACCATCGATGTCGAAGGCCTGACCCGCGAGCCTGCCCGACCAGTGCTCGCCCGGGGGCGGCCCCCCGGGGTAAAGGTGCTCCAACACCGGATCGTCGGCGCCGGCCGGCCCGTCTACGATGGCCACGCACTCCTTCCCCTCCAACCGGCCGAGGCAGTCGGCCGACACACCTCTTTGCAGTTCCAGGACCTCTTCCAGGCGGTCCCGCGCGACATCTTCGGGCACTGTGGCGTCGGTCATTGCCGCGGCGCGAGTGCCCTGCTGGGGTGAAAACGTGAACCCGCCGAGGTGGTCGAATTCAGTTTCTTCCAGGAAATCAAGCAACTCGCGAAACTCGACGTCGGTCTCCCCCGGGAAACCCACCAACACGGTGGTTCGCAGTACCAGACCTGGAACCTCGCGGCGCAACCACTCGACCTTGCGGCGCAGCAGGTCGCGGCGTTCGGGGCGACGCATGCGTCCAAGCACTGCGTCGGAAGCGTGTTGGATGGGCATGTCGATATAGGGGAGCAACCGGGGCTCGCAAGCCATCAGCTCGGCCAGGTTCGGCGTCAGTCCGGCGGAGTAGATGTACAGGAGGCGGTACCACGGGACGGCCGTGTTCTCCATCAGCCCTTCCAGCAGGGTCGTGAGGTCACTCCCGTCGCGGTATTCGCGGCCCCAGTGGGCGAGATCCTGCGCAACCAGGTTGACTTCTGCCGCCCCCTGCTGCTCCAAACGCCGGGCCTCGGCAATGACCCTGCCTGCGGGAAAGGAACGGTGCTTGCCTCGCCACAGCGGGATGGCGCAAAAGGCGCACCCGTGGCTGCAGCCCTCGCTGATCTTCAGGTACCTGACGTGCCCGCGTCCCAGCGGAAGGCGGTCGCCCGGATGCGCGGTCCCGCCCTCGCCGGATTCCGCCGGAGGCGGAAGCAGGCCGTCCTCGGTTAGCGTCGGCACAAGCTGGTCGATGTCCCGCAGGCCGATGAAGGTGTCTACCTCGGGCAGCGCGTCGCGAAGCTCTTCCCCGTGCTGCTCAACCAGACAACCGACCGCCACCACCGACCGGCACGACCCTTCGCGCTTGTACTCCGCGGCCCGGAGCAAAGTCTCGATGCTCTCTTCCCGCGCCGCATCAATGAACCCGCAGGTGTTCACCAGAATGACCTCGGCCCCGGACAGATCAGACACTGGTTCGGCACCGCGACTGGTCAGCCAGGCCAGCATGCGCTCGGAGTCGACAGTGTTCTTGTCACAACCCAGGCTAACCAGTCCTAGCCGCACGGTTCACCCATCGAGAATACCGATACGCCGGCCGGGGGGTCAAACCGGAACAGAGAGTCGGGCATCGCCACGCCGGTCTCCATGTGGCTCAGGGCCACGATGCGGACCAGCTCGCTCTCTTCTTCAACGCGGATGCGGCGAACGAGATAGTCGGGTTCGGAAATCCACAGTTCAATGCGGCGGTACCGGCCCGGCCCGTGCGGTTCCAAGACCAGCCGGCGCAGGGATTGCCTGTCCGTCGGCCACGGCCCCTCCCCCTGCCCTCGCGCTGCTCCGGTCCCGCCAGGTCCGCCGGGTTCGTCCATGCCCGCGTTCGTGATGTCGTATCCCCGTTGTGCTTCGTCCAACATCGCCCTGATCATGTCCGGTGCCCTGCCACCACCTGCCTCCCCCACCGGGGATACCTGTATCTGGCCGGGTTGAAGCGATGGCTCCCAAATCCAAAGGCACCGGCCGTCGGCCACCAGGATGTCGCCCTCCGGATCGTGGTACTCCATTCTGACGCGCGAGCCGGGCGCCAAATGCCACACGCCCCGCCCCGACCGGTCCCTGGCCAGAAGCCTGTTTTCCACATGCTGGGAGAACAGGGCCCGGACGGTGCCCGCGGCCCGGTACGCAGAGTCGGCTCGGGCCAGCAGCGCTTCCCCAGGAGTTCCCTCTGTTGACTGCTGTGCGGCGGCACCCGTCACCCCTGGACCGGCGGCGATGGCGACTCCGGCCGCCCAAATCAGCACGGCCGGTCGGTGCCGGTCCGGGGCCGGGGGAGGAGGGTGCCGGAACGGCCGGGTCAGATTGGATACGGCGCGCCGCAAGCTCAGCCTCAAATGATCCCTTCCAGATCTTCCAGGCTCATCAGGACCTCGCGGGGTTTCGCGCCGTCGGGGGGGCCGAGGACCCCCGCCAGGTGGAGTTGATCCACGATTCTCGCCGCCCGCCCGTACCCGATCTTCAGCCGTCGCTGAAGGAGGCTGGTTGACCCCGCCTGATTGGCGACAACGATCTCGGCGGCGCTCTGGAACAGTTGGTCGCGTTCCCCCTCTTCGGCCGCCGCCCCCCCTGCCTCGGCCGCCTCGTGCTTCCTGTATGCCGAGAGAATGTCCGGAGCCGCGGCGTCACCGGCCTCCTCCGCGCCGGTACCCGCCTCCTCGGTCTGTTCGCGGTACCAGCCCAACACGGCCTGGGTCTCGGCAGACGAGATGAAAGCACCCTGCAGCCGTTCCGGGTCCGCCCGCCCGGGGGGCAGGAACAGCATGTCGCCGTTGCCGAGCAGGCTCTCCGCGCCGTTCTGGTCGAGAATGGTGCGGCTGTCGATCATCGACGCCACCCGGAACGCAATCCGGCTCGGGATGTTCGCCTTGATAAGGCCCGTGAGGACGTTCACCGACGGGCGCTGCGTCGCCAACACCAGATGCATCCCGACCGCACGGGCCTTTTGCGCGATGCGTGCCAGCGGGGTCTCGACCTCGGCACGCACCGTCATCATCAAGTCGGCCAGCTCGTCGATGATGACGACGATGAACGGCAGCGGCCCTTCTTGCTCCGGCGCCGGGTCTTTGCCCAGCTCGACCTTGGGAGCCGCAATGGGCTTGCCGGAGGCTACGAGGTCGTTGAACTCCTGCAGGTTGCGGCACTGGTTAGCCGCCAGGCACTCAAAACGCCGGTTCATCTCCCACACCGCCCACTTGAGCAGTGTCGCCGCGTCTTCGCTGTCCGTGATAACCGGATAGAGCAGATGCGGCAGGTCGGCGTAAATCGACAGTTCCACCATCTTTGGGTCCACCATCAGCAGACGCAGACGGTCGGGACCGTGGCGGTAGATCAGACTCGTAATGAGCGTGTTGATGCAGATGGACTTGCCTGACCCGGTCTGGCCGGCGAGCAGCAGGTGGGGCATTCGGGTCAGGTCCGTACAGATCGGCACGCCCGCCAGGTCGCTCCCAAGAGCGACGGGAAGCATCAGCCCCTTGTCCCGGTAGGACCTGGTCTCCAGAACACTGCGCAGTCGAACCATCCGCGGTTCGGGATTGGGGATCTCGACCCCCACGGCTCCCCTGCCGGGGATCGGCGCAACGATGCGCACCGACCGGGCCGCCAGCGCCAGGGCCAAATCGGCCTCGCGCGCCGTGATTTGGCCGACTTTGACACCGGCCGCGGGTACCACCTCGAACCGGGTCACGACGGGGCCGGTGGTCCACCCCTCGATCTCGCCCTCAATCTTGAAAGTCTGAAGTTTGTCGATCAGCACATCCCCGAGGCGCTGGAGCTCGGCGTCGTCCAATCCGGGCCGGGCGCCGCCCTCGGCTTCGTCCAGCAAGTCCAGCGGGGGGACGGCACCGGCGGACTTCTTGCGCGCCCTCCAACGTTTGCGCGCGGGTGCCGCGGGGGTTTGTCCGGGAGCACCGTAGGCGGTTTCCCACCCAAGGTCGTTTTCGGTCACCGCCCGGCCCTGGGTCTGGTCGTCGGGCGAGGCTCTTACCGTGCTGGGTCCGGTCTTCCCCGTCGGGTCGGACCGGTCGGTCGGGATGTCATCTTCGGACGACCAGGTGTCTTCGGGATCTGGCTCGTGCTCTCCGCGCCCGGCCCCCGGGTCCAGGCCGGGTTCGCCTGCCTCGGCCCGCCACAGGCGCGTGCGCCTGTCACGTATCCTCCGGCCCCGAACCGCTTGCCGCGGGTCTTCGGGCCCGTCTGCGAAATCGGCCTCGTCGTAGAGCCCTTCCTCCTCTTCCTCCGGATACTCCTGGTCATCCGTTTCCGTGCTAGGCCACATCCACTCGCGGAGTCGCCAGAGCCCATGGGCAACCCACTCGTACACGTCCCACCACGCATTGACGACCCGGTCGGTGAAGCTCAGGTAGTATTCGGGCTCGTCCTCGTAGTCCGGCTGCCGCGGCGGTTCCGGTCGCCGCGGGGCGGGCGGTGGTTCGGATCGCGGTGGCGCTCGTCGTGGCGCGGGCCGCGGTGGCGCGGGTTCTGGTTCTGACCTGGTCATCGCCGGCCGGTCTGGTTCGTTGTCCGCGGAAGAACCCCCGTACATTGCCGACAACCGCGATGTCAGCCACCGGGTGCCGCCCGCGACTCCGCGAACTCCCCCGGCGACCATCGCGGTCGGGGAAAAGTCGACCGTAAACATCAAGGTCAGCAAGACGGCCACGGTCACAATCAGCAGCCCCCCGGTCTCCCCGAAGTACGTCGCCCGGCCGGCTAACATCTCCGCCACCCGGCCGGTTTCGAACGTCTCCCCCGGACCCAACGCGATCTCGATTCCCGTGGGCAACAGCGTGCCGAGGAGCACAAACAACACACTCAGACTGATCAGACGGCCGCGACTCACGAACCCAAGCAGGTAAACGGCCGTAAGCATCACCGCCGCCAGGTGCAGCAGCGGGAACCACTTGCCCAGGAACTCCGTGGCACCCCCGTGGACCTGGCTCCCTGGTGTACCAATCCAGTTACGGGCTCCGGAGGCATCGGCCGAATCCTGGGTGGCATCCAGGGAATCCTGGGCGACGCCGGAGGAATCTTGCACAACCTCGTAGGGAGCCTGCTGGATCTCTCCGGAAACCACCGCCAAGATCGCCAGGATACCCAAAATCCCGATAACCCAGCCGAGCGCTTCGCGGCTCCTGTCGCTCATGATTCCCGTCGCACCGTCATCGCCTGCCCAGGAAACGCTCCAGGAAGCCTGTGTCGAACTCCCCGTCCACGAAATCCGGGTGCGACATCACCTTCCTCAGGAAAGGAGCCGTTGTGCTGACGCCCTCCAGCACGAACTCCTCCAGGGCACAGCAAGCCCGGATCCGGGCTTCTTCCCGGGTCTTCCCGTAGGCGATGAGTTTGGCCAGCATGGAGTCATAGAACGGCGGCACCGCGTAGCCGGCATAGATGTGGGTATCGACCCGAATCCCCGGTCCGCCCGGCTTGTGAAGAGCGGTGATCGTTCCCGGGCTGGGCATGAAGTTGCGGTCGGGGTCCTCGGCGTTGATGCGGACCTCAATCGCATGGCCCATCATCGGAGGCGTGCTGGTCACCCGGAGGCGCTCGCCCGCGGCCACCCTGATCTGTTCCTTCACCAAATCCACTCCCGTAACCAACTCGGTAACGGGGTGCTCGACCTGGATGCGGGTGTTCATTTCCATGAAATAGAACTGCCCGTCCGGAGCGAGCAGGAATTCCACCGTCCCCGCGCCCTGGTAGCCGATTGCGCGCGCGCCGCGCACCGCGGCCTCGCCCATCGCCTCCCTGAGCTCGGGTGACACGGCCGGGCTGGGGGCTTCCTCGATCAGTTTCTGGTGACGCCGCTGAATCGAACAGTCACGCTCGCCCAGATGCACAAGCGCTCCGTGGCGGTCTCCGAATATCTGAATCTCAACGTGCCGGGGTTGCAGGATCAGTTTTTCGAGGTACAGGGTCGGGTTGCCGAAATTGGCCTCGGCTTCGTTGCGGGCCACCGAGAAACTGCGCCGGAGTTCCTTTTCGTCCTCGGCGGCGCGCATCCCCTTCCCGCCCCCGCCCGCAGCGGCCTTGATCATCACCGGATAGCCGATGGACCCGGCCTCCGCGGCGGCGGCATCCTCGTCGGGGGCAAAACCGTCCGATCCCGGCACGGTCGGCACGCCCGCCGCGATCATGGCCTGCCTTGCGGCCGCCTTGTCGCCCATCTTGGATATCTGTTCGGGCGTGGGACCAATGAACACGATGCCGCTGCGCGAGCACGCCTCGGCAAACTCCGCGTTTTCGGCCAGGAAACCGTAGCCGGGGTGGACCGCCTCCGCGCCGGTGATCTCGGAGGCCGCAATAATGGAGGCCATGTTCAGATAGCTCTCCCTTCCGGGCGGCGGCCCCACGCAGATGTGCTCGTCGGCGAATCTGACGTGCAGGGAATCTTCGTCCGCCTCCGAATAGACCGCGACCGTTGGCACGCCCAGCTCGCGGCAGGCGCGCTGGATGCGGAGGGCTATCTCCCCCCGGTTGGCGATCAGGATTTTGCGGAACAAACCGGGACTCGCTTCGGGGGCCTGGGGTTAGCCGGGCTCAACCCGGAACAGGGTTTGCCCGTATTCGACCGGGTCGCCGTTATCCGCGCAGACCTCCCGAACCACCCCCGTGACTTCGGACTCCAGTTCGTTCATCAACTTCATTGCCTCCAAGATGCACAGTACCTGGCCCTTCTCCACCCGGTCGCCGGCGCTAACGAAGGGCGGGTCATCGGGCGACGGAGCGCTGTAGAAGGTGCCGACCATCGGGGAGGTTACGTCTTCCAGGTTTTCGGTAGCAGGTTCACTGGCCGGAGTGGTTTCATCGGCTCCGGCAGCCGGCTCGGCCGCCGAGGTGGCTGCGGGCTCGGCCGGGAGTGCGGGCGTTTCCCTTACTTGAGAGACCGCCGGCAGCGGAGCCGCGTAGCCGGTGGTGACTACCGGGCCACCCCCGGCGGCGGGACTCCGCCGGACCTTCACTTTCGTGCCGAACCGCTGTATCTCCACCTCGTCGATGCCTGAGTCTTCGACCAGGCGCACTAGCCTCCGCAGCCACTCGATTTTTATCATGTGCTGACCCGGGTTATGTACTTGCCCTCGGTGCGGTCCACTTTGACAACATCCCCCACCTCCAGGAACAACGGCACCTGGACTACCGCCCCGCTCGCCAGTTTTGCGGGTTTGACTCCCCCCTGGGCCGTATCGCCGCGCACGCCGGGGTCGGTCTCAACTATCTCCATCTCCACAAACTGGGGCAGCTCCACCGTCAGCGTGTCGCCGTCTCGAGTCAGGCCGTTACACTCCATGTTCTCCTGCAAGTACTGGAGCTGTTGCTTGCCGATCTGTTCCTTGGACATTGGGATCTGTTCAAAGGTCTCCATATTCATGAAGTAAAAGACCTCGCCGTCGCGGTAACTGTACTGGATCGGTCGCCGCTCGAGGCGCACCTCTTTGATTTTTTCGCCCGCGCGGAAGGTGCGGTCGGTGATTCCCCCGTTCATGACGTCGCGCAGCTTGGTGCGGACGAACGCCCCGCCCTTGCCGGGTTTGACGTGCTGAAAATAGGTGATTTGATAGAGCACGTCACCGAGCTCGATCACCATTCCGTTTCTGAAGTTTGACGTGTCTGCCATTGACTCTCTGCAGGCTCTTTACGGGCCTCGTTCCCTTCCAGGCGCTCCACCAGCCGGGCGGTCGGCGGTCGGATCCGGGATTGGGTCAGGTCGTTCGTTTTTCTGGTTGCAGCGGGAGCAGGTGGCGCGGGAGGGTGGAAAGCGATCTGGCCCTGTCGCTCCCGATCACCAGCACATCCTCGATCCGCACTCCGCCCCGGCCCGGAAGATAAGCCCCCGGTTCAATCGTAACCACGTCACCGGGCATCAGGCGCTGCTCCGACACTCTGGAAATTGACGGCGGTTCGTGGACCTCCAGCCCCAGGCCGTGCCCCGTCGAGTGCCCAAACCGGTCCGCCAGCCCGTGCCGGTCCAGCGCGTTTCGGGCCGATTTGTCCACTTCCCTGCACTCTTCGCCAGCCGCGGCAGCTGACCGGGCGGCTGCATTTGCCTCTAACACTGCGCGGTGCAGGGCCTCTTGCCACGGCTCGGGGTCTCCGGCCGCCAGAAATGTCCGCGCGATGTCGGCACGGTACCCGTCCACGCGTGCCCCGAAATCAAAGAGAACGAGGTCTCCCGGCCGAATCCGACGCGAGCCGGGCGTGTGGTGGGGCAAGGCCGAATTGGGACCGGAGGCCACGATGGGCTCGAAGGCGGGGGCTTCTCCGGTGCCAAGCCGCAGCAGGACCGCGAGCCGGGCGGCGACTTCCGCCTCGGCGGGGCGCTTTGACCAGTCCACGGAGGCTCTCAGCTCCCTGAGCGCCTGTTCGGAGGCCACGATCGCGTCCGAAATGGCGCGGACTTCCTCGCGGTCCTTGGTCCGGCGCAGGTCTTCGGTGAGCTCCCGGTTCGGGGTCAACGGGAAGCCCGGTCCCAGCGCAGCCTCAAGCGTGTTGAAATCCGAAACCAGGAGGGCGTTCGGATCGAACTCCACCTCGCCCAACCCCGCGGGGCGGCCACTGGGGATCTTGACACTGCCCGCGATGACCTTCGCCATTTCCCTGGGCCAGCCCCGCGACGCGATGGCGACCCCAATTTCCTCGTCCACCTCCCGGGCCGCTTGTTCCTCGTACCTGGAATCGGTGACGAGCACCGGACGGCCGCCCAGGCCGGGGTTGGGGATCCAAAGTACGCCCGATGAACCGGTGAACCCGGTGAGGTGCCTGACGCTGGCAAGCCGCGTGATCAGGACGCCGGCCCCCTCGTCGGAAACAATCAGGCGACGCCGGCGTTCGGGCAGGCACGTTTCCCGCCGCGGCCCCGGCACGGCTTCTCGAAGAACCTTGGTCAGGCCGGGCCCCGGTCCAACAGGTCCAGCAGCGCCCGCACCCCCAACATATAGCTCTGAGCGCCGAACCCCGAAATCACGCCCGCGGCCGCACCGGCCAGCATGGAACGGTGCCTGAAGGGCTCTCTGGCCAGGACGTTGGAGATGTGCACCTCCACGAAGGGCCGCCCCGAGGCCAGAAGTGCATCCCGGATGGCGATGCTCGTGTGGGTGAGGGCGGCAGCGTTGATCACCCAGCCGTCTATCGAGTCGCCTCGAGCGTGGATCTGCTCGACGAGCTCCGCCTCGCTGTTTGACTGGAAGAACTCCGCCCCGGCGCCGTGCCCGGCGCAGTGCTCCCTGACCAGGGCTTCAATGTCCTCAAGAGTGGCGCTGCCGTAGATGCCCGGTTCGCGGCGGCCCAGCAGGTTCAGATTGGGACCGTTCAGGACTGCGATCCGCCGGCGTTTGGTTTGCGATTCCATTTAGTGGTCGGTCGTCCCATAGGGTGCCTCGGTGTCTCGCTCCCGCGAGGCTGCCGCACGATCCCTGGCCGCTAGCCTCGCGGTCCGGAGCCCTTCGGCGAGTGCCGGATCATAAGGGGCGCGCGCCAGGAGCTGCCCGTAGACACACGCAGCCCGGTCGTAGAGCCCCTGCCGAAAGTAGATGTCAGCCAGTGTGACGGTCGCGATCTGGTCTTCCATCGGGTCCGTTGGGTCAGCGAATGAGGATCAGAAAAAAACGCCGAAATGAACATACTTGGCCAAGCCGCTACCGCGCAGGGCAGTGAGCCGGCCCAGATAACGCCGCACGGTGGTGTGCGAGACCCCAAATGCGCGTCCGAACTCCGCGCCGTTCCAGATTTGCCCGTGCCAGGACGTGTGCCGGTAGCCGGTAGCGGGGGCACGAGCCGGGCTAGCAGCCCCCTCTCGCGCCGCGCATTGCCGACAGCCAAATGCGGGGCTAGTATTTTGGGTTGCTCCGCAGGCGTCCCGGCGGGGCTGAACCGCTCTTTTCCCCAAAGCTCAGTAGACTCGGTAAGCCTATGTTCATGAATAAGATGCGCGGCAGCGCCAAGGTCGTAATGCTGGCCATGGTGGTCGCTTTCGCCGCGTGGCTCGTCCTGGATGGCATCACTGCGATGCAGGGCGGCGGGATCGCCGGTGCTTCCAACCCCGTCGTCGGTACCGTTGGCGGTCGCGATATCCGCCTGGCGGAATGGAACGCATTTCTGACCAATCGTCTGGCGATAGCCAGGGGGGCTGGCGGGACCATGACCGACGAAGAGGTGTTCTCCACCACGGAAGATGCATGGGAGGGGATGATTCAGGCAGCGCTGATTCAGGCGCAGCTGGATGAACTGGGTATAGTGATCAGCGACGCCGAGATCCAGCAGGCCTTCCTCACCCGGCCGCCGGCGGAATTCATGGAATACCCGGCTTTCCGGACCGACGGGGAGTTCGACATCCGGAAGTACCAGCAGTTCTTCACGGACCCGACCACGGACGAGCAGACCCTGCTGGAGATGGAGAACTACTACCGGGCCATCCTTCCGACGAGCAAACTGGACGAGATGGTGCTCAGCGGCGTCCATGTCTCGGACTCCGAGGCGTGGGAATTCTACCGCGACGCCAACGAGACGACCCGCGTACGCTTCGTAAAGCTCCACCCGGACCAGGCGGTTACCGACGCGGAGGCGCGCACGCTCATCACGGAAGACCGGATCCGCGCCGCGTATAACGAAAGGCGCGAGGACTTCATCAATCCTCCAACCGCAACCGTCAACCTTGTAACCCTGGATCTGGTCCCGTCCGCGGAAGACACCACCGAGGCCCGGACCCGCGCGCAGGAGCTGGCCGACCGCCTGGCCGCCGGTGAAGACTTTGCCGAGCTGGCGACCGCCGAGTCAGACGATTCGGTTTCGGCGGCTGTCGGGGGGCAAATGGGGTGGAGGCCCCGCACCACCTACGATCCTGCGCTGGTCGCGGCCGCGGAAGAGGCCGGACCGGACCACTTCGCCGGCCCGGTGGAAACGGCGTTTGGGATCCACTTGCTGCGGACCGAGCAAGAAAGCGCCGATTCGCTGGCGCTGAGCCAGATCCTGGTGCGGGTCGAGGTCTCCCGTACCACCGAAGACGACTTTTTCGATCGCCTGGAGTTGCTGGAAGAGACTGCCCTGCTGCACGGACTTGAAGCCGGAGCTCTCGCGGCTGACACCGATGTTCGGGAAGATGTGGTACTGATCGACGGGACGTCGTTCGTGCCCGGGGTCGGCCAGCTCAGTGTGGGTGTCGATTGGGCTTTCGGGGACGATGTGCTTCCAGGCGACGTCTCCGAGGTTTACGAGAACTCCGTGGGTTTCAACCTCCTGGAACTGGTGCAGGTCACCCCCGAGTCGCAGGTCTCCCTGGAGGATGCCAGGAACAACCTCGAGGCCCAACTCTTGCGAGAAACCAAAGCCGAGCTGGCCCAGGGGCCGGCCCGGGAGTTACTCGCGGCAATCCAGGGCGGAGAAACGATGGACGATGCCGCCGCCCGCCTGGAGCTGGCAGTGGAAGAACCCCCCGAGTTTGGCCGGTACGATTTTGTTCCCGGACTGGGGCAGCGCTCCGAAGCCATCGGCGCATCGTTTGGAGCGGCCGTCGGCGCCGTTTTCGTGGCGGAAACCCGGGACGGCCCGGCGGTCATTGAGGTGCTGGAACGGATGGAAGTTGACCGGGCCGATTATGAGTCGATCGCACCGTTCGTGATGGAACAGATCCGCAGCCAGATGGCCGCGGCCTATGCCCAACAGTGGATCGCGGGGGCGCGGGAAACTTCGCTGATTGAGGACCACCGAGCGCGACTGGACGAGCTGGCCGAACTGGCGGCCCAGCAGGTCTCTTTCTAGTTCCCGGGCGGCCCAGGGCGCCGGCTACCCGGGGCTGGGGGGCAGCAGTTACCGAATAACGGGGTCGCTCTCGGCTGGCTCGGCAGGCTGATCGGACGCACTGCCGCTTGACGAGAGCTGAGACTGGTCCTGGCCAGGTTCAACCTGGCGGATTTCGCTTATTGAACCCTTGAACTCCCGGATTCCCTTGCCCAGGGATTTCCCTATCTCAGGCAACCGCTTGGCCCCAAAAAGCAGAATCATGGCACCAAAAATGACGATGATCTCCGTCGTGCCTAATCCGAACACTTGTCGACTCCGTTGTTTATAGCAGCGATTTGGAGAACCAGGCTACCCCGACAATTCCCACGATACTCATGAAATTGGCCCGGATTGCAACGGGCCCCACCGTGAATGCGATGACCCGCAGGTCAATGCTGAGCGGACCAACAGACGGAGAAACGCTGGCCAGGAAGAACTCGCGGGTTGCGGACCCCTGAGGGAGCGCCACCCCTATGAGCTCCGAAAGCAGGGAGCCCAGGACGAATCCGACCGCGATGACCAATGCGGCCCTCCGCCACGAACGGAATTCGCCGCGCCACCCCGGAGAACCGACCTGCCCGACTCTCTCCATTCAGTCCTCTAGTTGATTCGATCGACTACGTAGTCAACCGCCTCCCGCAGGGCGTTGGCGTTTTCTCCGTGCGGAACCCCGTCCAGCATCTTGCGGGCCTTGTCGGCGTGTTCCCGCGCAACCTCGACTGCCTCTTCGACTCCGCCACTGTCCAACACCACCCTGGTAACTTCGGCCACGGCAGACCGTGACGGGTCCGGATCGGCGAACAAGGCCTCAACCCGGGAACGGTCCTCCGGTCCCATAATGTCCAGTGCGGCAATCAGGGGCAACGTCACTTTGTGTTCGCGCAGATCCTGACCGCGCGGTTTCCCGGTTATTTCCTCCGGGGCCAGGTAGTCAATCAGGTCGTCCACAACCTGGAACGCCATACCGAGGTGTACCCCGAACTCGGCCATGGCCTCGCGGTACTCCGGCGCTCCCGTCATCGCTCCCAGTTCGCACGCGGCAGACATCAGCGACGCGGTTTTGAACTCGCACAGGCGGTCGTAGTCACGGCGCGTGAAATTGAGCCCGTCGTGCAGGACAAGCTGCCGCATTTCCCCGATCGTCATCTTGTTCGCCGCGGAGGCCAGGACCTCAATAATGTCCAGGCGACCAAGCGTGGCCGCTTCGATCACGGCCCGCGAATACAGATAGTCCCCGGCAATAATCGCCACCTGATGCGACCACTGCGCGTTGACGGTTGGCCTGCCGCGCCGGCGCACTGAATGGTCGACGGCATCGTCGTGCACGAGCGTGGCCACGTGCAGCAACTCTACGACGGAAGCAACGCGGGTGCCGTCGGAGGTCGGTCGGCCCGTTAGTCCGTCCGCGAGCAGCGCCAGGGTCGGCCGGAGCAGTTTGCCAGTCCGGGAGAGCAGGTAGCCCCCGACCTCGTCCAGGGAGTTGAACCCTGACACCGCGTAACCGCGAAGCTGGGCGTCAACCTCGGAAAGGCCCGGAAGCACCGGCCGGCGCACTTCGTCCAAGGTCGCGGCGGTTGCGGCGAGGAAACCAGGCATCAGCTGCGATTCTTCAACGTCTGCTGGGGTTTATCAACGTTCAAGCAGGTCCTCGGATGTCCGTTGGTCGTAGTCGAATTTCAAGTCGGGCGCGTCAGCCAACCGCACGCTCATCTGGAAGATGAAATTACCGTTGGGCGCGCGGGCGAATAGGAAGGACGCGACCCAGCGGTGAAGATCGCGGTCCAGACTGAGCCGGTGCTCCCCGAATTCGGAGTCCGTCAAGTTATAGCTCGTACCCCACGTGAGGCCCCAACTGGGGCTGGGTTGCATCGACAGTACGGCATTGATCGACTGGCGCCCCCGGGAGTCCGCGGTGTCGGTGCCCCGGGTTTTCTGCAGCGAATAGGTCAGCGAAAGGGTCCACGGGCCGCCGTTGCGAAGCCCCGGGTCAAACGGGTCCGGGTTCTCGTTGAAGCTCTGCAAGCGGTACCGGGAGCTGCCGAGGTTATTGAGGCGCTGCCGTGAGCCCTGCGCCCCCGCCCCACCCCCGCTGCCGAGGCCCATGATGCCCCCAAGGCCGGTCGCCGAGCTGAAGGTGAAGCTCCCGGTTACGGCGGAAAGAAACGGCGAGAGCGTTCTCTCTTCCCCGCTCCCTTCGAACAAATCGAACGACATGTTGAACGACAGCCCGCGCAGGAGATCGCTGTTGATGCGGTGGCTCCAGTTGTCGGTGATCAGGGCGGGCTGGTTCTCCCGAGAGAAATCAAACTGCAGGGCGCTGGAGTTGATTCCCAGCAGCACCACGTTTCTTCGCTCCTGAGCCCTGCGCGGCGGCCCCTGCAGACCCCCGTATCTCCCTGACAGCGAACCCGGCCCGGCCAGCGGATCGCCGGGCAGGCCCGTCGAGTCAGCAATCACCGTGTCACCCGCCGCGGCCAGCGAATCCGCTGTCGCCAGAGCGCTGTCTGCCTCAGCGGCGACGGGGTCCACCACCGGACCCGCTCCGGGGTCCGCGCCCGCTCCCATTGAATCGACCGCAGCGGAATCCACACCCGCTGCCGCCGAATCCAGCGCCGCTCCGGGAGGAGGTCGCGGGCCTCTCCTCTGGGCGCGGATCCACGGGTTGTCGAGCATGGCGGTGGAGTCCGCGATGGCGAGGGAATCCAGGCCGGGCATTCGACCCTGGAGCAGAGCTTCCGCCTCGCCATCCAGTTCGATGTCTTCCCGGAGTTTGGCCTCGAACGTCTGGTTGATGGTGAGGCTCAGCCGGTTCTGCACCCCCGAACTTCCACCGGGGAAACCGGGAATCGCCAGCAGCGAATCCGGTATCTCGACCGCCGGCGAATAGTCGAACCCAAAGCGAGGCGAAACCTTGTGCCGGATTCGGGCGAACGGCCCGACCCCCGGGAAAAACCCGTAGAGGTCGGTCGCGAGTTGGGCTCCGAACCGCATCCGGGCCGGCACGTTGACGTATTCGCCCTCGGTGTCATCATTCTTGAACATCTCGGCGTCCCAGCTGATGGTCGGGCGAAGGGTGGTGCTCCCAATCAGGTCGACCTGGTAGTCCAGCGAGCCACCGTAATCGACGCTGGAGTCCTCTTTGTCCAGCGGACCGTCCGGATCGGGCTCAAAAAAAGTGACCAACCGCCGGTTGTAGGATGTCCGCGCGCTCACGCCAAAAGACCCCAGCCGGATGCCGGTGCTGGCCGATGCCCTGTCTGAGAGGTTGTCGTTCCCTTCTTCGCGGCTTTGTGTAAGTCGCTGCCCCTGGAACGAACCGCTCACGACGATGTTGTTATAGAACCGGGACCGGTTGGACGGTGCCCTGAGCAAAGTCAGCGGCGTAAAGGTCATTCCCAGATTCGGCAGCGTGAGATTGACCTGCCCCGCCTGTGCGCCAAGATCCTGCCGCCGGCTGGCGCTGATGTTCATGGACGCGAACGGAAACCGGTGCTGGAAACCCAAATCGGATGAAACACGCTGCGTCTGCAGGGTCGGATTGAAGCTCTGACGCTCGTAGACCTTGGTGTTGGAGATGATGTTGGCGTTGGCCCGCAGCGTGGTCTGCGGGGAAAGCGATTGGTTGTGCCGGGCCTGGATCTGGAGGGTTTTCTGCTCACCGTAACTCTGGTTGACGCTCACCGCCCCCTGGAGGTGGTTCTTGACCACGTCGTAGCGGAAACTGCTGTTGATCCGGGTGAACTCACCGCTGTACCAGTCGAGCGTGGCCTGCGCGTCGGCGTAGTCGTTGATCGCCACGTAATAGCCCACGTCTGTTACGCTACGCCGCTGGTTGCCGGACGTGGAGACTATGTCGTTGATCCCGAACCTGGGCGGCAGAAAACCGCTGCGTCGGTCGTCCCTCGTGTCTTGGGCGAAGAACGGCAACCAAAGCACCGGCACTCCGTGCACATAAAGGGCGACCGGCCACGCCATCAACAGGTTACCCCAGACCTTGGCGGTGCCGATCCGGAACCAATAGTGGAGATCGTCTTCGATATCGCACGAGGTGAACGAACCAACCTCAACGAAGGTCGACCCGTCTTCGCGAACGGTGACATGCCCCTGCGAGAACCAGTCGGTTCCCCGGTCGGCAAAAGCGGAGCGCGCCGAGGCGGCCGAGCCCCGCATCAACTCCATGTCGTAGACCACCGTCGAGTCCGTGGTAACTTCCTGCCGGTCCGCTATCAGACGGCTCCGGCCGGAGGCTACGGCGAGATCTTCGGCGAACCAAAGAGACAGGGTGTCGGAATTGATGCTGGCGTTGTCGTAGCTGGCTTCGGCCTCCCTTACCAACACCGCGGTCTCCTCCCGCAGATCGAGCTTCACCTCCTGCGCGGCAAACTGCACCGCGTCGAGCCCCTCCAGTCCGGCCAGGCGCGACATGGTCTGGTCCATCGCGGGGAACGGCGGGCCTTCCTGGGTTCCCTCCGGCGATGCCTGCCCCCCGAGCAGCATCCTCATCGCCAACCACAACCCGACGCCGATACTACCCAATCGTCAGCCTGCCCCGGATTCTGCGTCCGGATTGCCGCTCCTGCGCCGCACCAACCCCTTGCAGACCAAGACGGAAATCTCGTAAAGGACCATCATCGGGACCATCATTGCCAGCATTGTGTAGGCGTCTGCCGGCGTCAGCATGGCCGAAACAATCGCCATCCCGACAATTGCGTGCCGGCGGTACTTGCTGAGGGTTTCCGGAGTGACGACGCCCAGCAGTGTAAGGAACACGATCACCAGCGGGAGCTCGAAGATGAGCCCAAACGCCAGGGTTAACCGGGTGGCGAAATCCAGGTATTCGCCGGCCACCGGCAGATACCCCATTCGGTCGGGGTGGATGTCGACCAGAATCTCCAGCCCGAGCGGCAGCACGACGAAGTATGCCATGGCCACACCGGACAGGAACAAAATCGTTCCCGCCATGACCGACGGTACAGCGAATTTCCGTTCGTTCTCGTGGAGAGCCGGTGCCAAGAAGAGCCACGCCTGCCAGCCGACAAAGGGCGAAGCAAGAATTATTCCCGCGATGAAACCGAGCTTGAGGCTGAACAGAAAGCCTCCCGCCGGGTTCAGGAATACGAGCTCCTGAGCGCCTTCGAACCCGGGCGCGGCCTCGGAGTTCAGCTCCTGCAGCACGCCGAGAAGCGGCCGGCCGATCACGCCGATCAGATCGAAATACCACACGCCGACCAGACCGACCGCCATGCCTATGAGGAGAATCACCAGGCATTTTATGAGGCGGCTGCGCAGCTCCTCGAGGTGGTCGAGGAACGGCATTTCCTTGGCGTCGGGCGTTGCCAGGTGGTTCAGCCTCCCAGCCGCGCTCTTTCCTCGCGAGCCAGCGGCGCTTCCACGCTGTCGGGGTACTTGGTCTCGACCTGTTCCAGAAGCCGCCGCGCGATGGCGGTGTTGCCGCGTTCGGCCTCAAGCCTGGCCCGTCTGAAAAGGGCCGACGGAGCCCTGCCCGATTCCGGGTAGAGCTCGGCTACGCGCTGGTAGGATGCGAGTGCGTTCCCGATGTCGTCCAGGTCCTCGTAGACCCGTCCCAAGAAAAACTGGGCGTCGGGTGCGAGAGGGTGGTCGGGATCCTCGGCCAGGAAGTTGCGGAACGACTCGCGGGCGGCTTGCACGTTGCCGCGGTTGAACTGGTCAAGGGCCATTCCGTACAACTGGGTCGCTACCGCCTCGCTCATCGCCGACGACCCGCGGCCGGCTGCGCTGGCAGGTCCCCCTCCGGGGCCCGCCGGGTCAGCGCCCGACACGTTCGGGATGCCCGGTTGCACTCCCATTGGCGGAGCCTGCGCGGCCAAATCAGCCATCTCGTCCAGTATCTGCTGGAGGAGCAGGTTGTTCTGGTTGGATACTTCCAAGAGCTCGTTGAAGAGCCGTTCGAGACTGCGGATGCGCCGCTCCAGCTCGCCCAGCATGGTGGTCTGGAGCCGGCTATCGGCCGCTTCCAGCGAATCAAGGCCTCCGAGCAGCCCGGACATGATGGCACGCTGGCCTTCTTGGAGCGCCGCCACGTCCCGCCGCACCGAGCTTCCCATGACCTCGACATCGGCCTTGGTCGCGAAACAGCCCGCCAGGGGGAAGAGTGCCGCGACGAGCCCCAGTCGGGCAATCACGGCCGCGGTGCGGGCCGTGCCGCAGTCTCGAACGGTAATCGTCATCGGAGACCGCCGGCCGTGACGACAAATTCGCTGCGCCGGTTCTGTGCCCACGCCGACTCATTCCGGCCCATGGCCAGTGGGCGCTCTTCGCCGAACGTCACCACCCGGAGCCTGGCACCATCAATCCCCAGCGATCCCAGGTAGTCGGCCGCGGCCTGTGCACGGCGGAGCCCCAGCGCCTGGTTGTATTCGAGCGAGCCGCGCTCGTCACAGTGCCCCTCGACGGTCAGCATGACGGCCTGGTGCTGGTTCATCACGTCGGCCTTGGCGGCGAGAATCCCCGCGGCCTCGTCGGTGATCTCGGAAAGGTTGAAACCGAAGTAGATTCGCGCCGTCAGCGTCTGCATCGCCATGGCCCTCTCCAGTTGGGCGGGCGCACCGTCGGCACACGTGGTCCCGGGGTAGCTGGCGAGCACTTCTTCGAGGCGTTGGCGGGCGAGCGTGTAGTCTCCGGCTTGCATGGCCTGCGCGGCCTGGGCGCACAAATCGGCAGCCATCGCCTCAAGGCGGGCCGAGCCGTCGTCTACTGGTGCAGGTGCCGGCTCTTCGACGGGCGGGGGAAACTCGAAGACCTCTGGTTCCGGGTTCCCGCCGCAAGACACCACGGCCAGTCCAATTGCGAGGGTGAAGACGCTGTGCATACGGTTCATACTCGGGCTCCTTTTAGCCAAACTGGGCATGGATCGTCCGTTCTTGGTTTACCGGTGCCAAATTAACCGGATCGCCATCTTCAGCGCACCGGAGTTGACCAGTCGGCCAATTCGTCGATGAACCCCGAGGTCAGGATCCGGGAGCGCCCGGTCACCGTGTCGGCAATCCACATTGAGTTGCCCCTGGAATCCGCGACCGAAAAGACCAGGTGACGGCTGTCAGGGGCCCAACTGGGCATTTCGCTGTCGCCGCGAGATGTGATTTGACGCCGGTCCGTGCCGTCGGGGTTGACCGTGTGGATTCTCCACTGCCCCGCCACCAATGCCGAATATGCGATCCTCCTACCGTCGGGCGACCAGTCCGGTGTGGCGGCGTTGCTGCGTTCCCCCCGCACGTACACGCTTATTCTTCTGGCCGGCGCGCGGCCCACTTCCCGCACATAGATCTGGGGCTGGCCGGCCGGATCGGAGACGTAAGCCATCTGCCTCCCGTCCGGCGAGAACGTAGGGTTAAGCGCGTCGGCTCCCGTATCAGACAGGACCGCACCTCGCTCGGTTACAATCGACGTGCGCCCGGAGCGGCCCCAAGCCCATACCAGTTCTCCGCCAGGGGTGTATTCGGGTGTGAGCAACAACTGCCCCGAAGCAATTTCCTCGCGGCGGCCGGTCAAGAGGTTCACTTCGTGGAGACCGTAGGTCGCATCCACGCTCCGAGAGGTGTACGCAATCCGTGCTCCATCCGGCGAAAACGAAGGCGAGTAGACCGCATCGGCCGAGCCCGTTTCAACCCTGGTCAGGTTCTCGCCGTCGCTGTCCACGATCCACAGCGAGGACCGGCCATCGGACGATCTGCGGCGGAAGGCGATTCTGGTCGCCGCCATCCCCTGCTGGCCGCCGGTCGCCCAGCTCACGATCCGGTCGGACACGCGGTGGACGGCCATCCTGAAGGTCGGCGAAGCGGGTGAGGGGAGGCTGAAAGCCTGCACATTGGTCATGGTACCGTACACAACATCGTGCAGTCCGACGCGCAGAACGGGACGCGTGGCCGTACCGGTGAGATCCGCGGCCACGAGGTAGACCACGTCGGCCTCGTTCCAAAGCGCGTAGTTCGGCGGGTCAGAGACCCGTTCCAACAGCGGGGGCGTGATCCGAAAGCGGTCCGAGTAATCCAGATCCCGCTCCAGGATCAGGCGCACCTCGCGGGCAGCCACTTCCAGGTCGCTCGGAGCTCCCACCGGTGCCACGCTCAGGGCAGGTGCCCGGCCCGGTTCGTAGGTAATCCCCAGTCGCACGCTGCCATCGTCTGACGGCTCCTGCGCGATCACTCCACCGGGAGCAAGGCCCGCAAGCACCGCAACCAGAGCGGCTGGCACTGCCGAACGGCCGGCCTGACCCGCGCGGCGAAGCCCGGGCGTACGGACGCGGTGATTCAGGACCGCTCGGCTCCCACCGGCTCAAAGTCGAACGTAATCCGCATGATATCCCCCGGGAACAGCTCGGGCAGCGGCCCGAACGCCCCGGCACGGCCAGCCGATTCCACGGCCGCTACCACGGACGTATCGAAGAACGGATTGCCGGATCTCACGGTGACCTCGATATCAGAGACGGAACCGTCCCTGTGAATGCGGAAAACAACTTGCGCATGCTCTTCCCGCGTGCCCCCCGGCTGCCGCCAGTAACGGTGAACCTGACGGACAATGTTCTGGTAGTACTCCGGAAAGGAGCTGGGGGCACCTTCGATCTCCACGTCGACCGCCTCTTCCCCCACTTCTTCGGTTCTCGCCGGTTCCGCATCGGGCTCGGGCTCCACCTCGATCACTTCTTCTTCTTCGATCTTGGGTGTCTCGACCTGCGGAACCGGCTCGGGCGTGGGGGTCTTCGGCTACTTCGGGTACGGCTGACTCTTCCCTGATCGGTGCATCTTCGGGGGCCGCAGCCACCAGACGCACTCGCACGGTCTGGGGCACCGCCGGAGCCGACGGGGCCAGGCTCGCGAAGAGAGCCGCGGCGGCCACGGCACCGTGCCCGGCCAAGGAGCCGAAGAACGCACGCCGGCCCGTTCGCCGGTTCCTCCGCCCGGCGGCGGAAGTCACGACGGCGGCGGCGTGGTGACGATGTTCACGTTGGCTCCGGCTTCCTGCACTATCCCCATGACCTGCACAAAGAGCTCCGCCCGGATGTTGGCGTCGGCCCTGATAAACACGTCCTGGGTCTCCCGGGCGGTAAGAATCCGCCCAAGAGACCCTTCCAGTTCGTCCCGCGTCACCGCGGCTTCCTCCAGGTAGATCTGGCCATCGGAGTCAATGGAGATCACCACCGCTTCGGAGGTGGTCAATGGCCCCGACACCGCCTCGGGCACTTCCACCTCGATCCCCCCCTGCAGAATCGGGGCGGTGATCATGAAGATGATGAGCAGGGTGAAGGCCACGTCCACCAGGCTGGTGACACTGATCTCGGCCGGAGCACCGTGGTCGGCCGAATGGGCAAAGCGGCGCTTCACAGGCGTCCTTCGCGCGCCAGGGTGCCGACGAACTCGCTGGCAAAACCCTCCAGCTCGCCCACGAACAACTTGAGGCGTGCTGCATAGGAGTTGTAGGCGATCACCGCGGGGATCGCCACCGCCAGGCCCGCCACCGTAGTTGCGAGTGCGCCGGCGATTCCGGGTGCCACCGCTGCGATGTTGGCCGAGCCCTGGGCGGTTATGCCGATGAACGAGTTCATGATTCCGACCACGGTCCCCATCAGGCCCAGCAAGGGACTGACCGAACCGATCACCGCCAGCCACTGGAGCCCCTGCGACAGTTCGTCGCGTTCCTGCGAGAGATTCTTCTCAAGGACCAGCCACAGAGCGTCCAACTGGGTGGGCGAGAGTCCCCGCCTTGGTTTTTCTTCGTCGAAAGCACCCGGGCGGAGTTCCTGGTAAAAGAGCATCCCTTCCCTGAACAGGCGCGCACAGGGCGAATCGGAAAGAGCGCGCAGGGCGCTTCTGGCCTCGGTCAGGTCCCGCGCCTGCTCCATGGCGAACACAAAACTGTCTGCCTCGGAGTCCACGTTCCTGAAGGTCTGGAACTTCCAGATGATCAACGCCCAGGAAACCAAGGAAAAAATGACCAGTACACCCAGAATGATCTTGGTCAGCAACGTCTGGTCCAGGATCATGTCCAGGGGCGAGTCGATTACAGCTTCTTGGATGACGGAAAGCAGTACAACGATCAATTCATTGACTCCCAGGTTTGGGCCAAACCGTCCGGAAGGGATGTCTCGGGCGTCCACCCCAGCGCCCGCGTTTCAGAGCAATCAAGCGCGCTGCGTTCCAGTTCACCATCGCGCGGCCGCGCGGGGGTCACCTCAACGGTTCTGCCGACCGTTGCCATGGCCATGCGCGCGAGCTCCAGCACGCTGGTCTCGACTTCTGTTCCCACGTTGAACGCCACGCTGTCAATGTCGTCCGGCGGGGGAAGGTCGGCTCCGGTGACCACCAGGTTGGCGGCCGCGACGTCGGAAACGAAAACATAGTCGCGGGTTTGCCCGCCGCCCCCGAAAACCGCAAGCGATTCGCCCCGCCTGATTCCGTCCATGAAGATCGCCGCCACTCCCGCCTCCCCACCTGCCCTCTGCCGCGGTCCGTAGACGTTCGAATACCTCAGCGTCGCACAGCCGATCCCGTACAACCTCGAAAACGCCAGCATATAGTACTCAGAAGCCAACTTACTCACTCCGTAGGGCGAGAGCGGCCGCTTGGGGGCGGTGCGGGGAGTGGGGATCTGACCGGGTTCCCCGTACACCACTCCGCCCGAAGAAATCAACACGAACCTTTGCACGCCGTACTTGACCGACTGCCCGACAACATTCAGCAACCCGTCCAGGTTGACCGATGCATCGTGCCGCGGGTTGCCCACCGACTCGCGGACGCTGGCCTGGGCGGCGTGGTGGTTGACCACATCGAACTTCCCCTCCCTGAATGCGGCGCTCAGCTGTGGGTCGCGGATGTCGAGCCGGACCAGGCGGACTTCGGGGCTCAGGTTCGCCGCACGTCCTGTGCTCAGGTTGTCCACGGCGGTGACGTCCCAGCCGGCTTCCAGATAGGCGTCGCAGACATGGGAACCGACAAATCCGGCACCGCCCGTGACGAGGACCCGGCCGGGGCTCATCGCGAGGGCTCGTTCAGCTGGCTTTGGCCGTGGTGGGTCGCGGACTGACTCCCAGCGGAGGCGGCTGGCGCAGCCGGGGCTCCAGCGTTTCCAGAAAGCCGGACCCGCCAGGATGGCTCGCGAGCCATGTGATCGCCCTCGTGGGGCCGTGGAGAACTCGGTTCAGCGCCTTCCGGGCGGGGCCGGCAGGGGGACCACCCGGCCAGCCGGCGAGTTCGCTCGCAGTGGAACGCATGGCCCGCACGGCGGTCACGGCGGCCCGCTCCCTCCACCACCGACCGAACCTCTCCACTTCCTGGTGGAGGACCGCCGTGGCGGCGCTCACCGCCTCGCCATCGGTGGTGATTGTCCGGGAGGCGATCTCGTGCAACTCGTCGACGTTGTGCAGGTGAACGTGGGCCGCCTTGCCAACGGCCTGGTGGATGTTGCGGGGTACCGCCAGGTCGAGAGCAACCAGGGGCCTGTGTGGCGTCCGGGTACCGATGTGCCCCGGACGAACCAGAGACTCGGCGCCAGAGGCGCAGGTAATGAGAACGTCGGCCCCGGGAATCGCGTCCAGAGCTTGTTCGCGGGACATGGGTATGACATGGCGGCCCATGCCGGCTGCCCGATCGTGGTCGGAGCTGGCTGCAATGACCCTGCCTGGTCGCAGTTGCCACAACCGCCCCACCACCTGCCGCCCCATCGGTCCGGTTCCGAACACCAACACCGTGGTGCCCTCCAGACCGCCCAGCGCCCGGCGGGCAGTCTCGACCGCCACCGCCGGGAGTGGCGGCGCACTGCCGGCCGACAGGGCCCGTGCCCTTGCCCGACTGCCGGCGGACAAGGCGGACTGGAACAAACGGTGGAGCAGAGCGCCGACCTGCAGGGGCGCAGCTGACCGGTAGGCCTCGAGGACCTGCCGCTGCACCTGCGGTTCACCCAGAACAGGTGAGTTGAGCCCGCTCGTAACCTCGAAGAGGTGTTCGACCGCGTCCATCCCGCTGTGTGTCCTGATGTAGCGGTCGGCCCCGGTCCCCATCCCCGACGCCTCGCGCAGGGCCAGGCGGGCCGCGGACACGATCCGCTCCTCGTCCCGGCCCCCGACGTAAGACTCTGTTCTGTTGCAAGTCCGCAGCACGACCCATTCCTCAACAGCATCCGAACCGGCTAGAACTGTGCCCGCCGAGCCGGCCCAGCCCGGGTCCGAACCCGCGAACTTCTCCCTGACATCGACGGGGGCCGAGCGGTGGCTCACCCCCGCCACCGCCAGGAAGGATTGCGAGCTCAGAACGGCAGGTCGTCGTCCACATCTGACCCGGCATCTCCGCCGGCCCCGGACGGGCCCCCGGAGTCTGGCCGGCCGCCCGCGGGAGGCGGACCACCGCGGGCACCATCCCCCCCGCGGCCGCCCAGCATGATCAGTTCGAGGGCCCGAATCTCGGTCACGTATCGGGTGTTGCCGTCCCGGTCTTCAAATTGCCTGTATTCGATGCGCCCCTCGACGTACACCCGGTCACCCTTGTTCAAGTACCGCTCGCAGATGTCCGCCAGACGGTCCCAGCACACAACCCGGTGCCATTCGGTTTTTTCCTGGGCGTTGCCGCTACGGTCGTTCCAGCGGCGGGTGGTGGCGACCGAAAGGTTGGCAACCTGCACGCCGGACCCGGTCGACCGGATTTCGGGGTCGTTACCGAGGTTTCCGATTAGACAGGCCTTGTTGAGGCTTCTGGACATTAGAGATTCTCCCGGGGGCTTTTCGGCATGTGGGCCGTCCGCCGAGGACCGGCGGCCGACTCTGCGCGGATGTGCTGGCGGACACGGGGGCACCCGGACAAGCCCCAGGTCCCGGCTGCGCTCGGCCCGCCTAAGGTAGAAAAGATGCGGCGCAGAATCAACGCGGTATCAAGAACTCTCGTGTGGGCGGGGCGGACCCGTGGTTCTGGCCAGCACGATGGCGTCTTCGGAAGGGTTCGAATAGTAGTCGGGACGGACGCTCAGAGCCTCGAATCCTAGTTCCTCGTAGAGTGTGAGGGCCGGCACGTTTCCCTCTCGGACCTCCAGGAAGATCCGCCGCGCGCCCCGGAGCGCGGACGCCGCAACCGCCTCCCGCGCCAACCGCCGGCCGAGTCCTCGCCGCCGGGCCCCTTCGGCGACTGCAAGGTTGGCCAGCTGGGCGAGCCTGCCCTGCACGAGGGTGACCGAATATCCGACCACGCAGCCGGTCTTCCCTGCCGTCGCCACGGTGTGTAACGCGTCGCCGCGCGCGAGGAGGCCGCTGAAAGCCGATTCGGGCCACGGTTCGTCGAATGCGCTCCGCTCAATAGTCATAACCGCGCGGAGATCGGCGGCAGCCATGTCTCTCAACACCGGCCTCGGGGCCAGTTTGGTCACCCCAGACTCTCCGCCCTTTCGGCTTCGCGCACGGCCCCTGATTCGCGCCCGTACTCGGGGGTCCAGGACCCAGGATCGGCCACGCCACGGTCTGGATCCTTGTGAGCAATCCACAGGAGCGTCGAAGCCCGGGGATCGGCGGAAACCGGCCCCAAGACCGTCCCGCCCCCAGCCGCGATGAGGGACCGCGCCTGCAGAGCCCCGCTCCCGGCAAAACACCAACCGGCCAACCCGGGACGTGCCCCTCCACCGCGGGCGGCGATCCGGTTGAGGACGCTCTCAACCGGCCCGGCGAGGTTCTCGAACAACGGAACTCCCCACGATCCGTCGGGCCATGCCGAGGCGAAAACGTCGCCGCGTCTCGCATCGAACATGGCGCAGACCGCCGGGCCGGCCTTCCCTGCCCCGGCCTGCGCGCCCACGGCCCTGAGGCTCGACACCGAGCACAGGGTCGCCCCCGTGGAGTGGCACCATCCCTTCGCCATGGACGCCGCTATCCGCACTCCGGTGAACGACCCGGGGCCGGACCCAACGACGATCCGCTCCACGTCGCCGGCCGAACAACCGGCCATCGAGAACAGGCCCTCCGCCGCCTCCAGTAGCGCCTCGGAACGGGCCAGTAACGTGCGGACCGCCACCTCTCCCAGGAGGTCACCGCCCCGGCCCAGCGCAGCGCTCCCCAGAGGTCCGCTCGTCTCAAACGCCAGGCTCAGCACCGGTTAGTGGCGGGTCGCGCCGCGAAACGGGGGAACGGGCGGAGCACCCCCGATGGACCTGCACCGAACCCTTCGGACATCGGCCGGTCCCCCGGGCAGAAAACCCAGCTCAATCTCCCACCGGTCGGCCGGGAGCATGCCCCCGGCACGGTCGGACCATTCCACGAAGACCGGGCCCGCCCCGGACTCCATGTCTTCCCAGCCCAGGGCCGGAAGTTCCCCCGGCCCGGAAATCCTGTACAGGTCCACATGCCAGATCGGACCGCGCGGCCCCCGGTACTCGTGGACCAGCGCAAAGGTCGGGCTCGAAACGCGGTCGAGCGAACCCGCGCCCCGGCAGGCGGCCGTTACCAGCCGGGTCTTCCCAGCCCCGAGCTCCCCCTTTAGGCCCACAAACACGCGGTCTCGCTCGGCAGCCTCCCCGACCAGGGTCCCCCACAGGTCAACCGAAGGGCCGTCCAGCCGAGCCTCGGCGGTCGCGGCCGCGTCAACCACGGCGCTGTTTGCCCTGGAGCCGCGCCCTTACCTCGAACAACTCGTCCCGGAGCCGCGCCGCGGCCTCAAAATCCAGCGACGCCGCGGCCGCCTTCATTTCCTTCTCCAGCACGGCGGCCAGCTCCTCGGGCGATTCGTCGTCACCGTAGGGCCGGTCGGCTTCGGCCACCTTGGAGGCCCCCGAATCCACGTCGGCAACGGCTGTCGAAAAACGGATTTCGGTTACCGATTTCACGATAGACCTGGGCGTGATCCCGTGCCTGGTGTTGTATTCGGCCTGTACTTCGCGCCGGCGCGCCGTCTCCTCCAGGGCCATTCGCATGGAATCGGTAATACGGTCGGCGTACAAGATCGCCTTGCCCCGCACGTTTCTGGCCGCGCGCCCGATGGTCTGCACCAGCGAACGGTACGAACGCAGGAACCCCTCCCGGTCGGCGTCGAGGACGGCCACTAACGAGACTTCGGGCAAGTCCAGGCCCTCCCGCAGCAGGTTGATGCCCACCAGAACGTCGAACACGCCGAGCCGCAGATCACGCAGAATCTTGACCCGGTCGATGCTGGCGACGTCTGCGTGCATGTAGCGCACCCGCACTCCGCGTACCGCCAGAAACTCCGAGAGGTCTTCGGCCATGCGCTTGGTGAGCGTGGTCACCAGCACCTTCTCGCCACGGGCCGTACGCAGCCGGATCTCGTCCAATAGATCGTCCACCTGCCCCGCCACGGGCCGCACTTCGACCTCGGGGTCGAGCAGTCCGGTCGGGCGGACCAGCTGCTCCACCACCACACCCTCGCTACGCTCCAGCTCGTAGTCGGCGGGCGTAGCGCTGACAAACACGGCGCACGAAACCAGTCCCTCCCATTCCTCCAGGCTGAGTGGTCTGTTATCGAGCGCGGAAGGGAGCCTGAACCCGAACTCGACGAGGGTTTTCTTGCGACTTTGATCGCCCCCGTACATCCCCCCTATCTGCGGCACCGTCACGTGCGATTCGTCCACAATTGCCAGGAAATCGTCCGGGAAATAGTCCAGCAAACAGAACGGACGTTCGCCCGCCGACCGACCCTCCACGTGGGCGCTGTAATTCTCGATCCCGGGGCAGAAACCCATCTCGGTCAGCATTTCCAAATCGAACTTGGTCCGCTGTTCGAGGCGCTGGGCCTCCAAGAGTCGCCCGTCTCCCCTCAGCTCCAACAGCCGGGCTTCCAGCTCGCGGGTGATGGAGACCCGCGCCGCGGCCAGCTCGTCTTCGGGCGTGGCGTAGTGCGTGGCCGGGTAGACTGCGGTTTGGGGAAGGTCGGTGATCACCGTACCGGTGAGCGGATCGATCTTGGTGATCCGGTCGATCGTGTCACCCCACATCTCGACTCGGACGGCCTGCTCTTCGTAGGCTGGGAAGATTTCGACCACATCGCCCCTGACGCGAAATGTACCGCGGTTGAGGTCGATGTCGTTGCGGCCGTACTGGATGCCGACCAAGCCGCGGAGGATATCGCGGCGCGCAATCTCCTGCCCCACCGCCAACTCAAGCATGAGCTGCCGGTACCCGCGCGGATCCCCCAGGCCGTAGATGGCCGAGACCGACGACACGATGACCACGTCCCGGCGCTCCATAAGCGAGGAGGTCGCTCGCAGTCGCAGCCGGTCGATGTCGTCGTTGATCGAGGCGTCCTTGTCGATGAACGTGTCCGTGGCCGGGACGTAGGCTTCGGGCTGATAGTAGTCGTAATAGGAGATGAAGTACTCGACCGCATTCCGGGGGAAGAACTGCCGCAACTCCCCGTACAGCTGGGCGGCCAGCGTCTTGTTGTGACTCATGACCAGCGCCGGTCGGCCCAGTTCGGCGATCAGGGCGGCCATCGTCACCGTCTTGCCGCTCCCGGTCACCCCGAGAAGAGTCTGGCGGCTCTGTCCGCCGCGCACCCCGCCGGCGAGCCCGCGGACGGCGCGCCGCTGGTCCTGCGTCAGGTCGAAGGGAAGCTCCAGCCGAAACGGCGTGTCGCCGGCCGCGGGCGCAGCCTCGGCTCCGGGGCCCGGAGGCTGCGGCGAAGTAGCGGTTGGCGAGGCACCTGGAGGCATCAATCGAGCGTCATGTCGGTCTGCCCGAACGACTCCTTCCGCTCCACGGACAAGACCCCCTTCACCCGCCTGATCTGCTTCATCACCTTCCGGAGGTGGGACAGGTCCTCAACCTCCACCACGAACTGGCCGGTCATCCCCCCCTCAACGGCTTTGATATCGGCCGACTGGATGTTGGTCTTGGTGTCGGACACGGATTTTGCGATGTCGGCGAAGAGCCCGGGGCGGTCGGTCCCCTCCATCACCACGCGCACCATGAAACGGCGCTCGTCCGTGGTTCCCCAGTCAACGTCAACCCGCCTTTCGGGGCCGTCCGCCAGACGCAGAACGTTGGGGCAGTCGTTGCGGTGAATTGATATGCCCCGCCCCTTGGTGATGTACCCGATAACTTCGTCCCCCGGCACCGGCTGACAGCACTGGGAGTACCGAACCATCAGCCGTTCCAAACCCTGAATCTGGATCCCCCGGTCTGCCCCGCCGGGCCACACCTTCCCGACCAGGTTGCTCAGCGAGCCGGGCTGCCGCCCGCGGTTTTGGTCGGCGGGACCCCGCCGCGCACCCTTCTCTTCGGGCGACTTCATCGCGGCGGCCACTTTTCCGAGCGTGACATCGCCCTTTCCGACCGCTGCGTACAGGCCTTCCACCTGGTCATACCCCATCTGCCGCGCCAGGGCGGTGGCGTGTTTCTCCCTCAACTTGCCCTTGCCCGCCCGGCGCCACTCCCGCTCCACCACCTCGCGGCCGACCTGCAGGGAAGACTCCCGTTCAACCTTTTTGACCCACTGCTTGATCTTGTGGCGGGCCTTGCTGGTCTTGACGAAACCGAGCCAGTCGCGGCTGGGGGCCTGGTTCTTGGACGTCTGGATTTTCACCGTGTCCCCGCTGCGCAGCCGGCGGCTCAGCGGTGCGATCCGGTCATTGACCATCGCCCCCGAACAGCGCATGCCCACCTCGGTGTGGACTGCGAACGCAAAGTCAATCGGCGTCGCCTCCTTGGGCAGCTGCTTGACGTCACCGGCCGGCGTAAACACGAAAATCTCGTCCTGGAACAGGTCGATGCGCAGGAACTCCATGAATTCTTCCGGATCCACGGGTTCTTTCTGCCAGTCCAGGACCTGGCCGAGCCATGAGAGTTTCTCGTCCAGGTCGTCTTTTCTGCCGCGCCCCTTGTAACGCCAGTGAGCGGCGATGCCGTACTCCGAGGTGCGGTGCATCTCGTGCGTCCTGATCTGCACCTCAAACAGTTGACCCCCGGGGCCGAACACGGTCGTGTGCAGGCTCTGGTACATGTTGGACTTCGGGGTCGCGATGAAGTCATGGAAGCGCTCGGTCAAAGGTGTCCATTTGGTATGAACCACTCCGAGCGCGTGATAGCAGTCCTTGACCGAATCCACCAAGACTCGAATGGCCAGCGTGTCGTAGATCTCTTCGAAAGTCTTGTCGCGGAGCAGCATCTTGCCGTAGATGGACCAGAGGTGTTTGGGCCGGCCCGTGACCTCGCAGTCCAGACCGGCCTGCGACAGTTCCTCCTTGAGCACGGACTCAAGCTGTTGAATCTGGGCCTCGCGTTCGGTGCGTGTGGAATTGACCTTCGAGGCGAGGTCATCATAGGCATCGGGTTCCAGGAACTTGAACGCCAAGTCTTCGAGTTCCCACTTGATGCGGGCCATGCCCAGGCGGTGGGCCAGCGGGGCGTAGATCTCCCTCGTCTCCAGCGCGATCCGGGCCCGGGACCCCTTCTGCTTGTGCTCGAGGGTGCGCATGTTGTGGAGTCGGTCCGCCAGCTTGATGGGGATTACCCTGGCATCGCGGGCCATGGACAGCAGCAACTTCCGGTAAGTGGCCACCTGCCGTTCGGCGAAGGACCCCAGCTCCACCCGCGAGATCTTGGTCAGGCCTTCCACGATTGTGGCGATCTCGCGGCCGAATTCCTGGTCAACTTCCGTGAGGGTCGCGTCGGTGTCTTCGACCGAGTCGTGCAACAAAGCCGCCGCCACGCTCACGCTGTCGAGCGGGATTTCCGCGATTACTGCGGCGACCTCTACACAGTGGTCAACATAGTCTTCGCCCGAGGCCCGCTTCTGGCCACGGTGCTTGGCCGCGCTGAATTCGTATGCCAGCGCGGCCAGATCCAGGTCAAGGTGGGCGCCCTTGCGGCGGGCAACCTTCAGGAAACGCTCGGGGAGAATGTCCTCGGCGCGCCCCGCGACCTTCCGGTCTGTGTTAGACTTGATCCTTGCCTCCAACCACACCCTCCAAAGCGCCGTTTCCCGCGGCGAGCCACCGGGTTGCCGCCTACTTGCACAACCCTCTGGCCCGAAGGCTAACGTATCCCCGTTCGCCTAGCACCACATGGTCCCAAACCGGGATACCCAGCAACCGGCCCGATTCCACCATTCTGGAGGTCACCGCAACGTCCTGCGCCGACGGTTCCGGGTCGCCGCTCGGGTGATTGTGGGCCATGACCAGGCTGGCACACTGCACGGCCACGGCGGGCGCAAATACTTCTCGCGGATGGATGATGCCCTGGTTGAGGATGCCCACCGTGAGGCGGCGTTCCAGCATGATGCGGTACTGGGCGTCCAGGTACATGACCCAGAATTCTTCTTGCCTGCGGTCGCGGAGGACGGGCCCCAGCCTGGCGTAGATGTCGGCGGGGCCTTCGATGCGCTGGTTGGTGCGGGCCGGTTCGGTGGCCATCCGCTGGCCAAGAGCCAGGGCTGCGGTGATCTGGGCCGCCCGGGCGGGACCGATGCCAGGCAGGGCTTGCAGTTCGCGGCACTCGGTGCGGGCGAGGGCGCGCAGAGAACCGCCGTACCGCGTCAGGAGTGATCCGGCAATGTCGAGCGCCGAACGGCCGTTACCGCCAGATCCGACGACCACGCCCAGGAGCTCAAGACTGGCGAGGGCCGCGGGCCCGAGTCGCAGCAACCTCTCACGCGGGCGGTCCGGGGCCGGGATGTCAGATATTCGGGGTGCCATGCGGTGAATCTGACGGGGCGGTTCAAGCGTATTTCAACCACTCGGCCCGGTGGCGGGGGCAGGGGGATTGCGGGTAGTTTCCTGTGCCTTGGGCAGTCCCCCGCCAGAGACTGCCGGTCTGCCCGCCTGGCCCGGCCTCCCGGTTGGAGCGCTGCCTGTTGGCGGGGTCGTTTTCGAGGTCTTGTCGCAGGGGAACATCTCGCACTTGGAGGATTTCATGGTTTCCGGTTTTCGTCAGTTCGCCGCGCGCACCGTGGCTGCGCTGGCTGCAGCGGTCGTTTCGGCCCTTTCGCTTGCGGCCACCCCGGCCGAGGCCGACGCTCAGGTCCTGCTCCGGATGTCGGCCGAAGAGGGGGCCGAAGAGAGGTACGCCGTGACCATGGCGATCACGGTCTCGGCTCCAGCGATGGGACAGGACATGACAATCGACATGGATATGTACACGACGGCCGTATTCGAGTCGGTAGACGAGGATTCGTATGTACAAGCCGTGACGATCGACTCCATGTTCGCGAGCAACGCCCCGGGGGTTGATATCCCTGACATGACCGGCGAGACGTTTGTGGTACGATTCGACTACCTGGGCAACGTTGTCGAGGTGCTTGAGGTCCCGGAGGGCATCGAAGGCGTGGAGGTCTTCGAATCCTCAATCCGTGGCGGCAGTTACTCCCTACCGGAATCCGAGGTGTCGATCGGCGACTCGTGGATTGGCGAATCCGAGTTCCAGCTTCCGTTTCCCGGAGCCGGAGATAGTCCGATAGTGATCGATAGGGTATTCGAACTTCTGGCGGTTGAGGACGGGTTAGCCGAATACAGCGAAGAAGGTGAAGTGAACTCCATCATCTCGCTCGGCGGCGGCATGGAGGCTACGATCACCGGTACGGCGTCCGGCGCACACACCTTCGACGTCGCGGGCGGGTATTTGACCATTGGGGAAGTGGTGAACGAATTGGCGATTGCGCTCCCCGCTGGGGATGTCTTCATCACCATTGCAACGGTCACGGAGAGGATCCAATGATCGGGGTTCGGAAATGACTGATTGTCTGAGGAAAGTCTGCCCCGCGGGGGCCGTGCCCGGGGTTGCGGCGCTGGCCGGTTGCATGGCCGTGGCATCGCTTGCCGCCGCAGCCCCGGCTTGGGCGCAGGGGGTTACGCTGCGGCTGCAACCGGAGGTCGGGCAGGTTTACGAGTATTCCCTGTCCATTGAATCTGTCATGAACGGAGTCCCGGGTTTTCCTGATGCCCCGATGCAGATCTCCGTGAGCGAGTTGTCAGAAGTCACGGCGGCCGACGAGAACGAGTTTGAAGCCACCGTGACCTATGAAGTGGCCATGGATGCGGCGTTCGGGGCTGAGCCGGAGGTGCCCGAAGCCGGGGCACAGAGCGTGCGATACTCAACTCGGGGCGAGTTTCTGGATCGTACTGATGAGTCGGTGGAATTCGGAGGGCTGGTTGGCATGGACGGGCTTGCAGGATCGCAATTGGCTGCCGTGATTTTGCCTGCGGGGGCCGTCTCCGTCGGCGACACGTGGGCCGACTCCACGTCTGCCCCTCTGCCCGTGGTCGGCGGGGCAGAAGAGATTGAGTTCGTGCGGACATTCACGCTGGAGGCCGTCGAGGGCGACGTTGCGGTAATCGCGGTCCGCTCGGAGTTCAACGAGAACGTGGTGATCGACGCCGGAGGGATGCCGATGACCATGGCGGTCCAGCTGGCATCCGACGGAACTGCGCGGTTTGACGTGGCCCGCGGTTTGCTGCTTCAGATGGACGCGGTTACTTCTAACCAGATGGACATGACGGTGCCAGGAATGGGCCCCCTCACCGTTCAGGTCGAAGGGAGCATGTCGGTGCTGCTCTCTGGGACTTCGGAGGCCGGGGGGAACTGACCCCGCGGGGCAGGCGGGTCGGCCGGAAGCAGGTTGCAGACAAACACCGCAAGTCAATCGGGCCAATAGGAACAGGGAGAGCAATCATGCGAGATCGCACACTTGGGTTGGGCACAGCGGTTGCCTTTGGCGGGCTGATGGCTGTAACCGGGCTTGCGGGCACCCCCGAGGCGCGAGCCCAGGACAATCCGGCGCACGCGCACATCGGGCATGTGGCATCGGGCTTCAGCGGCACCCCCGACGGGGTCGGTTTGATGGAAGCGGCCATGGCCGAGGCGGCGGTGGCCGCCCGGCATGCAGGCCTTGCGGCCGCCGCCGGGGACGCCAGCGGGATGCGGACGCACGCTCAGCATGTTCTCCACGCCCTTGACCCCGAGACCGTCGAAGGCGGCCCCGGCGGCGGCTACGGTTTGATCAGGGCTGCCGAAGGCGTGGCCCGGCACATCGAGCTGGCCGCGGCGGCGGAGGGCGCATCCGATGGTGTGGCTGCCCATTCGGTGCATATCGCGACCTCCGCCCGCAATACCGTCCATCGCGCGAACCGAATGATAGAGATCATTGCGGCAATGGCGGACAGCGAGGACGTGGCCTCAATGGCGGCCGAGCTGGAGGAGCTGGCGGCGGCTCTGATCGCCGGTGTGGACGCCAACGAGGACGGGCGAGTCGGCTGGCAGGAGGGTGAGGGCGGCCTTGACGCGGCTCAGACCCACCTCGGGTTGTTGATGCGCAGCGAGGGGATCGGCGGCTAGGCCAGCACCCTGATCTCCCTTGTCACCCCGCGGTTCAGGGGGCTCGGGGAGTGCCGCTGGCGGGGAGGCCGAACCGATGCCTCTCCCCTACAATTTGCCGTGACACTTCTTGTATTTCTTCCCGCTACCGCAGGGACATGGGGCGTTGCGTCCCGGTTCCCGGGTCGACGCGGCCGGAGCACGTTTTCTGGGGCCCGCGCCGCCTGCGCGCATTGCCGCCCGCTGGGCCGAATCGTCCGCCCTGAGACTCGCGGGCACGTCCCCGTAGCCAACGGGACCCGACCCTGACCCCGGTGCGACCCCGGCCGTCACCAAATCGCTGTCGCCGCCCGCTGCCCCCAGGCCGGTTGCCGCTGCCGAGGCTCCGCTCAGCGCGGTCACCGCGGGCGGACCCGGCAGGGGATGGGTGGGGCGGACCGACACCTGGACCCTCATCAGCCGGGCGGCTACCGTTTTCCGGATGTCTTCCATGAGGTGAACAAACAACTCGTAGGCTTCCTTCTTGTACTCGATCAGAGGGTCCTTCTGGCCCCATGACCTGTACTGAATGGAAGACCGGAGGTGGTCCAGGTCGTACAGGTGATCCTTCCACTTTTCGTCCAGCACCGACAACACGACGAACCTCAGAACCTGTTCCCGCACGTCGCCGAAACTGTCCAGCTTGGCACGTACCTGATCGCGGGCAAAGTCGACAACCCGTTCGTGCACGTCTTCGGGCGATCCAAACTCGGCCCCGGGTCCTTCCTCGTCGCCCGGCAGGAAATCGGCCCGCAGGAAGTAGTCGATCAGGAGCTTCTGGCGCAGCCCTTCCAGATCCCACGTCTCTGGCGGCGATCCTTCGGGCAGGCGCTCGTCCATGGTCTCCCGGAGAGAAGATTCAATCATCTCCCAGGTCTCGCCGCGCAGGTCTTCCCCGCCCTCCAGCGCGTACAAGCGCAGATCGTACACTACCTCGCGCTGCTGGTTCATTACGTCGTCGTACTCAAGCAGCCGCTTGCGAGCCTGGAAGTGCTGCAACTCGACCCGTTTCTGCGCCCGTTCGATGGACTTGGTGATCCACGGGTGGGCGATCACCTCACCCTCCTGAACGCCCAGCCTGTCCATCACCTTGGCCATGCGTTCGGGCATGAACAGCCGCATCAAATCGTCTTCCAGCGAGAGGAAGAACAGGCTGGCGCCGGGATCTCCCTGCCGGCCCGCACGACCCCTCAGTTGGCGGTCGATGCGCCTGGATTCGTGGCGTTCCGTTCCAAGAATCTGGAGCCCGCAGGACGGATCCTCCCCGCACCCGCGGTCCTTGGCCGCCGAGTCGGAAACGCTGGACGCGCCCGGCGCGGCCACGTCCCGGCCTGACCGCGTGCGACAATCGGCACACCTGATGCACTGGTCGGCGATTTTGATGTCGGTGCCGCGCCCGGCCATGTTGGTCGCGATGGTAATCGCGCCGGGCTGACCCGCATCCTGAACGATCTGGGCCTCCCGCTCGTGCTGTTTGGCATTGAGCACTTCGTGGGTCAGACCCCGCCTCTTGAGCATCCGCGAGACCAGCTCGGACACTTCGACCGATGTCGTGCCCACGAGGATCGGCAGACCTTCCTTGTTGATCCGTTCGATCTCGTCGATCAGGGCGGCGTACTTCTCCTTCTTGGTCTGGAAGACAGCGTCGTCGTGGTCGGTCCGGCGTACCGGGCGATTGGTGGGGATAACGGAGACATCAAGGCCGTAGATCTCGTGGAATTCCCCTTCCTCGGTCTCGGCCGTGCCGGTCATGCCCCCGATCTTGTCGTACATCCGGAAGTAGTTCTGGATGGTGATGGTGGCCAGGGTCTGCGTCTCGCCCCGGACCTGCACCTTCTCCTTGGCCTCCACTGCCTGGTGCAGTCCGTCCGACCACCGGCGGCCCCGCATCTTGCGGCCGGTGAATTCGTCCACGATTACCACGCTGCCGTCCTCCAAGACGTACTCCACGTCCTTCTCGTAGAGCGCGTGAGCCTTGACCAGCTGGTGGATAACGTGGATTCGCTCCGACTTCTCGGCGTAGGCGGTCTCCAGCGCCTCGATCTCGGCGCGTTTCTGGTCGGCATCCAGGTCGGGCCGGTCTTCGACCTGTTGGACCTCTTCAGAGATATCGGGGACCGTGAAGGCCTCCGGGTCGTTCGGCGACAGAATCTCCAGGCCGCGATCCGAAATGTGGACCGAGTGGATTCTCTCTTCGATCGCGAACAGAAGCAGCTCGTCAACCTCGGGCATGCGCTTCTCGCGCATTACGTCTGCTTCCGTCTTCTGGAGCACCTGCTTGGCCCCGGTCTGGGCCAGAACCTTGAGAAGGCGCCGGTGTTTGGGGCCGCCGCGCCGGGCCGCCAACAGCTTCAACCCCGCATCCCAGCGCGCCTGCGGGTCGTCGTTGGCCTCGGCCTCTTCCAGGAGCCGGGCGCCGTCGGCAACAAGCTTGTTGACCACCTGAGCTTGTTTCCGCGCCAGCGCCGCGACCTGCTGGTTGTGTTTCTGGTAGATGTCTCTGTCGTCGCGCCCCGCTGGACCGGAAATGATCAACGGTGTCCGCGCCTCGTCCACCAGCACCGAATCGACTTCGTCGATGATGGCGAAGGAATGCCCGCGCTGGACACGGTGCTTGAGGTCGACCACCATGTTGTCGCGGAGGTAATCGAAGCCGAACTCGTTGTTGGTCCCGTAGGTGATGTCCGCCGCGTAGGCCTCACGCCGTTCCTCGGTGCCGGGCCGGGTCTCGTCGATGCACCCCACCTTCAACCCGAGGAAATCGAAGACGAGCCCCATCCACTGCGAGTCGCGGCGGGCCAGGTACTCGTTAACCGTGACCAGGTGGGCCCCTCGGCCGGCGAGCGCGTTCAGGTACAGGGGCATGGTCGCGACCAGGGTCTTGCCTTCCCCAGTTGCCATTTCGGCGATCTTGCCCTGGTGGAGAACAATCCCGCCGAAGAGCTGCACATCATAGGGCACCATGTCCCAGACGACTTTGTTGCCGGTGACTTCGAACTCGCGGCCCAAGAGCCGACGGCAGGTCTCCCTGACCGTGGCGAACGCCTCGGGCAGGACCTCGTGCAGCACTTCTTGGATGGCCTTGTGCCAGGCAGATTCGGCGTCGGCGATTCCCGCGGTCAGATCGGCGCGCGTGGCAGGATCCTCCGCCTTGGCACGTTCCTCGCGCAACTCGGTAACGCGGGCCTCGGCCGGGGCGGTGCGCTGGGCGATCACCTCGCGGAAGAGGTCCGTCTGTTCGCGCAGTTGTTCGTCGGTGAATGCCGAGAGGCGCTGTTCGTGTTCCTTGATCTGCGCGATCACCGGGCGGATTCGTTTCATCTCCCGGTCAAATCGGGTCCCGACGATCTGGCTCACCACGTTCTTTAACATCCGCAACTCCCGTGTGCGGTCTGGCCGCCCCTTGACCATGCCTCCCGGATGGCTACTCCCAGCCGGCCTGGTGCCAGCTCAGAGAACGGCAACCCGGCCCGGAGGCGGTCTCGTATTGCGGCACCGGCCAGGGCCGTGGGCTGCATGGCCAGCTGGGTGTACTCCAAGTCATGCGCGGCACTGTCGACCTCACTGCCTCCAGAGCTCACACCGGTATCAAACACCGGTGCCGTACCGTTGGGAGCAACGCCAAGCCGGGGAGCCACCACGAGCTGCGCCAAACGGAGAACCTCCCGCCAGTCGCGCCACGTGGTGAATCCACCCAGTTGGTCCTGCCCAATTATCAGGAACAGTGCAGCGCCCGGTGTTTCTTCCTGGAGGTCGCGGAGCGTGTCAACGGTCCAGGACGGCCCGGACCGGTCGAGCTCGATCCGGCTGACCCGGGCCCGGTCCACGTCCGCAAACAGCATGGACGTCAGGGCGAATCGGTCTTGTGACCGGAGCACCGCTTGCCGGTGGGGAGGGCGGGCAGCCGGTATTACCAGGAGTTCGTCCAGGTTCAATTGGTCGATCGCCGCGAGGCCCACTGCGGCGTGGCTCACATGCGGAGGGTCGAAGGTCCCCCCAAAAACCCCCACCCTGCGCCCGACGGTGGTCACTTCGGGGCCCTCTCCACCGGGAGCGGCGGCTCCTCGCGGGCCCCGGGATCGTTGTCGCCTCCGCGCATCCGCCCGGCTTCGCCCGAGTCTGGAAATTCGGTCAGGAGGCGCTCCCTGGCGGCTGCGGCCTCGTCCGAGAACCCTTGCTGGTCGTAGACCTGCCACATCCGAAACAAGAGCTTCGGAAAGAGCTCGAGAGACGGCCCGTCGGCGATGGCCTTCTCGTAGTAGACGATGGCCGATCCGGGGATCCGCCTGTTGTCCTGATAGTACTTGCCGATTTCAAAACTCTTCTCGGCCAGCTTGGCTCGCGCCTCCAGCACGTATTGCGCTGCTTGGGCGGTGAGAGGACTGCCCGGGAAGAACTGGAGCAACCGGTCGCACTCCTCAATGGCCAATCGCGTAAACTCCTGCGTTAGCGAGACGCCTGGCGAGGCAGCCAAATATGACCGGCACACTCCCAGCTGGGCGTCGTCGGCCAGCTCGCTCCCCGGACGGTTTGTCGCAAACCGCGAGAAATCCGCCGCCGCCTCAAGCTCTCGGCCCCACATGAAGCGAGTCTCTCCGATCATATAACCCGCGCTGTCGGCCAGAGGGTTCAGGGGATCGCGGATAATGAACGCTTGGAAGCCGTCCACTGCGTCCCCGTACCGGCCTTCGGAGAAGCGGTCCACGGCCCACCGGAACAGGTCGGTCGGCTCGAGATTTTCGGGGGGGCCAGAAGGTGCGCACGCAAGCCCGGCCAGGCAGACAAGGGCTCCCAGCGTGCCAGGAATCCTCACAGTACCCCCGACCTGAGTTCCCGCAGCCGCGATTCGGCCTCGCGAACCAGAGCATGCGTGCGCTGGGGGTTGGCATCCAGGGCGGCTTCGTAGGCTGCCCGGGCCTCAACCAGTCGCCCCTCGGCCATCAGCACTTCACCAAGCAGGAAATGCGCATTGATCAAGAGCGTTCGGGGCGTTCCCAGTCGGATCATCGCCTGGAGCCGTTCCCGGGCCCCGGCCAGGTGACCCGCCGCGACCTCGGATTTGTCGTCCACGGCGGTACCCGCCGCGAACTCGCGGCGCGCCGTCAGGAACAGACACGTCCCCTGCCGGAACTCGACCGCCCGTCGGTCCTGAAAACTCCCGGTGTCCGACTCCAGGTAACCGGCGAAATAACGCACTGCGACCGGACATCCGCCGAGCTGTTCATAGGCGCGCCCAATGTCGGAGAGCTCTTCCGGCGTCTCCCTGAGCGGCGGCAGGTAGTCGTCGTTGTGATTTGTACCGGCCTGCCCGTCCCCGGAATCGTCCCCGCCGGGCCCGGTCGTAGCAGCCAGGAGCAGTGCCAGTGCAAGCGCGTGGTTGTCTTCGGCCGCGTGGTGTTCGGCCAGGGCGCCTTGCAGGTCGCGGGGTATGAACTCAATCCCCCATTCCAGCGGCATCTCCAGCGCTCGCACCATGTTCCTGGACTGACCGCCGGCGAGGGAGCGGCGCCCCAATTGGGCCAAGGCCGCCGCAATCTGATGTCGGCGATCCGGATCGTCGGCCAGCCTGAATTGGGCGACGGCCGCGTCTACGTCGCCGGCGGCCGCATGAGCGTGTCCCAACAACATCGCCACGCGAACCGAGTCGCCTCCCATGCGCAGGGCCAGCCTGTATTCGGCGATGGCTTCGTCCGTGGCCCCCACCGCAAGGAGTTCGTCGCCCGCGCGGATGGCGTTCCGCACCGGGTCATCGGCACAACCCGACCATGCCCCGCCGAGCACCAGGCACACGGCAGCCAGCACTGGTGCACGCACCTCGCCGGCAGCCGCCACCCTGGCCCGCGTGAGCCGCCTCCACACTCCGTATTTCACAATGCAGCGCAGCGCTGAAACGCCGTCCTTCCAGGTGATTTTCTTGCCCTGTTCGTAAGTCCTCCGCTCGTACCCGATCCCCACTTCCGTGACGCGCCATCTCCCCAGGGCGACCTTCGCGGTCAGCTCCGGCTCGACCCCGAACGCGCGTTCTTCAATAGCCATGCCATCAAGTACTTCGCGGCGGAAGCACTTGTAGCACGTTTCCATGTCGGTCAATCGCAGGCCGGTGGTCAGGTTCGACAAAACGGTCAGCAATCGGTTCCCGGCGAAGTGCCAGTAGTCCCTGAACCGAGGCCGCACGGCGTTCAGGAAGCGCGAGCCGTACACGACATCGGCATCGCCGTTGCGCAGCGGGGCCAAGAGGACCGCGTAGTCCTCCGGGTCGTATTCAAGATCCGCGTCCTGAATCACGACCGCGTCCCCGTTCACTGCCGCAAATCCCGTCGCCAGGGCCGCTCCCTTCCCGCGATTGTGCGGGTGCACCAGCGACTGGTGGATCAATCCCTCCGTCTTCAGCCCGGCCAGGATGTCTGCCGAACCGTCGGTCGAACCATCATCTACCGCCACTATCTCGGCATCCGGGAGCGCCGCCCGCACCCGTTCCACTATGACGCGCAGAGTGGCTCCCTCGTTGTATACGGGCATCACGACAGACAGGTTCACCGGGTGGTCATCCTCACGCCGGCGGCGGCGCATCGGGCGGACCCTGCTTTTGCATCAGACTCCCGGTAGTGTTCGATCACCATTGGCAGCCCTTCCTCCAGCGACACCGAGGGGCTCCAACCGAGCTCGGTCTCGGCCAGCGAAATGTCCGGACAGCGGCGGCGCGGGTCGTCTACCGGCAGCGGCAGCTCCGCGACCGGGGAATCCGATTCCGCGGCGACCAGAATGAGGTCGGCCAGCTCCCGGATCGTCGTCTCCCGGGGATTGCCCAGATTGACGGGCCCGGCCAAATCCGACTCGAAAGCCAGCACAAGACCGCGCGTGATGTCACTGACATGGCAGAAGCTTCGGCTTTGGCGCCCGCCCCCGAAAATCGTCAGGGGCTCGCCGGCCAGAGCCTGGATCGCGAACGTTGAAACCACCCGTCCGTCGGCGGGCCTCATGCGGCTCCCGTAGGTGTTGAACAACCGCACGATGACCGTATCGACGCCCCGGTGGTGCCTGAAGGCGTTGGTCATGGCCTCGGCGAATCTCTTGGCCTCGTCATAGACGCTGCGCGGGCCAATCGGGTTCGCGTTGCCCCAGTACGATTCGGGCTGGGGGTGTACCAGCGGATCTCCGTAGACCTCGGACGTTGAGGCGAGCAGGAAACGGGCCTGTTTCGCCCCGGCGAACTCCAGTGCGTTCCTGGTGCCGATGCCTCCCACTTCGAGCGTCTCGATAGGGAGTTTCTGGTAGTCGAGCGGGCTCGCGGGCGAAGCCAAATGGAACACCCCGTCCACCGCGCCGTCGATGGTCATGGGGTCGCGAACGTCGGCCTGCACAAACTCGAAATCCGCTTCCGCCGGCAGGTGCGCGAGGTTGCGCCTCGAACCCGTCAACAGGTTGTCCAGACCAACAACCTGGCAGCCCCTGGCGAGCAGGTAATCCACCAAATGGGAACCCAAGAACCCGGCCGCGCCGGTAACCAGTACTCTCAAGCGTCTATCAAATCCGGGCCGGTCTGAATCCGGCCGATCGGATAGTGCTCGAATCCGCGTTCGCGCATCAACCGGGGATCAAAAACGTTGCGGCCGTCGAACACGATCCCGTGCTTCATCCGGGCGGCGACCTGTTGCCAGTCGGGCTGCCGGTACTGCATCCACTCGGTCACCATGACCAAGCCGTCCGCGCCGTCCAGAGCGTCGTACTCGTTGTCGCAGTAGTCAACCCCCCGGGGCGGCAGCTCGGCCTTCGCCTTCTCCATGGCCGCCGGATCGTGCACGGCAACCGTGGCCCCCGCGTCCAGCAACTCCCGGATGATCTTGAGGGAGGGGGCCTGGCGGGTATCGTCGGTCTCGGGCTTGAAGGCCAGTCCCCATACCGCGAACCGCCGACCCGTGAGATCTGTGGCGAAGCGGCGCACGATCTTCCTGACCAGCACCGTGCACTGGATGGTGTTCGCCCGAAGCACGGCATCGGCAACTTGAAGATCTACGCCGCGGGCCTTTCCGGCGCTTACCAGGGCGGCGACATCCTTGGGGAAACAGCTTCCCCCAAACCCTGTTCCGGCATAAAGGAAGTAGGGTCCGATTCGCGGGTCCGTGCCGATGGCCCGGCGGACGTCCTCGATGTCGGCACCGGTAACCTCGCACAGCCGCGATAGTTCGTTCATGAAGCTGATGCGCGCGGCCAGCATGGTGTTGGCCGCGTATTTGGCCAGCTCCGCCGAGGGGATGTCCATGAAAAGGACGGGCCGCCCGGACCGAACGAACGGAGCGTAGAGCCGCGCCATGGTGTCGCGGGCAACATCAGAGTCCACTCCACAGACAACGCGGTCGGGATACATGAAGTCGTTGACGGCATCGCCCTGTTTAAGGAATTCGGGATTGGCACACATCTGGAACCCTCGCGCGCCCGCCTCGCTCAGCTCTTTCCGAACGAGTTCGGACGTGCCAACGGGCACCGTGCTCTTCATGACCACGGTGGCATTCTCCGACAAATGCTCGCCTACCGAGCGAGCGGCCCGGATCACGTGCCCGACGCTGGCCTGACCGTCTGCGCCGGGGGGGGTGCCGACAGCCAGAAAAACCGCCCGCGCCCCGGGCACGGCCTCGCCGTAGTCCGTGGTGAACCGAAGGCGGCCGGCCTTGCGGTTATTGCCCAGCAGACGGGACAGACCGGGTTCGTAGATCGGGGTTGCACCGTCTTTGAGCCGGTTGACCCGGTCCTCGAGTATGTCGACGCAGGTGACGAAATTTCCCGCCTCGGCCAGGCAGGCACCCGCGACCAGCCCGACGTAACCAGTTCCCACTACAGCGACGTTCATCGCCCGATTATCCCTCCGTTGAGCGCCCTCGCGATTCGGCGCGCTGCATAGGTCACCACCATTCGGGCCCCCGCCCTTCGGATGGCAAGGGCTGTCTCCACAAACGCCAAGTCCGCGTCGAGGTGTCCCTGTTCCGCCGCGGCCATGACCATGGCGTATTCCCCGCTCACGTGGTACGCGGCTGTCGGGACGCCGAACTGCCGGCTGATACGCCGCACTATGTCCAGCGATGTCATCGCCGGCTTGACCATCAGCATGTCGGCTCCCTCGGCCAAGTCCAGCCGTGCTTCGCGGAGCGCCTCATCGGTGTTCCTGACGTCCATTTGGTAGCTGCGGCGGTCGCCCGAGCCCGGCGCGGAGTCGCACGCTTCTCTGAACGGTCCGTAAAAGGCGCTGGCATACTTCACCGCGTACGGCATGACGGCCGTGTGGCTGTGTCCGGCACGGTCCAGACCCTCGCGGATAGCCGCCACCCTTCCGTCCATCATGTCTGACGGAGCGACCACGTCGGCGCCGGCATCGGCGAAACTGACGGCCTGTGCAGTCAGAAGCGGCAGGGCCTCGTCGTTACCTACGGTCCCGTCCGACCGGGGGACGCCGCAGTGGCCGTGATCGGTGTAGGCGCAGAGACAAACGTCGGCGATCAGCACCGAATCGGGCACCGCGGCGCGGATGGCGCGCAGACCGTTCTGGGCGGGACCGTCGTGGTTGGTTGCGGCGGCGGCGGCGGAGTCGCGCTTGTCAGGCACGCCGAACAACAGGAACGCCGTTACGCCCTCGTCTGCCGCCGCCCGCGCTTCTTCCGCCGCCGCCGCCGCGCCAAACCGGTACTGACCGGGCATACCGGCCAGTGGATGCCGTGGAGGGCCGGACTCGGCAATGAACAGCGGGTAAACGAGGTTCGCCGGACCCAGGGAGGTCTCCGCCGTCAGGGCGCGGATCGTTTCGGTACGCCGCAGCCGGCGCAGCCGCAGTTGCGGGAACGCGCCCGTCACTGTGCCGTCAGCGCCCGACGCTCAGATTCCACCGTGGTCACGATGGCGTCTACGATCCCGTCGCCGGTGTGGGGGTCAGCGACGGCGCCGACCGTGAAACCCAGTTCCTGGGCAGTTTCGGCGGTTACCGGGCTGATCGCGGCGACCCTTGCACGCATCGTGCGCAGCCCCACCCCGCACGCGGACAGGGCCCGCGCGGCCGACGAAGACGCCAACACCACCCAGTCCACCTGTCCCGCGGAGTCCAGCGTGTTCGAAACAACCGCCGGATCGCGGTCGGCCACCGCGTAGGCCGGGGCCACGTCCACCACGGCCCCGCCCCCCCTTAGTGTCTCGACCAGGGCCGGGCTTCCGTTTTCGGCCTGGACGACGAGTACGGGCATGCCCCCCGCGCGGGCATCAGGGGCACCTTGCACCGCCGACCTTGCGGCTTGACCAGCCCCGAGAATCGCGGCAGCCAGAGCTTCACCCCGAAACACATCGGGCAACAGACATTCCGCGACACCCAGGTATTCGGCCGCGGCCCCGGCCGTGGCCGGTCCGACAGCCGCCACCGACGGGAGGCCGGAATCTGAACCAGGACGGGCGGTCATCACCCCGGCCAGGGCACGCACCGCCGCGGTGCTCGAAAAGGCGACCCAGTCGTACCGGGCCAAATCCCGGACGGCCCCGCGCAGTGCCGCACCTTCGTCACCGGGGGGTACGAGCCGGATCAGGGGCACGGTGGTTACGGCGGCCCCGCGTGCCAGGAGCGCCTCTCGCATCGCGCGGTTCCGGCCCGACGGGCGCGTTAGCAGCACCCGCAGGCCACGCAGAGTCTGGCTGGTCCGGCCTCCGCCTAGCGGCGGAGTGCGGACGAGGAGATTCCCTTGAGGACCTTGCCGGCTTTGATACAACGCGTGCAGACCCGGGCACGTCGGCTCCGCCCGTTTTCCACAATCTTGACGCGCTGGAGGTTGGGCATGAAGCGGCGCTTGTGCCGGTTATTGGCGTTGCTGACAGTGTTCCCCACCGCGGGGCCTTTGCCGCAAACGTGACAGAAACGTGCCATGGGTCAGTCCCTTACCTGACCGTTACCGAGTCAGCGAAGAGGAACGAGACGGACGAGGGCACCATCTCGAGCATTGCCTCGTCAATGATGCCTTCCTCCACCCAGTTCCGCGCGATCGAATCGGTGAACACGTATACCCGTCCCCGGACGTAGACCTGGTCACCGCCGTAAAGGTTGGTCTCGGTCATCCGGAGGAGCTGAATCGGATCAGGGGCCATGGCGACCGGGTAGCCCACCTCGGGCGTCAGAGCGATCGTAAATGCCCCCTCGCCCAGGCGGGTGCCGATGGCAATGCTGTCGATCTGCACCTCCCTGCCCACCGAACCCAGCGGGTCGGCCAGCAGGTCTCCCACCTCGAGAACGCGCTCGGCCTCGATGGCGGCGGCAGCCTCCGCGGCCCGGTCGGCCTCAATGTTCTTCGTCCGGCCGTACATCCAGTACATGAATCCAGCAAGGGCAACCACCGCCACAACGCCGAGCATGGTCCCCAGATGACTTTCACCCCTGTTAGACATGCGCAATCCTCCTGCCCGGATGGTCATTCGTTCTCGTGCGAGCTCACGTCTCGACGAACTCGATGATGGCAAGCTCGGCACCGTCGCCGCGCCGCGCTCCCAACCTAACGACGCGGGTGTACCCGCCGGGTCGGTCGGCGTTTGCCGGCCCGATTTCTTCAAACAACTTACGCAGCGCCTGATCGTCGCTGACTTGCCGTCCCGCGAGACGCATGCTGTGCTGGTCCGCGCGCCTGGCCAGCGTGACGAGCTTCTCTACGAACGGGCGAAGTTCTTTCGCCTTTGCCTCGGTCGTCTTGATGCGCCCGTGGACAATCAGACTGGTGGCCAGATTCCGGAGAAGCGCCCTGCGGTGACTCTGCGTCCTGCCAAGCGCCCTGCCCTTCTTGCGGTGCCGCATCGCCCTCTATCTCCCGGTGCCGTTCGTGAACTCGTCCTGCGTCATCCCCAGCCTGTACCCGTGGCTTACGGCTACCTCCGCCAAGTCCTGCAGCGCCTTGGGTCCGATCTTGTTCACATTTTCCAGCTGCTGCCCGGTTTTGAGGACCACATCGCGCAGGGTGTGGATATCGGCAGCGCTCAGGGCGTCGCTGACACGCTTGGAGATGCCGTCAAATGCTGCAATCGGACGTTCAAGTACCGATTCGGAGGGAGCATCTTCGCCGGCGTCCGTGCCGTCCGCCTCCGGGGCACCACGGCCTTCGTCGGCGGCGCCGGACACGGCTCCGTTCGCTTCGGCTGCAGCTGCCGCCGGTACCGCCGCCGCTCCGTCTTCGGCCTCATCGGGCACCGAGAAGAGCGACGAGCTCCCCTCCGGCATGTCTCTGAGAGCTTCGAAATAGCCGAGGTGACGACTGGCGATCTCCGCCGCCTGGGCGACGGCCTCGGTGGGGTCGAGCGACCCGTCGGTCTGGACGTCCAGTTCGAGCCGGTCAAAGTCGGTGCGCTGGCCCACCCGCGTCTCGCTAACGGTGAAGTTGGCGCGCCGGACGGGGTTGTAGATCGAATCGATGCGCACTGTCCCGAGCGGGAAGTCGCGCCACCGCTGGTCGTCGCGGTGGAAGTCAGGATGGTCATCGGCCATCGTGAACCCGCGACCCCGGTTCACCCACAGGGTCATGTTCAAGGGCCGCTCTTTGGGGAGGTCTTCCTGGAGGGTGCACAGAACCACTCCGGGATTGACGATGTCCAGGTCCCGTGACTTGGTGAACTGACCGGCCAAAACCGGACCCGCCTTCCATGCCGACAGTTCCAGCCTGGCTTCCTCGACCCGCGGCTCCATCCGAAGCACCAGCTGCTTGATGTTCTGGATGATCTGATGGACATCCTCGCCAACCGACGCCACGGTCTGGTGTTCGTGGTGGACGCCGTCAGCCTTGAACGCCCAGGCCGCCGATCCCGGCAGCGCGGACAGCAGTATTCTCCGGAGGGAATTGCCGAGCGTTTGTCCAAAACCGCGCTCCAGCGGTTCCAGCACAAACCGGGCGCGGTTTCCGCCGGGGCCCAGGTTCGTGACTTCGACCGACCCCGGTAGTTGGAGTCCCGCCAGATCAACCGATACCGTCATTTAATCTCCTACTTGCTGTAGAGCTCAACGATCAGCTGCTCCTCGACCGCAAGCGGAATGTCGTGGCGCGACGGCCTTTCGAGCATCCGCCCGGTACCCTTCTCGTAGTCCACGCCCAGCCAGGAAAGCTGGTCGCGGCTGCGCCTGTCCTCGATGGCCTCGATGACCATGGGGAACTTGCGGGCGTGCGGAGCAACCGAGATTTCCGCGCCGGGACGGACCGAGAAGCTCGGTACGTCAACCGTGCGCCTCTCAACACGAACGTGCCGGTGGCGAATCAACTGCCGGGCGGCCTTGCGCGATGGGGCAAACCCCAACCTGTAAACGATGTTGTCGAGCCGGCTTTCCAGCGCCGCAAGCAGGTTCTCGCCCGTGATTCCGGGGACGCGCGCGGCGTTCTCGAACATGGTCCGGAACTGCCTCTCGGCCAGCCCGTAAATCCTCTTGACCTTCTGCTTCTCCCTCAGCTGCAGGGCATATTCGGACGGGCGACGGCGGCGGCGTCCGCCGGGTTGTTCGCCCGGCGGATGGGGCCTGCGCTCCATCGCGCACCTGTCAGTGATGCACCGCTTGCCCTTCAAGAAGAGCTTCTCGCCCTCGCGCCGGCAAAGACGGCACACGGGGCCTGTGTAACGGGACATTAAATCAGACCCTCCTCTTTTTCGGAGGTCTGCACCCGTTGTGGGGAATCGGGGTCACGTCCTTGATCGATTTGATGGTAAGACCGGCCGCCTGCAGGGACTGGATGGCGGATTCGCGACCTGACCCCGCTCCCTGTACCTGCACGTGGACATGCCGCATTCCCATGCCGAACACTTCCCGCCCCACCGACTCGGCCGCGATGGTCGCGGCGAATGGGGTGGATTTCTTGGATCCCTTGAACCCGGCTTTGCCGGCGCTGGCCCAAGCCACCGTGTCGCCACTGGGCGAGGTGATAGTGATGATGGTGTTGTTGAAGCTCGCCTGGATGTGGGCGATGCCCTCGACATCGGCGTGGCGTTTTTTCTTCCTTACCCTTTTGACCATTCGTTACCCGTTCTCGCCCGGCTACTTGCGCGGTGCCTTTTTCTTGCCGGCCACCGTCCGACGCGGTCCCTTGCGGGTTCGGGCGTTGGTGTGCGTCCGCTGCCCCCTTACCGGCAGTCCGCGGCGGTGCCTCAAGCCACGGTAACAGCCAATGTCCATGAGGCGCTTGATATTCATGGAGGTCTCGGTACGCAGCGTCCCCTCGACCTTCAGGGAGTTCTCAATGGCCCGGCGGAGCTTGTTCACGTCTCTGTCCGTCAGGTCCTGCACGCGAGTATCGGGCGAGACTCGCGCCTCGTCCAAGAGAAGGTGAGCCGTGGAACGACCGATGCCATAGATGTATGTGAGGCCAATCTCAACGCGCTTGTTCCGCGGAAGATCTACGCCAGCGATTCGCGCCATGCCTTAGCCCTGCCTCTGCTTGTGCTTCGGGTCCCGGCTGCAGATCACCCGCACCACCCGGCGGCGCCGGATGACCTTGCAGTGCTCACAGATTTTCTTGACGCTTGCCCGGACTTTCATGTCACAAGCCTCCGGTTTTTCCCGCTTTGGAACCGACTTCGGCCGCGTTGCGGCGGCGTTGCGCCGCCAACTAGTAATCGGTTCAATGCCAGCCTTTAAAACTAGCCGGACTTACCGAATCCGGCAATATCCCGACCTGCCGCCGCACCCTACTTGTACCGGTAGGTGATGCGGCCCTTGGTGAGATCGTAGGGCGACAGCTCCACCGCTACGCGGTCGCCGGGAAGGATGCGGATGAAGTTCATCCGGATCTTGCCGGAAACGTGGCAGACTATCTCGAACCCGTTCTCCAGCAACACCTTGAACATGGCGTTGGGCAGGGCTTCGGCGACTTCGCCGGTCATCTGAATCGGTTCTTCTTTGGCCATCAACTCTCCCGTGTTGCAACCGTCGCCGGCGCCGCGGTCAATATCCGCGGCCCGTCCGCGGTAACAGCCACCGTGTGTTCTTGGTGGACCGAAAGACCTCCGTCGTCGGTTGCCACCGTCCAGCCGTCATCGAGGGTCCTGATCCTGTCCGATCCCTCAACCACCATCGGTTCGATGGCAATTACCAGGCCGGGCCGCATCAGCTGGCCCCGCCCCGCCACCCCAAAGTTGGGGACCCTCGGATCTTCATGGACTTCCACGCCGACCCCGTGCCCCATCAGGCCCTCGGCGACGGCGAAACCGGCTAACATGACCTCGGCACTGATGGCCGCGCCGATGTCCCCGATCCGGCCCCCGGGCCGTGCGGCCTCAACTCCGGCTGCGAGCGCCCGGATCGCCGTTCGCCTCAGCTTGTCAGCATCCGGCGAAACCTCTCCCACCGCGAAGGTGACCGCAGCGTCCGCCACCACGCCGTGGAGCCTCACGCCCACGTCAACGCTCAGCAGGTCTCCGTATTCCAGTCGGCGCTTGAGCGACGGGACGCCGTGCACGATCTCGGAGTTGATGCTGGTGCACAGCGTGCCCGGAAAATCATACAAACCTTTGAACGCCGGGCTTGCGCCCCGGTGATTCCGAATCAACTCTTCCGCGGTCTGGTCCAGAGATCCAGTCGAGATCCCGGGGGCCGCGTGATCCTGAACCGTGGCCAGGACTTCCGCCACGATCGCTCCGGCGGCCGCGATGCCGTCAATCTGTGTCTGGGACTTTAACCGGATCACGCGGCGACCCCCAGCGCATCCGCCAAACGCCGGCCCACTTCTTCCGGGGATCCGATCCCGTCGATCGACGCCGTTCTGGCCCCGGCCCTCAGGAAGTAATCCCACACGGGGCGGGTCTGCTCCCGGTAGACCAACAGGCGGTTGCGGACAATCTCTTCTCCGTCATCAGAACGCTGGGACAGGCTGTCGCGCCCGCATGCGGGGCACCGACCGCTTCCCGGTGGCAGCATGTTCAGGTGTGTGACCGCGCCGCACTCCTTCTCAGAACAGACCCGCCGGCCCGACAACCGCCGCACCAGCTCGTCGTCCGGGGCGTCGATGGTAACAACGATGTCCAGTTCCAGCCCGACGCTCTGAAGCAGCCCGTCCAAACCCTCGGCCTGCGCGGGAGTGCGGGGAAAGCCATCGAGCACGAAACCGGCCTGGCTGGCCGGATCCGAAAACGCCTCGCCGAAAAGGCCCAGCACCACATCGTCTGGCACCAGATCGCCTGCTTCATAGTAACCGGCGATCCGCCGGCCCAAGTCACTGCCGGAACTCACGGCTTCCCTGATCATGTCGCCCGTGGAAAGCCTGGGGACGCCCAGCCTGCGAGCCAGCACCTCGCCCTGCGTCCCCTTCCCCGCGCCCGGCGCTCCCATCAGCACCAGACGCATCAGCGCTGCAACATCAGGCGAAGCGCTGTTTGCCCCTGTACCTGACCCGTCCCTTTTTCATGAACCCCTCGTACTGCCTCAGGAGCAAGTGTTGCTGGAGCTGCTGCACGGTGTCCAGCGCAACCCCGACCACGATCAGCAGCGACGTGCCGCCGAAGAAGAAATTCTGCGGCAGATCGAAAATCCCAAACACCGCAAACGGCATCAGCGCCACGCCGGCCAGGTAAAACGAGCCCGGCAGCGTGATGCGCGTGAGCACATGGTCTATGTATTCGGCCGTTTTGGCCCCCGGTTTGACACCGGGAATGAAACCGCCCTGCTTCTTGAGGTTCTCCGACAAGTCGGCCGGGTTGAAGATGATCGATGTGTAGAAATACGTGAAATAGACAATCAAAACCCCGAACGCGATGAAGTACGGCCACTCGCCCGGCTGGAAGAACTGGTTCGCCGCGTGAAGAAAGCCCCGCATCCCGGTTGAGCCGGGCCCCGGGCTCCCCGCAAAGGCCACCAGCGTGCCGGGAATGATGATGATCGACTGGGCGAAAATGATCGGCATTACGCCGGCCGAGTTGATTCGCAGGGGAATAAACGACCGCTGCCCCTCCCTGACCCGTCCCCGCCCCATGACCTTCCGCGGAATCTGCACGGGGATTTTTCGCTGGGCGAGGGTCAAACTCACCACCAAGGCGACCACTGCCAGCATGGTCACACCAAGGATCAACAGGCGGAAGGCACTGATTGCGCCTGAATCGAAGAGCTCCCAGATGCCCCGGATCTGGCCGGGGAAACCCTGGATGATCGAGAAGAAGATCAGCAGCGACATGCCGTTGCCCACACCTCGCTCGGTGATCTGCTCGCCCAGCCACATGATGAAGACACCCCCCGTGGTAAGGACCAGGGTCGTGGTCAGGCGGAAGCCCCAGCCGGGATCGGGGACTGCCCCCTGCTGGCTCTCCAGGAATATGGCGTAACTGAGGGCCTGGCCAGCACACAGGACCACGGCGACGTATCTGGTCCACTGGGTGAGCTTCCGGCGTCCGTCCTCACCGGATTTTTGCAGTTTCTCCACCGCGGGCACCAGCGCGGACATGAGCTGAAACAGAATGCTGGCGGAGATGTAGGGCATGATTCCCAGGGCAAACACGGTGGCCCTTTGCAGGCCGCCCCCGACAAAAAGGTCGTATACGCCGAACAGCGTGCCCTCCAGCTGGCCCGCCAGGGCCTGAAGGGCAACGACGTCCACTCCGGGTGCCGTAATGTGGGAACCCAGCCGGTAGACGGCCAGGCAGAGCAAGGTGAAGAAAATCTTCTCCTTGAGCTCCGGGACCTTGAAGATGTTGGCGGCTGCCGCGGCCGCGGCTCTGGGACCGGCCACCGCTACGCCATGACCTCGGCTTTGCCGCCCGCTTCTTCAATCTTGCGGCGGGCGGACCCGCTGAAAGCGTGCGCCTTCACGTTCATGGCTTTGGAGATGTCGCCGCCGCCAAGGATCTTGACCCGCTGGCGGGCGTTACCGATCAGCCCGGCCTCGGCCAGACTCGCGGGATCGGCATCGTCGCGGCCCATGCCGTCAAGGCGGGACAAGTTCACCACGGCGTACTCGACGCGAGAAATCGGCTTGAACCCGCGCTTGGGCGTCCGCCGGTAGAGCGGCATCTGGCCGCCCTCAAACCAAGCCGGACGAGACGCCCCGCTCCGGGATTTCTGCCCCTTGTGCCCCCGGCCGGATGTCTTGCCGAGCCCCGAGCCGCGGCCGCGGCCGCGACGCCTTGACGGCTTACGAGACCCCGGAACCGGGGAGAGGTTGTGAAGTCCGACGGACATTTCAGCTGTCCTCCTCTGCGACCGTTGTGACCTTCACGAGGTGTCTGACCTTGTGAAGCATCCCCCGCACTGCCCGGTTGTCGGGCTGGGTGACCTGGTCCTGATGATGCTTCAGGCCCAGAGCCCGCAGCGTCGCCCGCTGCTTGCCCTGAGCTCCGATGCCGCTCTTTGTCTGCTTTATGACCAGCATGCGTTCAGCCATGCATCAGCTCCCTGATCACCGCCGGATCCACGCCACGTTCTTCAGCCACAACGTCCGGCGTCAACAATTCCTGCAAGCCCCTCATGGTGGCACGCACGATGTTCAGGGGATTGTCGCTACCCAGGCTCTTGGTGAGGATGTCCTGGACCCCCGCGCACTCGAGCACCGCCCGCACCGGACCACCGGCAATCACCCCGGTACCCGGGCGCGCCGGCTTGAGCAACACCCGCCCGGCACCGTGACGACCGATGATCTCGTGCGGAATGGTACCGTCGACGATGGGTACGGCCACCATGCCGCGCCGTGCCTGCTCGAAGCCCTTGCGAATCGCCTCTGCGATCTCGTTGGCCTTGCCAAGCCCGGTGCCCACGCGGCCCCGCTCGTCACCGACCGCGACCAGCGCGGTGAAGGAGAACCTCCGACCGCCTTTCACGACCTTCGAGACACGGTTTATGAAAACGACATTCTCTTTGAAATTGTCGCCGCTGTCGCGCCGGTCTCGCCTTCTGCCGCCTCCACCTCTCGCCATAGTTCTGGTGTTCCCTTGGTCAGCCGGTCAGTCTGATCAGAAGTTCAGGCCGCCGGCCCGGGCGCCTTCCGCGAAGGCCCGCACCCGACCGTGGTATGGATATCCGCCACGATCGAAAACAACCTGAGTGATGCCGTTTCCGCTTGCCTGTTCGGCCAGACGGATGCCGGCCCTGTAGGCTCGGCCTGTCTTGCCGGTCCTGCCTGTAACCTCGCCGTCCCCGGCGTCCTCAGAGTCCGCCTGGTCCGCCGAAGCCTGTGGGATTTCCGGGCTGAGTGTCGATATCCCGGCCAGTGTGGTGCCGCTTTCGTCGTCAATCAGCTGGCCCTCGATGTTCCGAAGGCTGCGAAACACCGCGAGCCTGGGGCGCTCTGCCGTCCCACGGATCCGCCCGCGGATTCTGGCCCGCCGCCGTGCTCGCAATTTTCCTCGCTGCCGCCCTTTATTCATCGCCTCGTTCGGTTTCTGATTTGCCTGGTTCCATTTCTTGTTGGGGATCCGGTCAGCCGGCCCCTCGTGCCTAACCGCCAGCGGCCTTGCCGGCCTTGCGCCTTACCTGTTCGCCCTCGTAGCGGATACCCTTGCCCTTGTAAGGCTCGGGCGGGCGAACCTGACGGATTTGCGCCGCCACGCGCCCCACCAGCTCCTTGTCGATCCCCGCCACGGTGATCTTCCTCTGCGAAACCGCCTTGAGCTCAATCCCCGGGGGCGGATCCACGTTCACCGTGTGGCTGAATCCCACGTTCAGGACCAGGGCGGCACCCGACTGATCGGCACGGTACCCCACGCCCTCAATCTCCAGGTTCTTCGAGAATCCCTCCGAGACGCCGAGTACCATGTTGTTGACCAGCGACCGGGTCAGTCCGTGCAGGGCACGGTGTTTCACCTGGTCCGAGGGCCTGGCAACTCGCACGGTGGTCCCCTCGGACGCAGTATCGACAGTCACTGTCATTGCGGGATCAAAAGACTGCTGCAACTCGCCTTTCGGACCCTTGACGGCAACGCAAACCCCGTCGACGGTGACTTCAACGCCCTTCGGCAACTGTATCGGCTGCCGCCCCACTCTTGACATTCGGCTCCTTCTCTCTCCCCGCGGCTGCCTGTCCTAGTAGACCTTCGCAATGATCTCGCCGCCGACGCCCGCACGACGGGCGTCGCGGTCGGTCATCAGCCCGCGCGAGGTGGACATGATCGCGATGCCCATGCCCGCCCGCACTTTCGGCACGGCCCGCGTGCCCAGGTACTTCCGCAGACCGGGCTTGGAGACGCGGTCAATCCCGCGGATCACCGGCCGCTCGTCCGAGGTGTACTTCAAATACAGGCGCAGCCGCCCGTGTCGTCCGTCTTCCAGCACCTTGAACCCGTGAACGAAGTAGTTCTCGGTAAGGATCCTGGCGATTTCGATCTTGATGCCGGACAGAGGGATGTCCACCCTCTTGTGCCCGGCCCTGCCGGCATTGCGGATGCGGGTCAGCATGTCCGCAATTGGGTCGGTCATGGTCATGCTACCAACTCGCCTTGCGCACGCCCGGAATTTCGCCGCGCAGCGCCTGCTGCCTGAAGCAGATCCGGCACAGCCCGAAGTGGCGCATGTATGCCCTGGGCCGGCCGCACCGCTGACACCGCCTGACGGTCCGGGACGAAAACTTAGGTTTCCGCGCGGCTTTCTCGACCAATGATTTCTTTGCCATGAATTACAGTTTCTCGGTTGTCAGGCCACTACCGCGGGCTGTCCGCGGAACGGCATTCCCATCTCCCGCAGCAACATGAATGCAGCGTCGTCGCGGTCGGTGCTGGTTACAAACGTGATATTCATACCGTGAATTCTGACGATGGCGTCGTAGTCCACCTCAGGAAACACCATCTGCTCCCTGATGCCGGCGGTGTAGTTGCCCCGGCCGTCAAACGCACGGCTGCTGAACCCGCGGAAGTCCCTGATCCGGGGCGTGGCAACGCTCACGAACCGGTCCAGGAACTCGTACATCCTCGCCCCCCGCAGCGTCACCATTACGCCAATCGGCATCCCCTCGCGAAGGCTGAAGTTCGAGATCGACTTCCGGGCGCGGGTAATCACTGGGCGCTGGCCGCTGATCACCGCCAGCTCGTCCCTGACCGACTGGAGCAGTTTGGGGTTGTCCTTCCCGTCGCCCAGCCCCGCGTTCAGGACAATCTTCTCCAGTTTCGGTGCCTGATGCGGGTTGGGAAGGTCAAGTTCCGCCGCCAGCTTGGGGCGCACGTTTTCTTCGTAGTGGACCCGCAGCCGCGGCCGGTTGCCCTGGCGCGCGGTGCCGTTCTGTTTGCCGTTGCTCTCGCTCATTCCCCGATCCCGACTAATTTCAACCAACTAATTCGCTAGCTGGACGCTACCAGCGCACCGCACTTGCGACACAGCCGCTCGACCGTGCCGTCAAGGTCGCGCTTGCGGCGGACCCGCCTGGGTGCGTCGCACTTGGGGCAAACCAACATCACGTTGGAGGCCTGGATGGGGGCTTCGATCGACACGATGCCGCCCTCCGGGTTCTCGCGGGTTGGTGCCTTGTGGTGCTTGCGGACGTTGACGTCCTTGACCACCACCTGCCGCCTGCCCGGGACCGACCGGATAACCGGCCCTCGCGCTCCCTTGTAGTTGCCCGACACCACCTGGACGGTGTCACCTGTTCTCAAATTCTTCATCTTCGCATTCTTAATGCCCGACGCTCCCCGCGACGCTCGCTAGATCACTTCGGGAGCCAGCGACACGATCTTCATGAACCGTTTCTGGCGCAGTTCCCGTGCCACGGGGCCGAAGATCCGCGTGGCCGTCGGTTCACCCGTCTCGTTCACGATAACCGCGGCGTTCTCGTCGAAACGGATGTAGCTGCCGTCGCGCCGACGCTTCTCTTTGGCGGTGCGCACGACAACTGCCCTGACCACCTCGCCCTTCCGGACGTTGCCCCCCGGAATGGCATCCTTAACGGTGGCAACGATAACGTCGCCCACCCGGGCATACCGCCTCCGCGAACCGCCGAGCACCCGGATGCACAGAGCCTTCCTGGCACCCGAGTTGTCGGCAATCCGCACAATGGACTCCTGCTGAATCATTTGCCCGAATCCACTTCGTCAAAGTTACTGTTCCGGCCGCTCGACGAGATTGAGCACGCGCCATCGTTTGAGTTTCGACAGCGGCCTCGTTTCCTCGATGCGGACCACGTCGCCCACCTGGAACTGGTTCCCTTCGTCGTGGGCGTGGTACCTCTTGTTCCTGCTCACCTGCTTGCCGTACAGAGGGTGTGCCAAGTTCCGCTCGACCGACACGACAACCGTCTTGTTGCCCCGGTCGCTGACGACTGTGCCCTGACGAACTTTCCGGCGGCCCTTATCCAATTTCGCTCTCACCCGAGGCCCGCTTCCCGGCGGCCTTCTCGTTCAAGATCGTCTTGATGCGCGCGACCTGGCGGCGAAGATCTCGGGTTTCGGAGGGGTTCTCCAGCTCTTCCACGGCGGCCCGGTACCTCAGCCTTGCCCGCTCCGCCTGGATCGACTGAAGCTCCTCGTTCAGTTCGTCGTCCGTCATCTCTCGCATTTCCACGGTGCTCAGCATGGCCTCAGTCCTCCCGGGTCAAAAACCGTGTCTTCACGGGCAGCTTGGCGGAGGCGAGCTGCATGGCGCGCCTGGCCAGGTCGACATGGACGCCTTCGAGCTCGAACATCACCCGTCCGGGCTTGACCGGGGCCACCCATTGTTCGGGGTTTCCCTTCCCCTTGCCCATTCTGGTCTCGGCGGGCTTCTGCGTGAGTGGCTTGTCGGGGAAAATCCTGATCCAGACCTTCCCGCCGCGCTTGATGTGCCGGGTCATGGCAACACGAGCGGCCTCGATTTGCCGGTTCGTGATCCAGCCCGCCTCCACCGCCTGCAGGGCATAGTCGCCGAAAGACACACGATTGCCGCGGCGCGCTTTCCCGCGCATGCGGCCCTTCTGGATCTTCCGGTACCTGGTGCGTTTGGGTTGCAGCATGGTCGTCTATTCTCTTCCGCGTCCGCGCCGGCGCTGGACCCGGCCACCGGCCGTGTACGTCTGTCCCCGGCGGTCCTCCACGACCTCGCCGTGGAAGATCCATACCTTGACGCCAATCGTGCCGAACGTGGTACGGGCCTGCGTCTCTGCATAGTCGATGTCGGCGCGCAGCGTGTGCAGGGGCACGCGACCTTCGTTGTATCCCTCGGTCCGGGCGATTTCCGCACCGCCCAGGCGGCCGCCGCACTGAATCCGGATTCCGCGGGCACCGGCACGCATGGCAGACTGGACCGCCCTCTTCATGGCGCGGCGGTAACTGATCCGCTGGGCCAGCTGGTGAGCCACGTTGTCCGAGATGAGCTGCGCGTCGGTCTCCGGGCGTTTGATTTCTTCGATGTTCACCGACACTTCGGCATCGGTCAGCATCGTCAATTCGTCGCGGAGCTTGTCTACCTCGGCGCCCCGCTTTCCGATAACGATCCCCGGCCGGCCGGTGTGGACGGTGACAACGATCTTCTTTGGCTTGCGCTCAATTTCCACCTTGGCCAGAGCCGCGTGGCTCAGGCGGGCGTGGAGGTATTTCCTGAGCCTATCGTCTTCGGCGAGCAGGGCAGGAAAATCGGCCCTGGATGCGAACCAGCGCGATTTCCACGGCTTGACCGTGCCCAGTCGGAACCCGTAAGGGTGAGTCTTCTGGCCCAACCTCAGTTCTCCTGTTCGGTGACAACTACCGTCACATGGCTGCTTCGTTTGAGGATGGGGGTGGCCCGACCGTAGGCCCGGGGCATCCAGCGTTTCATGGTCCGCCCCTCGTCAACAAAAATCTCGGTCAAATACAGGTCGTCCTTGTCGAGTGCCTCGCCCTCTTCGTCGGCCCGGTAGGCCGCATTCGCGACCGCCGAACGCAGCGCCTTGCCGATGGGGCCGGCTGCCCTCTTTTTCGAGAACCGCAGCACCGAATAGGCTTCGTTCACGTTCAGTCCGCGGACCTGGTCGGCGACCAGCCGCATCTTGCGGGCGGACATGCGAACGTTGCGCGCTCTGGCCACAGCCCTCATCGCCTCTTGTCCTTCTGGGTCCCGGCGTGGCCGCGGTAGGTCCGGGTGAGCGCAAACTCGCCGAGCTTGTGCCCCACCATGTTCTCGGTAATGTAGACCGGAATGAACTTGTTGCCGTTGTGGACGGCCACCGTGTGACCAACGAAGTCGGGGCTGATGGTCGAAGCGCGGGCCCAGGTCTTGATCACGGCTTTCTGACCGACCTCGTTCATCTTCGCCACCTTCTCAAGCAACTTCTGGTTAATGAACGGTCCCTTCTTGACGCTCCTCGGCATGGTCTGGCCTTACTTGGTAGCACGCCCGCGACGTCGGCCGCGGACTATGTAGCGGTTGCTCTTCTTGTGCTTCTTGCGTGTTTTGCGGCCTTCCGGCTTGCCCCACGGCGTAACCGGGGGACGCCCGCCCGAGCTGCGGCCTTCACCGCCGCCCAGGGGATGGTCAACCGGGTTCATGGCCACGCCGCGGACCTTTGGCCGCCGGCCCTTCCAGCGGGACCGACCCGCCTTGCCCGAGCGGATCAGCTCGTGGTCCAGGTTCCCGACCTGCCCCACGGTGGCCCGGCAGGCTTCCGGGACCATCCGCATTTCGTAGCTGGGCAGCCGGACGGTGACCATGCCGGCGTCCTTGGCCACCACCTGCGCCGAGGTGCCGGCCGAGCGCACCATCTGGGCACCCTTGCCGGGCTGGAGCTCGACGGCGTGCACCATGGTTCCCAGCGGCACGTCACGCAGCGGAAGGCTGTTGCCGGGAGACGGCTCGATGCCGGCGCCCGACTCGATGGTATCGCCCTGGCGGAGGCCGAGGGGGTGGAGGATGTAACGCTTCTCGCCGTCGGCGTAATGCACCAGTGCGATCCGCGCCGAACGGTTGGGATCGTACTCAATCTCGGTGATCTTGCCGGGCACCCCGTCTTTGCCACGCTTGAAGTCGATGCGGCGGTACAGGCGCTTGTGCCCTCCTCCGCGACGACGACTGGTCACGTGGCCGTGGTGGTTGCGGCCAGATTTCCTGGTCAGACCCTCAACCAGCGACTTCTCCGGCGTGGACCGGGTGATCTCGTCGAACGCCGAGACGCTGCGGAAGCGGGAGGCGGCGGTTACTGGCTTGAACTTGTGAATCGGCATCGCCTAGACTCCTTGCGCCACGTCAATCGGACTGCCCGCGACCTCGACAATGGCCTTCTTCCAGTGCGGCCTGCGACCGAGGAACCGGCCCATGCGCCTTTTCTTGCCGCGCATGTTCATGGTGCGGACCGACGTGACCTTGGCTCCCTCGAACATCGCCTCGAAGGCCTGCCGGATCTCGATTTTGTTGGCCCCCGGCGCGACTTCGAAAACGTATTTCGGCCGGGGCTGAACCCCGCGTTCCCGGATGCGCTCCAGGCGGTGTCCGCCGGCGTCGGTGCCCTCGCCCTGCAGGCGCGTCGAGGATTTCTCGGTGAAGATCGGTCGGAGAATGATGTCGCTCGCAGCCTTGCTCACTCGTCACCTCCTGTCTCGTCACCGCCGGCCTTGTCAGCGGCAGCCGATTCCAGCGCGCCGGCCTCGACCAGCACGGAATGCGACCAGAGCAGATCAAATGCCGACTGTTCACCCCAGGGCAGTACCCTGACTCCCTCCAGGTTGCGGGCAGACAGGTGGAACACTGGCCTGAGTCCGTCGGTCAGAATCAACACGTTGCCCTCGGGGCCGATCGCGTCGAGAAGGGTGGCAACCGCCTTGGTCCTGGGAGCTTCCAGCCGCAACGGCTCCAGAACGGCCAGGTCGCCGTCCATCGCCCTCGCGTTGAGCACCGACCGCACCGCCAAACGCCGGACCTGCTTCGGCACCTTGGGGTTGAAGGGCCGCGGTTCGGGACCAAAAACCACGCCGCCTCCCCGCCACAGGGGCGAGCGAATGGTACCGACTCTGGCCCGGCCGGTTCCCTTCTGTCGCCAGGGTTTGCGCGAGCCGCCGCGGACCTTGGCCCGGTTCTTGCTTGCCGCGGTCCCCTGCCGCTGCCTGGTCAGGAAGGCCGTCACCGTCTGATGAAGCACGGTATCGCTGACCCGCCCGTCAAACAGGTCGGCCGGGAGTTCGAATTTGCCCTTGGACTTGCCGTCCGCGCCGTATACCGGGGCCTTCATGCTCATCGGTCGGGCCTGATGAACACGATGCCACCGGCCGCGCCGGGCACCGAGCCCTCGACCAGCATCAGGTTGTGGTCTGCGTCGAGCTGCACAATGCGGCGGCTCATCGCCGTGCGCTTTGTCCCGCCCATCTGGCCGGCCATCTTCAACCCCTTGATGACCCGCGAGGGGTCCGTACCGGCCCCGATAGACCCCGGCTTGCGCAGGACCGACGTGCCGCCGTGCGAACCGCGTCCGCCGGCAAAGCCGTGCCGCTTGACCACACCCTGGAAGCCGCGCCCGCGGGTGACGCCGGTGATGCGGACCTTGTGGCCTGCCTCAAAAAAGGCGACGGTTACTTCCGAGCCCACCTCCACGGCGTCTCCGCTCGGAGCAAATTCGTGCAGCACCGCGGGTACGTAGTCCAGTCCGGCCTTTGAGGCGTGCCCTGCTTCGGGACGCTTCGTCTTGCGGTCCTTGACTCGCCCGAAGCCGACCTGCACGGCGTCGTATCCGTCGTGTTCCAGTGTCTTCACCTGGGTGATGGGACACGGGCCGGCTTCAATCACCGTAACCCCCACCGAGCGTCCGTCTTCGTCAAAGACCTGGGTCATTCCCAGCTTGCGTCCGATAAGCCCCGGCATGCGTGCCTACTCCACTCTGATGCGTACATCAACGCCCGCCGCCAGGTCCAGCTTGGTCAGGGCGTCCACGGTCTGCGGCCGCGAGTTGTGTATGTCGATCAATCGCTTGTGCGTCTTGAGCTCAAACTGCTCGCGCGACTTCTTGTCTTTGTGCGGGCTGCGGAGCACAGTGAACAGCTGGCGCCGGGTCGGGAGCGGAATGGGACCGCTAACGGAAGCGCCCGTTTTCTGGGCTGTCCGCACGATGTCGCTGGCGGTCTGGTCGATGACCACCGGGTCAACAGCCTTCAGTCTGATGCGGATCTTCTCTGCCATACTGCCTCTTCCTGTCCCTCTGTCTCTTGTCCGTGACGTGTGGTGGTTGGCGGTGGCGGTTAGTCGAGGATCTCGGTGACCACACCCGCACCCACCGTACGACCACCCTCGCGAAT